>NZ_JBVAYZ010000003.1:0-334194 GCF_055412865.1 Pseudarthrobacter ribosi | reverse complement strand
CGGCCTCCCGCTGCGCCCTGGACAACGAACTGCTCTCCCGCATAAAACTGCTCCCCAAAAGTCAGAACTGATTTCTCAGTCCAACTTTCGGGGAGCAGTTCAGACTTGCCGGGGGCTTTGTCGTCCCCCGGGCAGCCGAGGGACGGTCCGTGCGGTGCCGGGTGGCTCAGCGCCGGGACGGGTGCTTCGCGAGCAGCCGGTTGATGCGGGCGGCCCAGAACGGTCCTTCATAGAGGAACGCCGTGTATCCCTGCACGAGGGTGGCGCCGGCGTCGAGCCGTTGCTGGACGTCCTGCGCGGTTTCGACGCCGCCCACGGAGACCAGGGTCAGCCTGCCGCCGGTGGCCGCCTTCAGCCGGGCGAGCACCTCCAGTGACCGCTGCTTCAGCGGCGCGCCGGACAGTCCGCCGGCGCCGCACGCCGCCACCTTGTCGGCGCTGGAGGAGAGCCCGGCGCGGGCGATGGTGGTGTTGGTGGCGATGATGCCGTCCAGCTTCAGGTCCAGTGCCAGGCGCGCGACGTCGTCGATGTCTTCATCGCTGAGGTCCGGGGCGATCTTGACCAGCAGCGGAACGTGCCGTCCGGAGGCCAGGTCCGCCGCTTCCCCCACGGCCGTCAGCAGCGGGCGCAGTGTTTCGACGTCCTGCAGCAGCCGCAGGCCCGGGGTATTCGGGGAGCTGACGTTGACCACGAGGTAGTCGGCGGCGGGCGCCAGGCTGCGGGCGCTGACGAGGTAGTCGGCCACGGCGTCCTCGAGTTCCACGACCTTGCTCTTGCCGATGTTGACGCCGATCACCGGGCGGACACCGGGGTGGCGGCGCTGCAGGGCGGCGCGGGCGGACTTCAGGCGCGGCGCCACGGCGGCGGCGCCGTCATTGTTGAAACCCATCCGGTTGACCACGGCCCGGTCCTCGACCAGGCGGAAGAGCCGCGGTGCGGGGTTCCCCGGCTGGGCCTGCCCGGTGATGGTGCCGACCTCGACATGGCCGAAGCCCAGTTCGGTGAGGGCCTCAATGCCGTGGCCCTCCTTGTCGAATCCGGCCGCCAGGCCGAACGGGGAAGGGAACGTCAGGCCGAACGCCTGGGTCTGGAGCGACGCCGCCGGGGCGGTGAACTTCTGCAGCACCCGTCCCGCGCCGCAGGAGTGGACGAGCCGGATGGCCCTGAAGCCGATCCTGTGGGCGCGTTCGGCGTCCATCCATGAGAAGGCCAGCCGGAAGAAAGTCGGGTATACGCGCATGGATCTAGTTTTGCGGTTCCGGCGGCCCAGACCAAACCCGCGGTCTACCGGGCGCTAGCATGAAGCAATGGACTGGGTACCCGATATCCTCGGCGACGACTTCGAAGCCTGTACCTTCGCGGCGGCTGGGCCCGACGGCGTCGAGCGGACCGCCACGCTGGTGCGGCACGTTCCCGTTCCACGGAGCGCCGCCGACGGGGGTGCGGCCGGCGGGGGCCGGCCCCGCGCCGTGCTGTTCCTGCACGGCTGGAGTGACTATTTCTTCAACGAGGAACTCGCCGAATTCTGGACCGGCCAAGGCTTCGCGTTCTTCGCCCTCGACATGCACAACCACGGGCGGAGCCTCCACGCCGGCGCGCACGGCGGCTATGTGGCCGACCTGGACGACTACGACGCCGAGATCACCGCGGCGATTGGCATCATCACCTCCCTGCACCCCGAGGCTGCAGCTCCGCCGACGGTGGCGCTGATGGGCCATTCCACCGGCGGGCTGATCGCCGCGTTGTGGGCCAGCCGGCATCCGGGGATGGTTTCGCAGCTGATCCTCGACAGCCCGTGGCTGGAAATGCACGGCAGTCCGGCCGTGCGCCGCGCGGCGCGGACCATGGTGGAACCGCTCGCGCGGTTCCGGCCCGAAGCCATCATCCGGCTCCCCGAACGCGGCTTTTACTGGCGCAGCATCAGCAGCGCCGCGGAGGGCGAATGGACCCTGGATGACAACTACCGCCCGCCCCGGGCGTTCCCCGTGCGGGCCGGGTGGCTGAGCGCGGTCCTCAGCGGGCAGTCGCAGGTGGCGCGGGGACTGAACATCGACGTCCCGATCCTGGTGCTGATCTCCGGGGCCAGCGCCACCGGGATGTTCTGGAAGGAGTCCATGCGGCGCACCGACGCGGTCCTGGACGTCAACACCATTGCCCTGCGAGCCCTCAGCCTCGGCCGGACCGTCACTCTCGAACGGGTCGACGGCGCCCTGCATGATGTGTTCCTGTCCGCCCCGAAAGTCCGCGCCGACGCCTACGCCCGGCTGGCCCGCTGGCTCCGCGCGTACGTGCTGGACGACGGCGGCTCCTCCGTGTGAACCCCTGGGGTCAGGCCGGGCCGGCGGGTGCCGCGTCCACGGCACCGCCGTAACGGCGGTCCCGCTGGGCGTAGATCTCGACGGCGTCCCACAGGGTGCGCCGGTCCACGTCGGGCCAGAGCGTGTCCATAAAGACGAACTCGGCATACGCCGACTGCCACAGCATGAAGTTGGAGAGGCGCTGCTCGCCGGAGCTGCGCAGGAACAGGTCGACGTCGGGAAGGTCAGGCTCGTCCAGGTATTTCTGGATGGTCTTTTCGGTGATGGCGCCCGGTTTGAGCCGCCCGGCGGCGACTTCCTCCGCAATCGCGGAGACCGCATCTGCGATTTCGGCGCGCCCGCCGTAGTTAACACACATGTTCAACGTGCACGTGCTGTTGCCGCGGGTGAAGTCCTCGGCCTCCTCCAGTTCGCGGATCACCGAGCCCCAGAGCCGGGGGCGCCGGCCGGACCAGCGGATCCGGACGCCCCACTCATCGAGCTGGTTGCGCTGACGACGTAGCACGTCCTTGTTAAATCCCATCAGGAAGCGCACTTCCTCGGGCGAGCGGCGCCAGTTTTCGGTGGAGAAGGCGTAGACACTCACGTACTCGATGCCAAGCTCGATCGCTCCGGCCACCACATCCAGCAGGGCCGGTTCACCCGCCTTGTGGCCTTCGATCCGGGGCAGGCCGCGCTGGTTGGCCCAGCGTCCGTTGCCGTCCATCACGATCGCGACGTGGCGGGGAATGAACTCCGCCGGGATCGCCGGGGGCACGGCTCCGGAGGCGTGCGGGTACGGGAGCACCACGGGGGCGCTCCGCTGCCGGACCGGATTCTTCTTTTTTCCCAACGCCACAGTTACGTTCGCTCCACATGTTTGAGGGATTTGAGGACACGTTCCAGATGCCACTGCAGGTAGCTGGCCACGAGGCCGGCGGCCTCCCGGCGGTGCACGCGGAGGGACGCGTCCGCCGTCGTCCAGTCCCCGGTGAGCAGCGCGCCGAGCAGCAGGACGGTTTCCGCGGCCGGCGCGGGCGATCCCGGCGGCCGGCAGTCGGCGCACACCATGCCGCCGAGCGGAGCCGAGAACGCGGTGTGCGGGCCGCGGGCCCCGCAGCGGGCGCAATCGGTGAAGCTCGGCGCCCAGCCGCCGGTGGCGAGGGCGCGCAGCAGGTACGAATCGAGGATCAGTTCCGGGCTGTGGTCCCCGCGGCTCAGCGATGCCAGGGCCCCGACGAGGAGGTTGTACTGGGCCGTGCCCGCTTCACCGTCGACGTCGGTGAGCTTCTCGGCCGTCTCCGTCATGGCCGCAGCGACGGTGTAGCGGCCGTAGTCCGCGGCGATGTTGCCGCCGTAGGCCCCTTTGGCGACGGCCTGCGTGACAATGTCCAGGGTACGTCCGGAGATCAGTTGGAGGTCCGCAACCATAAAGGGTTCCAGCCGGGCGCCGAAACGGCTGCTGGTACGGCGGACGCCCTTGGCCACCGCGCGGACCTGGCCGTGATGCTTGGTGAGGATGGTGATGATGCGGTCCGCTTCACCCAGCTTGTGGGTGCGCAGGATGACACCGTCATCACGGTAGGCGCGGGAGGCAAAGGAGGAGGGATGGGCCACGGTTAATCTTCGCACTGTCTTTGAAGGAAACGCTGCCTATCGGGAAACACCGCAGTTCAGGCAGGCTGCGCCGCCGGAGGGACCCGGCGGCGCAGTGACGGCCGGCTTAGGCGCGGGCGTCCCGGATGGCGCGGTTCACGGCCGAGATGACGGCCTTGAGCGAGGACGTGGACGTGTTGGCGTCGATCCCGACGCCCCACAGCACACGCTCCCCCACGGCGCATTCGACATAGGCCGCGGCGAGGGCGCTGCCGCCTTCGGACAGGGCATGTTCGCTGTAATCCAGCACCCGGACGTCGACGCCGTCTTCGCGCAGGATGCTCAGCAGCGCAGCGATCGGACCGTTGCCGGTGCCGATGCGGTGGACGGGGGTCCCGTCGATCTTGAGCGCGGCGTGCAGCGTCATGGAACCGTCCTCGTCCGTCTCGGTGCTGAACGGGCCGAGGGCGTAGCGGCCCCACTGCGCGTCGGCGGAGCCGGAGGGCAGGTATTCATCCTTGAAGACCTGCCAGAGCTGGGCGCCGCTGACTTCGCCGCCCACGGTGTCGGTCTGCTTCTGGATGACACCGGAGAATTCGATCTGGGCGCGCCGCGGCAGGTCCAGGTTGTGCTCGTTCTTCAGCAGGTAGGCGACGCCGCCCTTGCCCGACTGGGAGTTGACGCGGATGACGGCCTCGTAGCTGCGGCCGAGGTCCTTCGGGTCGACCGGCAGGTACGGGACCTGCCAGGGATAGTCGGACACGTGCTTGCCGGCGGCGGCCGCGTCCTTCTCCAGGGCTTCCAGGCCCTTTTTGATGGCGTCCTGGTGGGAACCGGAGAAGGCGGTGAAGACGAGGTCCCCGCCGTACGGAGCGCGTTCGGCCACGGGCAACTGGTTGCAGTACTCCACGGTGCGGCGGACTTCATCGATGTCGGAGAAGTCGATCATCGGGTCGACGCCCTGGACGAACATGTTCAGGCCCAGCGTCACCAGGTCCACGTTGCCGGTCCGCTCGCCGTTGCCGAACAGGCAGCCTTCGATCCGGTCGGCGCCGGCCAGGTAACCCAGCTCGGCGGCCGCGACGCCGGTGCCGCGGTCGTTGTGCGGGTGCAGGGACAGGATGATGCCCTCCCGCGGGTGCAGGTTCCGGCTCATCCACTCAATGGAGTCGGCGTAGACGTTGGGGGTGGCCATTTCCACCGTGGCCGGCAGGTTGATGATGACCTGGCTGTCGGCGGAGGCCTCGAACACGTCGGCGATGGCGTTGCAGACCCGCACGGCGTACTCCAGCTCGGTCCCGGTGAAGGATTCCGGTGAGTACTCGTAGGTGATGTGGGTGTCCTGCAGCGTCTCTTCGTACTTCTTGCAGAGCCGCGCGCCCTGCAGGGCGATGTCCAGGATGCCGTCCTCGTCCTGGTTGAAGACGACCCGGCGCTGCAGGACCGACGTCGAGTTGTACAGGTGCACGATTGCCTGCTTGGCGCCGACCAGGGACTCGTAGGTCCGCTCGATCAGGTGCTCGCGGGCCTGGGTCAGGACCTGGATGGTGACGTCGTCCGGGATGTGGTTGCCCTCGATCAGCTGGCGGACGAAGTCGAAGTCCGTCTGTGAGGCGGAGGGGAACCCGACTTCGATTTCCTTGTAGCCCATCTGGACCAGCAGCTGGAACATCTTCAGTTTGCGGGCGGGGCTCATCGGGTCGATCAGGGCCTGGTTGCCGTCGCGCAGGTCGACGGCGCACCAGCGCGGGGCCTTGGTGATGACCTTGTCCGGCCAGGTGCGGTCCGGCAGTTCAACCGTGATCAGGTCCTGGAACGGGACGTAGCGGTGGACGGGCATTCCTGAGGGCTTCTGTGCGTTTCGCATTACAATCGGGGCCTTTTCTGTGATTCCTGATGAAAGGTGGCCGGGCAACACAAACTCCGCAGCGAGGGTGGGCCTTGCGCTAGATCGCGTCTGAGGCCTCGCCGCGGCAGCTAAGGAGGAGCAGTTCTGCGCGCACCTTTTCACAGTAACACGGGTGCGTAAGATGAAGGAGCCACACCTCCGTAACGTCCACCATGCAGACCGCGACCCGTAACACGGCGGTCCCGGGCTGCCTCTCAAAGGAGCATCCGTGTCACTTTCGGGGATCGCCCTGTCCAATATCGACGCCAGTGTCCGGCCGCAGGATGACCTGTACCAGCATGTCAACGGCACCTGGCTCAAGAGCACCGAGATCCCGGACGACCGGCCCCTGGAGGGCACGTTCACGGCGCTGCGGGACGACTCGGAGCTTGCGGTGAAGGAGATCATTTTGGACGCGGCCGCCCGCGGCGCGGAGTCAACCGGGATCGAGCAGAAGATCGGGGACCTCTACAACAGCTTCATGGACGAGGCTGCGGTGGAGGCCAAGGGCCTGGACCCGATCCGGCAGCGGCTCGCCGAGGTGTTCGCCACGCAGACGGCCGCCGAGCTCGTGGCCCTCTCCGGGCGCCTGTTCCGCGCGGACGTGGGCGGCCTCTTCTACATCTATCCCGCCCCCGACGCCGGCAACCCCGACCGAATCCTGCTCTACACCGGCCAGGGCGGACTGGGCCTGCCGGATGAATCGTATTACCGCGACGAGAAGTTCGCCGCCGTCGTCCAGGCGTACCAGGACCATGTGGCGACCGTTTTCACCCTGGCCGGCGTCGCCGGCCCGGAAACAGCGGCTGGCCGGGTCGTGGCACTGGAAACGGCGCTGGCCTCGCACCACTGGGACAAGGTCACCCTGCGGGATCCGCAGAAGACGTACAACCTGAAGTCCGCCGACGAGGCCGCGGAGCTGTTCCCGCTCCTCACGACCTGGTTCGACGCCGCCGCCATCACACCGGAGAAGCGCGCCGAACTGGTCGTGAGCACGCCGGACTTCTTCGCCGGAGCGGCGGCCCTGCTGGACTCCGAGCCGTTGTCCGCGTGGCAGGAATGGCTTGCCCTGCGCGTCGTCAGCGCGGCCGCACCGTACCTCTCCTCCGCGTTGGTGGACGCCAACTTCGCCTTTTACGGCACCACGCTCAGCGGCACGCCGCGGAACAGGGACCGGTGGAAGCGCGGGGTCGCCGTCGTCGAGGCTGCACTTGGCGAGGCCGTGGGCCAGATCTACGTGGCCCGGCACTTCCCGGAGACGCACAAGGCCCGGATGGAGTCGCTGGTCGCGAACCTGATCGAGGCGTACCGGGAATCGATCACCGGCCTGGCCTGGATGGGCGAGGACACGAAACATGAGGCGCTGAAGAAGCTCGATTCCTTCCGGGCCAAGATCGGCTACCCGGACAAGTGGATCGACTACTCCGCGGTGGAGATCGACCCGTCGGATCTGCTCGGCAATGTGGAGCGGGCGCACAACGCCGACGTCGACCGGCACCTTGACGAGGTGGGCAAGCCCGTGGACCGGGAGAAGTGGCTGATGACGCCGCAGACGGTAAACGCGTACTACCACCCGCTGCTCAACGAGATCGTTTTCCCCGCGGCGATCCTGCAGCCGCCCTTCTTCACCGCCGACGCCGACGATGCCGTCAACTACGGCGGCATCGGCGCTGTCATCGGCCACGAAATCGGCCACGGCTTTGACGACCAGGGCTCCCAGTACGATGGCAGCGGGCTGCTCCGCAACTGGTGGACGGAAGACGACCGCACCGCCTTCGAATCACTGACCGCCAGGCTGGTGGCCCAGTTCGACGCGCTCTCCCCCGCCGCCGCGCCCGGGCACACCGTCAACGGCAAACTCACCCTGGGCGAGAACATCGGAGACCTCGGCGGCCTGACGATTGCCTACAAGGCCTACCGGATCAGCCTTGACGGGCAGGAGCCTCCGGTCCTGGACGGCCTGACCGGCGTGCAGCGCTTCTTTGCGTCCTGGGCTGCCAGCTGGCGGCAGGTCATCCGGACCGAGGAAGCGATCCGCAGGATCGCCACGGATCCGCACTCCCCCAATGAGTTCCGCACCAACCAGATCGCCAAGAACCTGGACGCCTTCCACGAGGCCTTCGGCATGGCGGAGCAGGACGGCATGTGGATGCCGGCGGCCGAGCGGGTCAGCATCTGGTAGGTGCTCCCCGGCGGCACCGCCCGCCCGGACACGCACAAACGGCCGGCCGCGGGAACAGTCCAGTTCCCGCGGCCGGCCCTCGCCGGCTGAAGCGGCGCCGCTACCGGGTGATCAGCGCCGGGTTGGCCTGCTGGCAGACCACGTCACCGGCGGTCTGGTTGACGATGTCCGCGGGCAGCTGCACCGCGGCGTCCGCACCCGGGGTGCCGCCCGCCAGGACGCTGCCCAGGTAGACCTGGACGCCGGCAACACCGGCGGCCGGAAGCACCTGCGTCGCCGGAATGCCCAACAGGGCGGCGACATCGGCGGCGACAACCTCGTAGCCCGCACCGTAATAGACGGCGGTCGCTGCGACCGGCTGGGCGGCAAGCTGGCCGAGCTGGGTGAAACCGCCGGCGGTGAGGGCCTGGATGATCTCCTGGGTGCGCGCCGGAACACCGGATCCGTTCGCGACCGTGACGGGCTGCAGCGCCTTCTCGTAGGCGGGGGCCGTCTCGCTGGGTGTCGGCTCGGCACTGGCACTGGGGTCCGGGGATGCGGACGGGCTCGGCGGCGCCGTCGGGTCCGTGAGGTCAATGTCCTTGCGCATCGCCGCGAAGAGCTGGGAAGCGGCGGGCTCGGCGACCTGCAGGCGGTTCGGGTCGCTCACCGCGGGCACGGTCGGGACCGCCACGAAGGCGACCTTGCCGACGTCGATGTTCTTCAGCCGGTTCCCGACCGTCAGCAGCGTCGGGATGGAGGCGAGCCCGTCGTCGATGGTCAGGTTCCGGGTGACGACGTCGGCAATCTCCAGCATCTTGGCGGGGTTGGACATCGTGCCGTCATCCTTTAGCTTCCGCGTCATGGCCGACAGGAAGCCCTGCTGAGCCTTGATCCTGCCGAGGTCGCCGCCGTCCGCAAACGCGTGCCGGGTGCGCAGGAACGCCAGTGCCTGCTCCCCCTGGACCGTGGAGGTTCCCGCGGGGAGCCGCAGCTTCGAATCCGGGTCGTACACGGCGTCGCTGATGCACACCTCCACACCGCCCACCGTGTTCGAGAGCTCCTTGACGGCATTGAAGTCGGCCATCATAAAGTGGTCGATCTCCAGGCCCGTCAGTTTGTTGACCGTATCCACGGCGCAGCCGATGCCGGCCTCGGACATGGCCTCGTTGATCATCACATTCTGCTTCGCCGGGAATTCCTGCTTGGATTCCTGGTCGGTGCAGGCGGGCGTGTCCACGAGCAGGTCGCGGGGGAAGCTGACCACGCTGACCCGCTTGTTGTCCGCCGAGATGTCCATCAGCATCATGACGTCGGAGTGCCCGAACCCGGTGGCATCGTCGGACGTGCCGTACTTCGAGTTCTTCCCGTCCCGGGTGTCCGAGCCCAGAATGAGAATCTGCATCCGGTCCCGCGAGTCGTCCAGGGTACCCTCGGTCTTGTCGCTGCCGGCCCCGAGCGATGCCTTGCTGATATTTCCCTGCAAGCGGAGGACCCAGTAGCCGCCGAAGGCGAGGACACCCACCAGCAGGATGGAGACCACTGCGGTGCCGATTTTCAGCCAGCCGGGCATGGCCCGGACGCGTCCCAGATGCCGTGCCGGACCGACGGCGGGATCATCCGTGTGCCGGGCAGCAGAACCTGACCGAACCGGGGATCCGGTTCCGTCTGCGCGGTCTTCACGGGGTCGAGACACAGTTGAGCCTTCTTTCAGAAAAGGGGTCAGCCCATTTTAGGGCCCGAATCTGGGAATTCCCCGATGGCGGGCTCCATGGGAGCGGCGCCGGCCTCGCCGGCGCCGGGGTGGTGCCTAGAAACCGAGCTTGACGAGCTGCTTCGGGTCCCGCTGCCAGTCCTTGGCGACCTTCACGTGCAGGTCGAGGTAAATGCGCGCGCCGAGCAACGCCTCGATTCCCTTCCGCGCGTTGGTGCCGACTTCGCGGAGCCGGGCGCCGCCCTTGCCGATGATGATGGCCTTCTGGGAGGGGCGTTCCACGTACAGATTGACCCGGACGTCGAGGAACGGCTTGTCTTCAGGCCGCCCTTCCCGCGGGACGATCTCATCGACGACAACCGCGAGGGAGTGCGGCAGTTCGTCGCGGACGCCTTCGAGGGCAGCCTCCCGGATGAGTTCGGCGATCATCACGGCTTCCGGTTCGTCCGTCAGGTGTCCGTCCGGGTACAGCGGCGGCGACAGCGGCATAAGGCCGATCAGCACGTCGGCAATGGTCTTGACCTGGAAGCCGTCGGCGGCGGAAACCGGGACAATATCCTTCCAGCCGTCCTCGCCGAGGACGTCTCGGCCCAGAGCGTCGACAGCGAGCAGCTGTTCGGTGAGGGCCTGGCGGTCCACGGTGTCGGACTTCGTCACGATCGCGATGACCGGCTTGTTGCCGATGGCCGCGAGCTGGGCGGCGATGAACTTGTCACCGGGGCCGATCTTCTCGTTGGCCGGCAGGCAGAAGCCGATCGCGTCGACCTCGGCGAGGGTGTCGGCGACGAGTTCGTTCAACCGCTTCCCCAGCAGGGTGCGCGGGCGGTGCAGGCCCGGTGTGTCCACGAGGATCAGCTGCCCGTCCTCCCGGTGCACGATGCCGCGGATGGTGTGCCGCGTGGTCTGCGGCTTGGCCGAGGTGATGGCTACCTTCTGGCCGACCAGGGCGTTGGTGAGGGTGGACTTGCCTGTATTGGGCCGCCCGACCAACACGGCAAACCCGGCCCGGTAGCCGCCGTGGGCTGCTTCGCCGTCGGACTTATTCTGCTTGCTCACGTGAGACTCCCTGTTGGATTGGTGCGGCCTCGTCGAGAAGGTCTTCAAGGTCAGTTTCTACTGTTGGTACGGCCGCCGCAATGATGTGGCTGACACGGTTCCGCCGGCCCTCGAGCCGGTCGGCACGGAGGGACAGGCCGTGGACCTCGACGGTGCTGCCGACAATCGGCACCCGGCCGAGGGCCTTGGCGAGCAGGCCGCCCACGGTGTCCACTTCGTCGTCGTCGAGCTCGAGGTCGAACAGCTCACCGAGGTCATCGATGCTCATCCGGGCGCTGACCCGGTAGCTTCCGTCGCCGAGTTCGACCGCCTCCGCGCTCTCGGTGTCGTATTCATCGACGATCTCACCGACAATTTCCTCGATCAGGTCCTCGAGGGTCACGAGCC
Organism: Pseudarthrobacter ribosi; assembly: GCF_055412865.1. Taxonomy (NCBI): domain Bacteria; kingdom Bacillati; phylum Actinomycetota; class Actinomycetes; order Micrococcales; family Micrococcaceae; genus Pseudarthrobacter; species Pseudarthrobacter ribosi. Next base: position 323,095 of record NZ_JBVAYZ010000003.1, on the reverse strand, counting down.
CGGCCGTGCCGCCGTATTCGTCGATCACGATCGCGACGTGCGTCGATTCCTTCTGCAGTTCGCGCAGCAGTTCACTCACCGGCTTGGAGTCCGGCACGTAGCGCACCTCGCGGGCGAGCTCGTCCACAACCGGCGGCTCCTCACCGGGGCCGAGGTTGTGGATGACCGCGGCCACGTCCTTGAGGTACACGATGCCCAGAACCTGGTCCGTGTTCTCGCCGATGACGGGGATCCGGGAATAGCCCGAACGCAGGAACAGCGACATGGCCCGGTGCAGGCTGGACCCGGAGTCGATGCAGAGGATGTCGGTGCGGGGCACCATGACGGAGCGGACCAGGGTGTCCCCGAAGTCGAAGACCGACTGGATCATCTCGGCTTCGTTGTCCTCGATCACGTCGGACTCCGTGGCCCGGTCCACGAGCTCGCGGAATTCCTCTTCACTGAAGAAGGCCTCGTTGTCCGCGGGCGCCCCGGGGGCCACCGCGCTGCCCAGGGTGACGAGCCAGCCCGGAATGGGCCCCAGCACCCAGCAGAGCCAGCGGATCAGCGGGGCGCTGAAGCGGACCAGGCCGGCCGAGTGCACCCGGCCGAGCTGTCGCGGGGACACCCCGACGATCACGAAGCCCAGCAGGGCCATCACGCCGGTGGCGATCAGCCCGGAGAGCCAGACGTTGTCGAGCAGGCTGTTCAGCAGCACCGTCACGGCTACGGCGGAGGCCATATCGAACCAGATGCGCCAGAACCGCAGGGCGCGCATGTGCGCCACGGGCTGCGCCATGATGCGTTGGAGCGCGGTACCGCGGCTGTGCAGGATCGCGGCCTCGGCGTCGTGCCGGGATAGGTAGTTGAAGGCAGATTCGGCCGCGGTCAGGAACGCGGCAAAACTGAGGAACACCAGCGCCATGCCGGCAACGATCAGTGGCGTCACTGAATCGTCTCGGAGGGGGCATCTTTACCGGTGAAGGCAGCGAGCAGTTCGCGCTGGAGGCCGAACATCTCCTCCTTCTCCTCCGGCTCCGCGTGGTCGAAGCCGAGCAGGTGCAGGATGCCGTGGGTGGTGAGCAGCAGCATCTCGTCCTGGGTGGAGTGGCCGGCGTTCATCGCCTGGACCTCCGCGACCTGCGGGCAGATGGCGATGTCGCCGAGCATGCCCTGCGGTGTGGGCTTGTCCGGGGTGCCCGGCGTCAGCTCGTCCATGGGCACCGAGAGCACATCGGTGGAGCCCGGCTCGTCCATCAGCTCGATGTGCAGCTTCTCCATGGCCGGCTCGTCCACGAGGAGGATCGACAGTTCGGCCTGCGGGTGGATGAAGAGCCGTTCGAAAATGAACCGGGACAGCTGGACCAGCTCGGCCTCATCGACGGTGATGCCGGATTCGTTGTTGACCTCAATGCTCACGCGTGTTCTCCCCGCTTGTCGCGGGCCACGGAATGCTTGACCCGGTTCCGCTGGATCTCGTCCCAGACGCTGTAGGCGTTGACGATGTCGCCCACCAGGCGGTGACGGACGACGTCGGAGGCGTCCAGGATGGTGAAGTTGACGTCGTCGATGCCCTGCAGGATGTCCTCCACAATGCGGAGGCCGGAGCGGGTCCCGAAGGGCAGGTCAACCTGCGTGACGTCGCCGGTGATCACCATTTTGGAGCCGAAGCCCAGCCGGGTGAGGAACATCTTCATCTGCTCCGGGGTGGTGTTCTGTGCCTCGTCCAGGATGATGAAGGCGTCGTTGAGCGTGCGCCCGCGCATGTAGGCCAGCGGGGCGACCTCGATGGTGCCGGCCGCGATCAGCCGCGGGATGGATTCGGGGTCCATCATTTCGTGCAGGGCGTCGTACAGCGGCCGCAGGTAGGGGTCGATCTTGTCGCTGAGCGTGCCAGGAAGGAATCCCAGCCGCTCCCCCGCTTCGACGGCGGGACGGGTCAGGATGATCCGGGTGACTTCCTTTTGCTGGAGTGCCTGCACGGCTTTGGCCATCGCCAGGTACGTCTTGCCGGTACCGGCCGGGCCGATTCCGAAGATCACCGTGTTGTCGTCAATCGCATCCACGTAGTTCTTCTGGTTCAGCGTCTTCGGCCGGATCGTCTTGCCGCGGCTCGAGAGGATGTTGTGAGTGAGCACCTCGACCGGGTTCTGCAGGGACTGGCTCCGGAGCATCGACACGAGCTGCTGCAGGACTGAGGGGGTGACGACCGTGCCCCGGGCGACGAGTCCCCGGACCTCGTTGAGCAGCCGCATGATCCGCGGCACGTCGGCGGCCGGCCCGCTGATGGCGAGTTCGTTGCCGCGGACATGGAAGTCGACGGCCGGGAACTGGGCCTCAATGAACCGCAGGGCTTCGTCATGACTGCCAAGCGACTGGACCATCTGATCGGAGTTGTCGAACAGGACCACCTCCGTCCGCAGCCCTGGTAGGGAGTGGGGGAATTCACCTGCGGCGCGCTCTCCGGCGCTGATCCGGGCCTTGCCGTTCGCTGCTTCAGTCATGGTGTTGGCCCGCGGGCCTCTGGTCCCCTCCAGTTCGAAATGGTCTGTCCGCTGGTCCGGCCCCGACGGCGCTTGATTTGACGGCGCTTGATTCTGGTTCCGGGGGTCAGCGGGTCCTTTTATCTTACGCCAGTGCGGGGCTGAGCACCGCGCCGGACGGCACGGCCTGTCGGGCTGCCGCCTGGCGTCATCCGGCGCTGTTCCCGGTTTTAGGTATCAACTTCGTATCGGCCTCATATCGTTCCCGTTGCAGTTCCCGCCGGCCGGGCGAATCCAGACGTTCTCGCCGGGCCCGTATGCCATGCTGGAAATCGGCCTCCGTCGCGGCTTTTAAGCCGGGCTGGGGGGCTAGAACACCAAGAAAACGAGCAGTGGAAGGCAACGGCCATCAGGGATCGCGGGACTCGGCAGACAGTGGCAGGCAGGCGGACACGTCCGGGCATGCCGCTGCTGGCGCTGCCCGCCGCGCTGGCCCTGGCCCTCTCCGGCTGCGTGGCCACGCCCCAGACCGGGATCACGGATGCCAGTGCCCCGTCGCAGGTCCTGTCTGCCCAGGCGTCGGCGCCGACCACCAGCGCGCCGCTGGAAACCACGCAGGCGTCCAACAAGGCGCCGGTGTACTGGATCGGCCGGAGCAACGACAGCATGTTCCTCTATAGGGAGTTCCGCGACGTTCCGGAACAGGACAATCCGGTCACCCGGGCGCTCCGGGTCATGATGTCCGAGAAGCCGCTCGATCCGGATTTCTTCACCCCGTGGCAGAACCCCAGGAAACTGGCAAGCTCTATCTCGGGCAAGAACGTCATCACGGTGGACCTGTCCGCAGACGCCTTCAACAGCAATGTGGACCCGGACATGGCCGAGCGCGCGGTCCAGCAGCTCGTCTACACCGCGACCGCAGCCGCGGCCAGTGCGGGGCTGATCGATGCCGGCCAGCAGATCCAGGTGGTGGTGCTCGTGGACGGGCATACGGACTACGTCGCCTTCAACCACGTCCGGCTTGGCTCCCCGACGGCCCGCAGCACGGGCATGGTCGCGCCGGTGTGGATTATTGATCCCCAGGAAGGGACCTCCGTCGAGGACGGTGCCGTCAAGATCTCCGGCCGCAGCACCGCTCCGGGCGGCAAACTCCGGTGGGAGATCCTGCGCATCGACGGCAGCGTCGAGACCAAGTATTTGGACGGGACGGTCACGGCCTCGGCCGAGGCCGGCCAGTCGGGAGCCTTCGGGCTGTCGGTGAGCCTGGGGCCGGGCAACTACGAGGTCCGGGTGTCGCAGCTCGAAGAGGGCAACCCGGCCGAGGACCTGAACGTCGACACCCGCGGGTTCACGGTCAAATAGCGGACCCCCGCGGAACGGACCGCATCGACTGCTCCGTAACGGCCCTTTTGAACCGTCAAAACGGCGGTTACGGAGCAGTCGATCGCTTTTTCTGCACGGACGGTACTTCGAGGGCTACCAGCGGCCGAGGATGTCGCTGGCGAGGACCGTGGCGGCGGGACCGGCCGTGGAAGAGCGCAGCACATGGTGCCCCAGCAGGGCCGTCACCGCGCCGGCGTCGCAGAGCCTGGTCACTTCCCGCGGGCTGATGCCGCCCTCGGGTCCGACGATCAGCAGCACCTCGCGGCTCTGGTCTGCCCGGTCCACAGCAGCGCCATCGCCCGAGGAGCCGGCCGTGGAATCGGCCGCAAGCCAGGCCTCCAGCACCTGACGCAGCGGACGCACGGCGTCCTCGTGCAGGATGATGGCCAGGTCGGCCGCCGCCACTGCCGTCTGCAGCCCGGCGCCGTCGACGGCGGGGCGGACCTGCGGAATCCAGGCGCGGCGTGCCTGCTTGGCCGCCGCCGTGACAACTGACTGCCACTTGGCGTGGGCTTTCGCCGCGCGTTCCGCCTTCCAGCGGACAATCGAACGTTCCGCCTGCCAGGGGACGACGGCGTCGATCCCCAGTTCGGTGGCGGTTTCGGCGGCGAGTTCGTCCCGGTCGCCCTTCGCGAGGGCCTGGACCAGGACGAGCCGCACCGCGGGCCCGGGCTCCTCGGCGAGTCCGGAGCACTGCACGGACAGTTCGCCGGGCGCGACGGCGGCCACGGTGCCGGTCAGGCGCTTTCCGGCGCCGTCGGCGATGTCCACGGCCTCGCCCACGGCAATCCGCTTCACCGTGACCGCGTGGCGGGCCTCGGACCCGTCAAGGACGAAGACGGAACCGGGGGCCACCCCGTCCAGGGTGCCGGGGGCGGTGAAGAAGACCGGGTTGCTCACCGCTACAGGTTACCGAGCCGGTCCCGAAGCTTCGCGAAGACCCCACCGCCCGCGGCGAGCTTTCCTTCGCTGAACTGTTCCCCGCGCAGCTTGGCGAGCTGGCGGAGCAGATCCTCCTGGGCGGCGTCGAGCTTGGCGGGGGTGTCCACCTGGAGGTGGACCTTGAGATCGCCGCGGCCATAACCGCGCAGGTGCGTGACGCCGAGCCCGCGGAGCGTAATGACCTCGCCGGACTGGGTTCCGGCCCTGACATCGATCTCCTGCCGGCCGTCGAAGGTGTCGAGGTTCAGCTCGGTGCCCAGCGCGGCGGCGGTCATGGGGATGTTGAGGCTCGCGTGCAGGTCGTCGCCGTCGCGCACGTACGTGGCGTCGTTGTTGACCCGGATCTCGACGTACAGGTCGCCCGCGGGGCCGCCGGCAGGTCCTGCCTCGCCCTGCCCGGAGAGCTGGATGCGGGTGCCCGTGGCGACGCCGGCGGGAACCTTCACCGTCAGGGAACGCCGGCTGCGGATGCGGCCCTGGCCTGCGCATTCGTTGCAGGGGTCCTTGATAACGGTGCCGAAGCCCTCGCAGGACCCGCAGGGGGCCGTGGTCATGACCTGGCCGAGGATGGAACGCACGGCGCGCTGGACCTGGCCGCTGCCGCCGCAGATGTCGCAGCGTTCCGGGTGGCTGCCTGCACGGCAGCACGAGCCCTCGCAGGTGGGGCAGGTGACGGCCGTGTCCACTTCGATTTTTTTGTTGACGCCGAACACGGCATCGCGGAGGTCGATCCGGACGCTGATCAGGGCGTCCTGGCCGCGGCGGACCCTGGAGGCCGGCCCGGCCTGGCCGCCGGCGCCGAAGAAGGTCTCGAAAATGTCCTGGAACGCGAAGCCCTGGCCGGCGTAGCTGCCGCCGCCGAAGCCGTTGTCGGTGCCGTTCTCGTTGCCCGTGGTGTCGTAGATCCGGCGTTTCTGCGGATCAGACAGCACCTCATAGGCGTGGGTGACGGCCTTGAAGCGGTCCGAGGCGTCGTCCCCCGGATTCACGTCCGGGTGGAGGGTCCGCGCCAGCTTGCGGTAGGCCTTCTTGATCTCTTCTCCGGTGGCTTCACGGGAGACTCCCAGAACGTCGTAGTGGCTGCTCAAAATTTGTATCTCTTCCTTTTTGTTCTGCCGGTGGGGCACTGCCTGTTAGGGGCAAGAAGTCTGGTGACGGCCCGTCGGGCCGGCCGGGTGGACGAGGTTCGTCAGGGGCCGAGAATCCGCGAAAGGTAGCGGGCCACGGCCCGGACGGCGGCCATGGTGGTCGGATAGTCCATCCGGGTGGGGCCTAGCACGCCGACTTTCGCCGTCGAGTCCGGGCCGTAGCCGGTCGCCACCACCGAGGCCTCGGCAAGTCCGTCATACGGGTTTTCCCGGCCGATGCTGACCGTCACGCCCCGCGGGTCCTCGGCCATGTCGCTCAGCAGGCGGAGCATGACCACCTGTTCCTCGAGCGCTTCCAGCACCGGGCCGATGCTGAGCGGGAAGTCGACGTTGGAGCGGGCCAGGTTGGCGGTCCCGGCCATCACCATACGCTCCTCGCGGCTGCTGGTGGCCAGCGCCTCCAGGCCGCGGGCCAGTGCCTGCGCGGCACTGCGCCGCGCGGGCGGGCAGCTGGCAATGACCGAGTGCAGCGTCTGCGGCAGCAGGTTCAGCGGGGTGCCCGAGAGGCTGCCGAGGAATCGAGTGCGCAGTTCGGACAGGACCTCGTCGGAAAGCTCCTGTCCGGCGTCGATGACCCGCTGTTCGACCTTGCCGGTGTCCGCGATCAGCACCGCGAGCACCTTGCGGGGCGCCAGCAGGACGAATTCGATGTGCCGCACCTTGGCGCGGCTGAGGTGGGGGTACTGCACGACGGCGACCTGGTTGGTCAGCTGCGAGAGCAGCCGCACGGTCCGGTCGAGGACGTCGTCGAGGTCGTCGGAGCCCTCCAGCAACGCCTGGATGGCGCGGCGTTCCGCCGGTGAGAGCGGCTTGACCGCCGAAATCTGGTCCACGAAGAGCCGGTAGCCCTTGTCCGTAGGGATCCGCCCAGCGCTCGTGTGCGGCGCCGTGATCAGGCCCTCATCTTCCAAGGCCGCCATGTCATTGCGGATCGTGGCACTGGACACCCCGAGGTGGTGCCGCTCCACGAGGGCTTTGGAGCCGACGGGTTCCCGTGAATGGACATAGTCCTCCACGATGGCGCGCAGCACTTCGAGCTTGCGTGGTTCGCTCACGCTCCACCTCCATTCGACTGTCCCGCATCCGGTGCCGCCGCTCGCCGGCCGCGCCGGACACAGTTCCGGCACAAAAGACCTGATGATTAGCACTCGACATGCCTAAGTGCTAACCAGTCTAATATGAGTCGCCGCATTGTTAGCATTGAATTCGCTCCGGGCGTTCCTCCTGGGGCGGGTGTTTTCGGGCACAGCCCGCCGCAGCAAACCGAGCGTAAAGCAGTGTGTAACCGATGTCGTACCAGAATTGGGGCCCCCAGGACCTGTCCGCGCCCGCCAAGACCCAACTGCCGGAAGTGCCGGTGGAGCGCGGAATGGTGCTCGAGGATGTGCAGTCCGGCTGGGTGGGTGCCGTCACCCGGGTGGAGAAGTCCGGCGGCATGGTCGTGGTGGCGCTCGAAGACCGCCGCGGCAAGTCCCGGTCCTTCCGCCTTGGCTTCGGCTTCCTGCTGGAGGGCCAGCCGATCCGGCTGATGCCGCCGGCGCCCCGGACCGCCGCAGCGGGCGCCGGGGCCGCCGCAGGCACCAGAACCGCCTCCGGCTCCGTCCGGGTGGCCGGCCAGCGCGCGCAGGTGGCCAAAGCGAGCCGGATCTGGGTGGAGGGCAAGCACGACGCCGAGCTCGTCGAACGGGTCTGGGGGGACGATCTCCGGGTGGAGGGCATCGTCGTCGAGCCGTTGCACGGCATTGATGACCTGGCCGGGGCCGTGGGCGCCTTCGGGCCCGGGCCCGGGCGCCGGCTCGGTGTCCTGGTGGACCACCTGGTGCCCGATTCCAAGGAATCCCGGATCGCCGCCGCGGTGATGGCGTCCCCCGGCGCGGCCGGCAACGTCCTGATCGTCGGCCACCCCTATGTCGACGTCTGGCAGGCGATCCGGCCCGCCGTGCTGGGAATCGAGAAGTGGCCGGTGATCCCCCGCGGGGTGGATTGGAAGACCGGCATCCTGATGGCCTTCGGCTGGCCGCACAGCACCAAAGAGGACATCGGCCTGGGCTGGCAAAAGCTCCTCGGCGCGGTCCGGAGCTACGCCGATCTGGAACCCTCCCTGCTGGGCCGGGTGGAGGAGGTCATCGACTTCCTGACCGTCCCCTGAAGCGCCCCGCCGAGCACACCCGCCAGCGGACGGATCGGCGATTCCGCCCCCGAGCAAGTATTCTTGGTAAGGCGGCTACGCTCCCGGCGCAGCCCTGGCACCTCCAGGCAGCAACGCACCACCGCAATCCGAAGGACGACACCGTGGCAGATAACGCACGCGAACACACTGGCAACCAGGCCGGCCATGGCCAGCCCCCGTACCACGGCGTTCCCGCAAATGCGCTGCCGTTGACGGCCAACGAGGACCGGCAGTGGGCCACACTGGCGCACTTCGGCGGCATTCTGGGCTGCGTTCCCTCGCTGCTGATCTACCTGATCTTCAAGGACCGCGGCCCGTTTACGGCTCAGGAGTCCAAGGAAGCCCTCAATTTCACGCTGCCCCCCACGATCGCTGCGGTGGTGTGCAACCTGCTGGTCTTCGTCCCGGTGGTGGGCAACATCTTCGCGGTCCTGGCCACGGTCATCTGGATTGCCGTGACGTGCTTCTCGGTCGCGGCCGGCATCCACGTCAACCGCGGCCAGCCGCACCGCTACGAGTTCAACCTCCGCTGGATCAAGTAGGCCCGGGTCAGGCCCGCCCTGACCGGGAAGTCCGGCCTGACCTTTGCCTCCCGGTGGACCCGTATTAGTCCAGCAGGGCCGGCGTCAGTCCGGCAGGATCCTGCGGACCACGGCGTCGGCGAGCAGTCGGCCCTTGAGCGTCAGGATGAGGCTGCCGCGGAAGGCCGCCACGGGATCCACGAGGCCGTCGGCGATGAGTCCCGCGACCGCGTGCCGCCCGGTGTCACCCAGCCCGCCCAGGCTGGTGATCTCCAGCCCGGAGTTCAGCCGCGCTTCGAGCATGACGCGCTCCACGTTGCGGGTCTCCGAGTCGAGGGTTTCCCGGCCGGCGGCCGGCGAAAGCCCGGACCCTAGACGGTTGGCATAGGCGGTGGGGTGCTTGACGTTCCACCAGCGCACGCCGCCGACGTGTGAGTGCGCGCCCGGGCCGATCCCCCACCAGTCGTCACCCCGCCAGTAGGCAAGGTTGTGGCGGCAGGCCTGCTCCGGCGTGCGGGACCAGTTGCTGACCTCATACCAGGAGAGCCCGCCGGCCGAAATCAATTCGTCTGCGAGTTCGTACTTGGCCGCATGGTCGTCGTCGTCGATTCCCGGCACTTCGCCGCGGCGGATCTGCGCGGCGAGTTTGGTGCCCTCCTCGACGATCAGCGCGTAGGCGCTGATGTGGTCGGGACCGTAGGACAGTGCCGTCTCCAGTGAGTAGCGCCAGTCGGCCAGCGACTCCCCGGGCGTTCCGTAGATCAGGTCGAGGCTGACGGCGAGGCCGGCTTCCCGGGCCCACTGGACCGCTTGCGGCACGCGGCTCGGGGTGTGGGTGCGGTCCAGCACTTTCAGGACGTGCGGCACCGCGGACTGCATGCCGAAGGACACCCGCGTGAAGCCGGCGTCGGCCAGCAGCTGCAGGGAATCGGGGGTGACGGAGTCCGGGTTCGCCTCGGTGGTGACCTCGGCGCCGGGCTCGAGGCCCCAGGCCGCGATGGCGGTGGTGAGGATCCGGGCCAGATCCGCGGCGGGGAGCAGCGTGGGTGTTCCGCCGCCGAAAAAGACCGTGCTGAGCGGGCGCGCCGGCAGGCCGCTGCGCTGCAGGACCGCCGCTGCGAAGTCGACCTCCGCGACGGCGGTGCCGGCGTAGGCGTCCTGGGAGGCGCCGCCGCCGAGCTCCGTGGCGGTGTAGGTGTTGAAGTCGCAGTAGCCGCAGCGCACGGCACAGAACGGGATGTGCACATACAGCCCGAAGGCCCGGCCCGGGGCGCCTTCCAGCGCCTGGGCCGGAAGCAGCCCGTCCGGCGGCGCCGGGTCGCCCAGCGGGAGGGCGCTAGGCACGGTCCGGGCCTGCCTGCATAGTCATCTCTGGCACCGCTACTTCTTGGCCTTGTCCTTGGACTCGTCCGTGGTGAGGGCGGCGATGAAGGCTTCCTGCGGGACCTCCACGCGGCCCACCATCTTCATGCGCTTCTTGCCTTCCTTCTGCTTTTCCAGCAGTTTGCGCTTTCGGGTGATGTCACCGCCGTAGCACTTGGCGAGCACGTCCTTGCGGATGGCGCGGATGCTTTCCCGGGCAATGATGCGGGAACCGATGGCGGCCTGGATGGGCACCTCGAACTGCTGCCGCGGAATGAGTTCGCGCAGCTTGCCGGTCATCATCACGCCGTAGGCGTAGGCCTTGTCACGGTGCGTGATGGCGGAGAAGGCATCCACTTGTTCGCCCTGGAGCATGATGTCGACCTTGACCAGGTCGGCCACCTGCTCGCCGTCGGCCTTCCAGTCCAGCGAGCCGTAGCCGCGGGTCTTGGACTTGAGGATGTCGAAGAAGTCGAAGACGATCTCGGCCAGCGGCAGGCGGTACCGGATTTCCACCCGGTCCTCGGAGAGGTAGTCCATGCCGCCCATGACGCCGCGCCGACTCTGGCACAGCTCCATGATGGCGCCGACAAACTCGTTGGGCGCCAGGATGGTGGCGGCGACCATCGGTTCGCGGACTTCCGCGATTTTTCCGGTGGGGTATTCGCTGGGGTTCGTCACGTGGACGACCTTCTTGTCCTCCAGCGTGACCTCGTATTCCACGTTGGGGGCGGTGGAAATCAGGTCCAGGTTATATTCGCGTTCGAGCCGTTCACGGGTGATTTCCAGGTGCAGCAGGCCCAGGAATCCCACCCGGAAACCGAAGCCCAGCGCGGCTGACGTCTCCGGTTCGTACACCAGGGCTGCGTCGTTGAGCATCAGCTTCTCGAGCGCATCGCGGAGCACCGGGTAGTCCGTGCCGTCCAGCGGATACAGGCCGGAGAAGACCATCGGCTTGGCATCGGCGTAGCCGGGGAGGGATTCGCTCGCCGGCTTGGCCAGGTTGGTGACGGTGTCGCCGACCTTGGACAGACGGACGTCCTTCACGCCGGTGATGAGGTAGCCCACTTCACCGACGCCGAGGCCCTTGGAGGGGGTCGGCTCCGGGGAGCTGACGCCGATCTCGAGGAGCTCGTGAGTGGCGCGGGTGGACATCATCTGGATGCGTTCGCGGGGGTGCAGCATGCCGTCAACCACACGGACGTAGGTGACCACGCCGCGGTAGGTGTCATAGACCGAGTCGAAGATCATGGCGCGGGCCGGGGCGTTGGGGTCACCCTTGGGGGCCGGGAGGTCGCGGACGATCTTGTCGAGCAGGACTTCGACGCCCATGCCGGTCTTGCCGGAGACGCGGAGCACCTCGTCGGGGTCGCCGCCGATCAGGTTGGCAAGTTCCGCCGCGTATTTCTCGGGCTGGGCCGCCGGGAGGTCAATCTTGTTCAGGACCGGGATGATGGTGAGGTTGTTTTCCATCGCCAGGTAGAGGTTGGCGAGGGTCTGGGCCTCAATGCCCTGGGCCGCGTCGACCAGCAGCACGGCGCCTTCGCAGGCCGCGAGCGAGCGGGAAACCTCATAGGTGAAGTCAACGTGTCCGGGAGTGTCGATCATGTTCAGCGCGTAGCTGACGCCGTCGAGCTCCCAGGGCATACGGACTGCCTGTGACTTGATGGTGATGCCGCGTTCGCGCTCTATGTCCATGCGGTCCAGGTACTGGGCCTTCATGTCACGGGACTGGACCACGCCGGTGTACTGGAGCATCCGGTCGGCCAGCGTGGATTTGCCGTGGTCAATGTGCGCAATGATGCAGAAGTTCCGGATGATGTCCGGATCTGTTGCCGCGGGCACCGGGGCGGTGCGGGCCATGGGAGACACGCAGGGTCCTTACTGTTGGCAATACTGTTGGCTTTTGCACAGATCGGCGCGGGGGCTGGTTTCCCGGCCCGCGACGTGCCGCATCTCTGAACCTATAGTCTCCCACGTCCGGGCCCGTGCGGGCGCATCCCCGTCCTCCGTTGCGGCCCGCGGTTTTCGCCGTGATCCTCCCCCCACGGTCCTGCCCGCATGGCGCGACCCCGGACCGGTGCCCTGCCGGCGGCCGGTATTGTTTCCCCATGGCTTGGAACTTACGCTCGATCGGCAATGCAATCCGCAGTACCTTGCGCTTCCTTGAAGGGCGCCCGGGTTCGGCGCCCAGCAGCTCCGGCACGGCCGGGCCGGCCGGCGGGAAGGCCAAACCGGGAACAAGGGGCAAGGCCGGAACGAAGGCGCAGCCGGGACGGCCTGGCACGAAGACCGGCGGGCGCGCGGCGGCCGGCCACGGCGCCGCCGTCGGCCTGACCGGCAGGTATCCCGGTGATTTTCGCGGAACGGCAAAGGTCAGTTACGCCCCCTCCCCCAACGGCCGCCCCGAACCGGGCGAAGTCGTCTGGACGTGGGTGCCGTATGAGGAGGACCACTCGCGGGGCAAGGACCGCCCGGTGCTGCTGGTGGGCACGAACGGCCGCTACCTGCTAGGCCTGATGCTGACCAGCAAGGACCACGACGGCGACCCGCGCCGCGCGGACGACTACGTGGACATCGGCACCGGCCCCTGGGACCGGCAGTGGCGCCCCAGCGAGGCGAAACTGGACCGTATTCTGCAGATCAACCCGCAGGATGTCCGGCGCGAGGGCGCCATCCTCGACGCCGGAAGCTTCAGCGTCATCGCGGCGGCTTTGCAGAGCCGCCACGGCTGGCGCTGACCGGCCGCCAAATCGCCACTCCGCCGGCCTCTCTGCTACTATTGACAGCTGTGTGTCCGTGCAGGTCGACGGCCACAGATGGTTGGTCGCCATAGGTATCCCCACGCCGCTCAGTCAATGGCCAATCTGAAAGCCCTCTAGACCATTTTCCGCATTGAAAAAGAGAGTTCACACGTGGCTAATATCAAGTCCCAGAAGAAGCGCATCCTCACCAACGAGAAGGCTCGTCTGCGTAACAACGCAGTCAAGTCCGAGCTGAAGACGGCCATCCGCGCCGTCAACACCGCCGTTGAGTCCACCGACAAGGATGCTGCGGCTGTTGCACTGCTTTCCGCCAGCCGCAAGCTGGACAAGGCTGTCAGCAAGGGCGTTCTCCACAAGAACAACGCTGCAAACCGCAAGTCGGCCATCTCCAAGAAGGTCAACGCGCTCTAAAGGTTTCCAGTTCACTTGAACTGATGATTGTGGCCGGCACCCTCGGGTGCCGGCCACTTCCAGTTAAGCCGCAGGGTGCGCCGCCCCTTGCCCACGTCACGCCGGTCTGGAGGTGGTGGCCACCCATTCCGGTGGTTGGGAGTCGTCGCCCTCCCACTCGGAGGGTTCCGCACCGGGACGGAGAACGTCGTTGAGCCAGTAGGTCTCGTCCGGATTCCAACCGGCCAGGACTGTGCCGGACCGACCGGCGGGGAGGTAGCGCCCGGCCGTTGTGAGGTACCCGGCGACGGTGAGGTGCACACCGTCGTAGTCAGCGGCGACAGCTGACCAGTCGGGCATGAGCCAGGACCCGTCGGCCCCTGTTGTTCGCCACCAGTCGTGGCGCTTGGCATGACTGACGTCCAGGGGGTAGCGGGCCACGAGGCCCGTCCACGCCGTTGGCTCGGATATTTCATAAATGCGAGACCCTGGGGCCGGCGCGAGCGGCCAGACCAAGGCGTGCTTCCAGCCCATGCTGTCTTCGACCAGCATCAGTTTTGTGGCCCCCAACCCGGTGATGCTCCTGGTAGTGGTCACCAGGTCAGACAGGGCCGGCGTGGACCACCACCGTCCGCTCCAGGGAGCTGCGGGGTCCCGCGGGCGTTCCGCTGCTTGACGTTGGTCGGCGATGGTCGAGGCCTTCCAGCGAGCGAGCTTTTCGGCGGCATCAGTGAGGCTTGGAGATTGCAGCCTGTGTTCATCGGTCCACTGCACGAAACATTGCCGGTCCAGGGCCGCCGGGCCGGGGTGCCACCAGGCCGTCAGGGAACCTGCCAGCGAACGGGCGACAGGGTTGAGGGCCGCCACGACGGGCGGCTTCTTTAGCAACTCGTCGGTCTCGTCGGGTTCCTGCCAGTATCGGGCGGAGTTAACTGCTTCCACGAGCCCGGCCAGCAGCCCGGAAGGTCCGGCTGATTCCGCCGCCGCCAGTACGTCAGGGCTCCGGAGGGCGCGGGCCAGTTCGTCAGTAAGCGACTGATTTACCGGATCCATGGCAGCGCGAAGGGCCAGGGTCCATAGCCCGGGGAGGGCAGTCGTGAGGACGGCCAGGCAGAACCGCCGTCCGCGCGGACCCTGCAGCAACTCCCCAGCCTCGCCGTCCCCCATGCCCAGAGCCTACAACTTCGGCCAAGCCCCTGGTGCCGGGACTATCCCGGCGGAACGGGCGGATCTGCTCAGCGGCGCACGGACGTCGCAATCACCGTCACGGCGTGTTCCACGGCGTAGACCGGGTCCCGGGCCAGGCCCTTGACCTGGGCGTCGGCCTCGGCGGTCACCTGGATGGACCGGACGAGGCCTTCGGGAGTCCACCGCCGGACTTCCCGCTGTGCCTGCTCCACAAGCCAGGGTTGCATGCCCAGCTGCTTGGCAATCTGGGCCGAGGATCCCTGGGCACCCGCCACCTTGGCGAGGGAACGGAGCTTCGAGGCCAGCGCGGCCACCAGCGGTACCGGGTCTGCGCCGGTGGCGAGGGCGTGGCGCAGGGTGGAGAGGGCCAGCGGGGCGTTCCCGGCCATCGCGGCATCGGCGACCTTGAAGGCGGTGGCTTCCACCCGGCCGCCGTAGTACCGGTCCACCATGGCGGCATCCACTCCGGTGGCGGCGTCGGCGATCAATTGGCTGCAGGCGGCGGCCAGCTCGGCCAGGCTGGCGCCTACCGCGTTGACCAGCGCGTGCACGGCGTCGGGATCGATGCGCCGTGACGCTGCCCTGAACTCGGACGTCACGAAGGCGACCTTGTCGGCGTCCTTCTTCAGGGGTTGGCAGTCCACCACCGGCCACCCGCCGGCCTTGACGGCGTCCAGGAGCTTCTTGCCGCGCACGCCGCCGCTATGGCGAAGGACCAGCACGGCGTCGGGCTCGGGGCGGGCGAGGTACTTCAGCCCGTCGGCCAGGAAGGCATCGTTCATGCCCTCCAGGCCCTCCACCTCGATCAGCTTCTGCTCGCCGAAGAGGGACGGGCTGACGTTCATGGCGAGGGAACCTGGCTCGTAGTTGCTGGCATTGAGCCGGGTGACCTCAACGTCCGGGGCTACGGCGCGGACCTGCGCACGGATGCGGTCCATGGCGCGGGACCCCAGATAGTCTTCCGGTCCGCCGACCAGTACGACGGCGGCCGGGGTCACGTCGCGCCAGGTGGCGGTGTTCGAGGCGGCGGACCGTGCGCGTGGGGTCTGGGCAGCAGCCACTGAGGTTTCCTCCCGGAAAATTGTTTGCAGACTCTAAGCCTGCCACGGCCCGGGCGGTGCAACAAGCCGGGCCGGGACCTTCCCGGCGGTGCCCGCAGGCGGTCGCTGCGGGGCGGGAACCGGGTGAGCAGGGCCATTGTCCGCACATGCGCCGCCCGGGCCAGCGCGACGGAGCGAGCGGGGTGGAAGGGCACCCACCAGGCAGCGAGGGTGCAGGCGGAGAACAGTGTCATCGTGGCGGCACCGAACGCTCCTTCCGGCCACGGGAGGACCGCGCCGGGCAGCCCGGAGAAGAATCGGGCGATTGCTCCGACCGCGGTGGCGAAAGCCGCAGCGATGCCCAACGGCGCGGCGGCCAGGGCCGGGGCCAGCGGCACCAGCGGCACTGCCGCGGTCCCCAGCAGCGTAACCGGTGCGACGAGGACGGCGGCGGCCATGTTGGCGGGCAGGGCATAGGTGGAAAACTGCGGCTGCAGGAGGACGATCGCCGGTCCGCAGAAGGCCTGAGCGGACAGCGGAACAGCCAATCCTGCGGCGAGCCAGCGCGGTACCGCAGCCGGGAACCAGGCCATGATCGGCCTGCCCGTCACCACGATGCCGAGCGTCGCAAGGACGGAGAGCAGGAATCCGAAGCTGGTGGAGAGCCCCGGCTCGGCCAGCACAAGCCCGACGACGGCGAGGCACAGGAAGCTCAAGCCCCGCCCGGGCCGGCCACCGGCCACGGCAACGAGCCCGATTGCGCCCATCACGGCGGCCCGCAGGACACTGGAATCCGGGCCGACCATGAGGACAAACAGGCCCAGCCCCGCGAGGCAGACGACCGCTGCGAACGCCCGGTTGAACCGCAGGCTGCGGGCGGCCAGCAGGAGGGCGCCCAGGATGAGGCTGCAGTTGGCGCCGCTCACGGCCGTCAGGTGGGTCATTCCAACGGACTTCATGGCCGCGTCCAGCTCAGCATCCAAAGGGCTGGTATCACCGGTGACCATGCCCGGCAGGAGTCCCCGGGCATCACCGTCGAAGTTCCCGGCTGCCGCGGTGAAACGACCGCGGACTTCGGCCGGACCCCGCTGCCAGGTCGCGGCCGCCTCGAGCGTCAGCGGGGCGGAACTGGCCGAGAGGACCGCCGCTTCCGGCTGCCCGGGCCCGGGCGGCCTGAGCTTGCCGGTGGTGCGGATCCGCTGACCCGGGACTGCATGTTCCCAGTCGGCGCCGCCCAGGACCAGCAGCCTGGCCTGCGCCTGCACCCGGTGCGAGTCGAAGGTCATGCCGATCAGGGCGGCCGGGACCGCCCACCGGTCCGCGAGTCCGGAACGCCCCGGCGTCCTGAGCTGCCGGGGCGACCCCGCTATCTCCACTTCCACCGCCACGGCGGCGTTCGCGGCCGCTGCGGCGGCCACAGCCCCTTCGTGCCGCCGGGAGGAGTCGGCGGCGCCGTGCCCGCCCGCTGCGGCGGCGAGCAGCAGGGCTATGGCCATCGTCGCGTGGAAGCTCCGGCGTGCCGGTGCGCCGGGCCGGCGTGCCCCGGAGGTGGATACGGCCCTCAGCAGCAACAGTCCCGAGCCCGCCAGGAGGGTCAGGCAGAGGGCCGCCAGCGCCGCAGGGTGCAGGTGGTGTCCCGCAGCGGCCGCGGCCCAGACCAGCGCCGCCGCGGGGACCAGGCGTACATCGGTCCTTGGGAGGGTGTCCTCCCGGGCCGGGCGGGCGCGCCCGCGGACTGCGAATGACATCAGCCGGCCACGGATCCCCAGGCCGCGGCGGCGCTGCGAGAGGCCCTGCGCCAGCCCCGCCGGGGCGTTCGCGTGCCCGGCCGGAACCTGCGCGGGCTCCGGAGCCTGGTGGTTCCCGGATGTCCGGCCGACCGCCGCATCAACGTACCGCTGCCAGCGACTCGTTCGTTCCATGTCAGGCTCCCGTCACACCCGGACCAGGGGCAGCAGGCCCTCGAGCAGTTTGGGTCCGAACCCGTCCACGGCATCCAGTTCCTGAACCCGCTGGAAGTTACCGTGCAGCTTGCGCCAATCCACAATCCGTTGCGCCAGCACCGGGCCCACTCGCGGGAGGGTGGCCAGTTCCTCGGCGCCGGCCGTGTTCAAGTTGATCTTTCCCGCTGCGGGAGCGGAGCCGCTGCCCGGGCTTCCCCGGGCAGCGGCGTCACTCGCGTCACTCGCCGGGGCGGACGCGTCCGGCACGGTTTCACCGTGCAGCGGCACCAGGACCTTCTGCCCGTCCTCGAGGACAGCCGCGAGATTGAGCTGGTCCGGGTCAGCGCCAGGGGCGCCGCCTCCGGCCGCTGCGATGGCCTCGTGCAGGCGGCTGCCCCGCGGCAGCTCCACAATGCCGGCCCGGACAACCGCGCCGGCCACATGTACGGTGATGCTGTCGCCGGTGTCGCCCTCGCCCTCGCCCTCCACCTCGCCCTCGCCCTCGCCCTCGCCCGGGGAATTGTCCGGGGCGGCTGATGGTCCTGTTTCAGGATCCGGGTCATCCTGTCCGCCGGCTTCCGTTGGGTTGATGGAACTCAGCGGGCTGACCTCTGCTGTGGCGTTCGCCGCCTGCCACCAGAACCAGCAGAGGAACGCCGTGGCCAGCAAGCACAGCAACGCTGCGGCCCGGCGCCCGGTGCGCCACCTGATGCGGGGGCCGCGGACCGGCGAATCGTCAGGGCCGGGTTCATGCTGTCCCCCGGACCGTGACGCGAAGGGCGGCCCGTCGAGCAGGCCCGACCCCGGGCCTATACGAACAGCGCCCGGACCAACGGCGGCCGCCAGTCTGTGGTCGGCGCGGCCCGGTTCGGCGCCGGGCGGGTCTCCGGAATTGTGGCGCGGCATGCGCCCATCGTACGAAGCTCCGGGCACGCGGTTCAGGAGCAGCGGTTCTTATGTGGATACTGTGGGACCGCCGGGCCGGGCCCACCGGGTCTTATGTGGATACCAAGCCACGAGGACTACGGCGCGGCGGGGATGTCCTGGATGGCCGGGGTGTTGCTCTCCCCCACGATTACTGCCAGCACGCCGAGTCCGGCATGGGCCGCCAGCACGGCCGGAAGGGCACTGATCTGAACGGGAGCACAGCCGGAGACGGCTTCGGCCAGCTGCTCCGCGAGCTGTTCTGCCTCGGCCGGGTTGCCGAAATGGTGGACGGCAAGCCGGGCCTGCCCCGGGGGCCGGCCGGCGGCGTCGGCCACAACGATCTCCTTGAGCCGCGCGACGGCCTTCGCCGCCGACCGCACCTTCTCCAGCGGAACGACTTTGCCGTCCTCCACCGCGAGGATGGGCTTGATCGAGAACATGGTCCCCCAGAGCGACGCCGCGGCGCCGATCCGTCCCCCGCGGCGCAGCTGTTCCAGGCTCGGCACGTAGAAGTACACCTTGGTACGGGCCAGTTCATGCTCGGCGAACGCGCGGACGTTCGCCGCTGCCGCACCGTCCGCCGCCGCGGCGACGGCGCCCTGCACACCCATCCCCTGCGCCATGCCGACGGTGCGCGAGTCCAGGACCTCCACCGGGATGTCCACACGGGCGGCAGCGAGCCGGGCGGAGTCCACCGTTCCGGAGAGCTCCCCGGAAATATGGAGCGACACGACGGACTCGAAGCCACGGCGCTGGGCCGCCAGGTATGCCTGTTCGAACTGTCCGGGTGAAGGTCGCGAGGTCTTGACAGGGCTGCCGCTGGCAAGGGCCAGGGCAATCGTCTCGGCGATGTCGTCCTCGCCCTCGCCGTAGATTTCCGCCCCCACCATCACCGGCATCGGGACGACCGTCAGCCGCCCGTCGGCGGAGACGGCCTGGACCCAGTCCGCCGGCAGCGCCGCGGCGGAGTCCGTGACAACGGCCGTCCGCACGACGGCGGCGGGGCCTTCCGCGGACGGTTTGGCCTGCCGGAGCCCGCTGAGGCGCTCCTTCAGCCACCCTGCGGGGTCGCGGTGGGGCACGAAGGACCTCCTGCTGTCTGCACTTTGCTGAACGGACTCGCGGTACCGGCCGGCCGCCGGTGTGTACCGGCGGCCGGCTCCCGGTTAGGCCGGGACGATGTTGACCAGTTTCGGCGCCCGGACAATCACCGTGCGGATCCCGCGGCCGTCGAGGGCGCGCTGGACGTTTTCCGAGGCCAGGGCCAGTTCCCGCAGGTCGTCCTCGCTGATCTCCGGCGAGACTTCGAGCCGGTCCCGGACCTTGCCCTGGACCTGGACGACGGCGGTGACCGTGTCCTGCACCAGGAGGGCCGCGTCGTGCGTCGGCCAGCCGGCGTTGGCCACCGAGGCGGGATGTCCCAGCACGTTCCAGAGGTCCTCGGCCGTGTACGGCGCGAACAGGCTCAGGATGACCGCCACGGTCTCGACGGCTTCACGGACCGCCGGATCGGCGCCGCCCGCGCCGCTGGCCGCGTCAATAGTCTTGCGGGTCGCGTTGACCAGTTCCATGAGCTTGGCCACGACCACGTTGAACTTGTTGTGGTCCAGCAGGGCTGCCGCGTCCGCGATCGTGCGGTGTGTGACGGCGCGCAGGGCCCGGTCGCCGGTGGCGTAGTCGACGCCGGGCGCGCTCGTGACGTCCTGGCCCAGGCGCCAGGCGCGGGCCAGGAACTTCGCGGAGCCCGACGGCGAAACGTCGGCCCAGTCGACGTCGTCCTCCGGCGGGGAGGCGAAGATCATGGTGAGCCGGACGGCGTCCACGCCGTACTTGTCCAGCTGCTCGCTCAGGTCCACCCCGTTGCCCAGGGACTTGCTCATCGCCTTGCCGCCGTTGAGCACCTGGCCCTGGTTCAGCAGCGCACTGAAAGGCTCGTCGGCGTCGATCAAGCCCAGGTCGTGGATGACCTTGGTGAAGAACCGCGCGTAGAGCAGGTGCAGGATGGCGTGCTCGACGCCGCCCACGTACTGGCCGACCGGCATCCAGTCATTGATTTTCTCCGGATCGAAGGGGCCGTCCGTGTACTGCGGCGAGACGAAGCGCAGGAAGTACCAGGAGGAATCCACGAAAGTGTCCATGGTGTCCGTGTCGCGCTTGGCCGGGCCGTGGCAGCTGGGGCACTCGACGTTGACCCAGCTTTCGACGGAGGCCAGCGGCGACGTGCCCTTCGGGGACAGGTCCTCGCCGCGCAGGTCGGCCGGCAGGGTGACGGGAAGCTGCTCATCCGGGACCGGGACCTCGCCGCAGGCGGGGCAGTGGATGATCGGGATCGGGGTGCCCCAGAAGCGCTGCCGGCTGAGCAGCCAGTCGCGCAGGCGGAAGTTCACGAATTTCTTGCCCGTGCCCTGCTGCTGCAGGATCTCGATGGCGGCCGGGATGGCCTCTGCCTTGGGCAGGCCGTCCAGGGCGCCGGAGTTGATCAGGGTTCCCTCGCCGGAGGTGGCGGTGCCGCTGACGGCGGGATCCTCCTCGCCGGTGTCGAGCACCGCCCGCACGGGCAGGTCGAAGGTCCGGGCGAAGTCGAGGTCGCGCTGGTCGTGGGCCGGAACGGCCATGATGGCGCCGGTGCCGTAGTCCGCCAGCACGTAGTCGGCCGCCCAGACGGGCAGCTTCTCGCCGTTGAGCGGGTTGACGGCGTACCGGCCGGTGAAGACACCGGTCTTTTCCCGCTCGGTGGACTGGCGTTCGATCTCGGAGAGCGCCTTGACCTGTTCGCGGTACGCGTCCAGGGCGGCGGCGTGTTCCTCGGTGACCAGCTCGACGGCGATCGGCGCGTCCGCGGCGACGACGAAGAACGTCGCGCCGTACAGGGTGTCGGGGCGGGTGGTGAACACCGTGACGTCCTTGGCGGGCCGGCCGCCGTCGGCTTCGATCACGAAGTTAACATGCGCGCCCTCGGACCGTCCGATCCAGTTCTTCTGCATGGCCAGGACGCGTTCGGGCCAGTGGCCGCGCAGTTCGTCCATGTCATCGAGCAGCCGGTCGGCGTAGTCCGTGATCTTGAAGTACCACTGGTTCAGTGACTTCTTGGTGACCGGGGTGCCGCAGCGCTCACAGGCACCGTTGACCACCTGTTCGTTGGCCAGCACGGTCTGGTCCGTGGGGCACCAGTTGACCGGGGAATTCTTGCGGTAGGCAAGACCGCGCTCGTGGAAGCGCTTGAAGAGCCACTGCGTCCAGCGGTAGTACTCCGGGTCGGAAGTGTGGATCCGGCGGGACCAGTCGGCGGAAATTGCGTAGCGCTTGAACGACGCAGCCTGGGTCTCGATGTTGGCGTAGGTCCACTCGCTCGGGTGGGCGTTGCGCTTGATGGCCGCGTTCTCGGCAGGCAGCCCGAAGGAATCCCAGCCGATCGGGTGCAGCACGTCGTAGCCCTGCTGGCGCAGGTAACGCGCGACGACGTCGCCCATGGCGAACGCCTCGGCGTGGCCCATGTGGAGATCTCCGGAGGGGTACGGGAACATGTCCAGCACGTACCGCCGTTCCTTCGAACCGTCGTCGACGGGAGTGAAGACCTTGAGGTCTTCCCAGACCTGCGGCCATTTGGCTTCCATGGACGCGAAGCTGTAGACACCCTCTTCGGGGGTCGCCGCGGCGACTGCTGGTGTTCCGGTCTCTGTCTCCGGCTGAACGCTCACTGCTGGCCTCTTCTGTTCTGTCAAGCCTTTATGTTCCGTCAGGTCTTGTACCGTCAAGTCTTCTACCATCAAATCTCGAGCGAAGTCCGAATCCGGCCCCGCCCGCTCCCCTGCCGCCCGCCCAAACGGGTCCAGACACACAAAAGCCCCTCGACACGGAGGGGCTGCCGCTCGGCAATCCGAGTTCTCGTCGGGATGCCGGGCGGCTAGCCAAGCAGAAGGATCGCACGCATAGCTCTACTTTAGCGCCTCCGGCCGGTTCGCGGGGAAACAGCGGCGCCGCGGGCAGGCGGGCGGAACGCCGGCCAACGTGGCAGACAGGCAGAGCCCCGGCCAGCGTGGCTGGCCGGGGCTCCGTCGTGCCCCTGAGAGGCCGTGGAATCAGCTACTTGACGTCGTCGTCTACCCAGTCCATGGACTTGGTGACGGCCTTCTTCCAGAGCCGCATCTGGCGCTCGCGCTCCGACTGGTCCATCTTCGGCACCCAGCGCTTGTCCTCGGACCAGTTGGCCGAACATTCGCCGAGGTCCTTCCAGAAGCCGACGGCCAGGCCGGCGGCGTAGGCGGCGCCCAGTGCCGTGGTCTCCACGACCTTGGGCCGGATCACCGGAACGCCGAGGATGTCCGCCTGGAACTGCATCAGCGCATCGTTGGCGACCATGCCGCCGTCGACCTTCAGCTCCGTCAGCGGCACCCCCGAGTCCGCGTTGACGGCGTCGAGCACCTCGCGGGTCTGGAAGGCGGTGGCTTCCAGCGCCGCCCGGGCAATGTGGTTCTTGTTCACGAAGCGGGTCAGCCCGACAATCGCGCCGCGGGCGTCGGACCGCCAGTACGGGGCGAACAGGCCGGAGAAGGCGGGCACGATGTACACGCCGCCGTTGTCCTCCACCGAGGCCGCCAGCGTCTCCACTTCGGGGGCGCTGCTGATCATGCCGAGGTTGTCGCGCAGCCACTGCACCAGCGAACCGGTGACTGCGATGGAACCTTCCAGCGCATAGTGCGGTGCGGCGTCGCCGAGCTTGTAGCCGACCGTTGTCAGCAGCCCGTTCTTGGAGTGGACGATTTCCTCACCGGTGTTGAAGATGAGGAAGCAGCCCGTGCCGTAGGTGTTCTTGGCTTCACCGGTGTCGAAGGCGGCCTGGCCGAACGTCGCGGCCTGCTGGTCGCCCAGGATGCCGGCGACCGGGACCTCGCGCAGCAGCTGGGAGGTGTGCACCGTGCCGTAGACCTCGGAGGAGGACTTGATGGCCGGCATCATGGAAGCCGGAACGCCGAAAGCGTCCAGGATCTCCTGGTCCCAGGACAGCGTCTCCAGGTCCATGAACATGGTCCTGGAGGCGTTCGTCACGTCCGTGACGTGGACGCCGCCGTCGATCCCGCCGGTGAGGTTCCAGAGCACCCAGCAGTCGGTGTTGCCGAACACCAGGTCCCCGGCCTCGGCCTTGGCGCGGGCACCCTCGACGTTGTCCAGGATCCACTTGATCTTGGTGCCGGAGAAGTACGTCGCCAGCGGCAGGCCGACCTTCTGCTTGAACCGCTCCGGTCCGCCGTCCTTGGCCAGCTCGTCCACGATCGGCTGGGTGCGGGTGTCCTGCCAGACGATCGCGTTGTAGATGGCCTTGCCGGTGGTCTTGTCCCAGACGACCGCGGTTTCACGCTGGTTGGTGATGCCGACGGCGGCGATGTCGTGGCGGGTCAGGTTTGCCTTCGACAACGCGGAGGCGATGACCTCGCGGGTGTTGTTCCAGATCTCGGCGGGGTCGTGCTCCACCCAGCCTGCCTGCGGAAAGATCTGTTCGTGTTCCATCTGCCCCGACGAAACGATGTTGCC
Organism: Pseudarthrobacter ribosi; assembly: GCF_055412865.1. NCBI lineage: Bacteria > Bacillati > Actinomycetota > Actinomycetes > Micrococcales > Micrococcaceae > Pseudarthrobacter > Pseudarthrobacter ribosi. The sequence goes on along the minus strand of NZ_JBVAYZ010000003.1, from coordinate 299,325 downwards.
GCTGTGATCGAACACGATGGCGCGGCTGCTGGTGGTGCCCTGGTCGATGGCGATTACGTACTGGTTCATGTTGACGTCCTTGTCTTGGGCTGGCGGTTGAAGGAGTGCGTAGCGGGGTGGGTTAGGCGGCTGCGGTGGCGATGATCGGCACGACGGCTGCGACGAGGCCGGCGAGGCCTCCGCCGACCAGCGGTCCGACGACGGGGATCCAGGAGTAGCTCCAGTCCGAGGATCCCTTGCCCTTCATGGGCAGCAGGGCATGGGCGACGCGGGGGCCAAGGTCACGGGCCGGGTTGATGGCGTAGCCGGTGGGGCCACCGAGGGAGACGCCGATACCGACAACGAGGAGGGCCACTGCGAACGGGCCAAGCCCCGAAGGCGTCCCGCCGAAGGTCAGGATGACGAAGACGAGGACAAAGGTGCCGATGATCTCCGTGATCAGGTTCCACGGGACGGAGCGGATGGCCGGACCGGTCGAGAACACTGCCAGCTGGCTGGCGGGCTCCGACTCCGAAGCGTCGAAGTGCTGCTTGTAGGCCAGCCACATGACCACGGCACCGAGGAAGGCGCCGAGCAGTTCACCGCCGAAGTAGGTGAAGGTGGAGGCGACGTCCACCGGGACGCCCGGCGCGTACTCCGTCTTACCGTTGACCAGCAGGCCGAAGGTCACTGCGGGATTCAGGTGGGCCCCGGACATGGCGGCAACGTAAACGCCGGAGAAGACGGCGATGCCCCATCCCCAGGTGACCATCAGGAACCCGCCGTTGTTGCCCTTGGTGCCTTTGAGTGCAACGTTTGCCACAACGCCGCAGCCCAGCAGGGTCAGCATTGCGGTACCGAATACTTCGGACAGGAAAACTATTCCAAGAGACATCTTTGACTCCTCTATTTTCTGTTGTCAGCCCCTCGCGAGTTTGAAGGGCTGTTGGGCCGGCAACGTGTTGGCGCCGCCGGCCGGCCACTGCGCCGGTCCCCCAGAGGACCACGCAGTCCTTGCGCCCGGACGTCCCCCGTCCGGTCGCCGAGGTCTATCAGGAGACCAGGCTGTGGACCTGGACGCCGTGGAACCGCTTGAGCACCTCCTGAGCGTGGGTGATCTCGGACGAGCGCGTCGCCGTGTCCCAGCCCAACGGGCCGGAGAGGATGTCGGCAACCTCGTTCAGCAGCTCGCCGGTCACCAGCCCCCGGAAGGCGAGGGAGGTGCGGCGGATCAGCACGTCGATCAGGTGCCCGACCTGCTCGTTCCGGGCCATGAATTCCAGTTCGCGGACGCTGAGTTCGCGGGTCGAGTGCAGCAGCCGGTCTTTGGCGGTCCCCGGGGTGCCGTCGAGGAAGCCGATGACTTCCTCGGCGCGGGTGCCGTAGCGGGTCAGCAGTCCGGCCGTGCGGTCCGCGTCGCGTCCGGCTGCCATGTGCGCCTTGATCCAGCGCTGCACCCCGTCTTCGCTGTCCGGGAAGCCGGCGCCACCGCCGATGGCGAGTTTCGCCGTCGAGACCTTCCGCTCCATCCCGAGTTCGGCGAGGACGTCGTTGCTCAGGTGTTCGGCGAGGGCCCGGAAGGTGGTCCACTTGCCGCCCACGAGGCTGAGCACGACGGCGCCGCCGTGCTGTCCTGCTCTGGCGCCCGTGGTGGCGCCGGGGCGGCGTTCGATCCGGTAGTCGCGGCTGACGAAGCCGGGCTGGGTGGCGTCGTGCTTGGGCAGCGGACGGACACCGGAGAAGGTGTAGACGATCTGCTCGCGGTCAACGGAAATGTCCGGGAAGACGTGGCCGATCAGGTCGAAGAAGTAGTCGATCTCCGCCTCGGTGCACACGGCGTCCGCAGCCATGTCGGCGTCGACATCGGTGGTGCCCACCAGGACCCGGTCCCCCATCGGGTAGATCAGCACAATCCGGCCGTCGGTGTGTTCGAAGAAGATCTCGCGGCCGTTGCAGGCCGCCAGCAGCTCCGGGTGGTCCAGCACGATGTGCGACCCCTTGGTGCCGCCCATGAACGCCGACGCCTCTCCCATCGCCTGGTTGGTCTGGTCGACCCAGGCGCCGGTGGTGTTGACGATGACGTCCGCGGAGAAGGCGAACAGTTCACCGGTGAGCTCGTCGCGGAGTTCCACGGTGCTTCCGGGACGCCCGGTTCCTTCGCTGTCCCGGACGGAGACGAGCGAGAGGTAGTTGCTGGCGCGGGCGTCACTGGCACCCGCAGCGCCGGCCTTCTCGCCGTCCTGGAGCACGTCCAGGGTCAGGCGCTCCGGGTTGTGGACGGAGGCGTCGAAATACGTGGCGGCGTACTTGATGCCCGGATGCAGGCGCGGCAGTTCCGCCAGGGCCCGCTTGCGGCCGCGGAACTGGTGGCGGGGGACGGTGCCGCCGTCACGGGAGAAGAAATCGTACAGGCTCAGGCCGAGCTTGATCAGGAACGCCCCGCGTTCCTTGGGGGCGCCCTGCTGCTTGTGGGTCAGGAAACGCAGCGGAGCGGAGAGGATGCCGGAGAAGGTGCTGAAGATGGGGATAGTGGTCTGCAGCGGCTTGACGTAGTGCGGGGCGATGCGCAGCAGCCGGTTCCGTTCCACCACCGACTCCTGGACGAGGCGGAACTCGCCGTTCTCAAGGTAGCGGATGCCGCCATGGATCATATGCGAGGAGGCGCCGCTGGCCCCCTGGCAGTAGTCACCGCGCTCCACGAGGGCCACATCAACCCCCTGCAGGGCCAGGTCCCGGAACGTGCCCACTCCGTTGATGCCACCGCCGATGATCAGCACCTGAGCGTGGGGCCGCGTCCGCAGCTTCTGCACCGATGCTCGCTCGCCGGCCGACGCCTGGTTGCGGGCTGAATCCTTCTGTCCCAAGAACTGCTCCTTTGGGTTTAGTCCTGTGCGGCGCGCCACGTGGCGCGGCGCCGTTCAACACTATTCTTTGGACTAATGGAAAATGGAGTCAAGCACTATGCACAAACGTGCAGAACGGAAATGGGATGACGCCCTCACGCAGCTCCGACGCCCTTCGCGCGGCCCAGTTGTATTACCTGCAGGACCTGACAATGGACGCGATTGCCCGCGAACTCCGCACGTCGCGGTCCACCGTGTCCCGACTGCTTTCCTCGGCCCGGGAATCGGGCCTGGTGCAGATCCAGATCCGCAGTCCGCTGGACACGGGCCCCGAACTGGCAAGCATGATCCGCGCCGAATACAAGGTCGATGTGCACGTCGTTCCGGTGGTGGACACGCTAAATGAGGCGGAAACACTGGACCGCGTGGCGATGCAGGCCGCGCGCACCATCGGCCCGCTGGTCGACTCCAATGCGATCATCGGCGTCGCGTGGGGGTCCACCCTGAGCGCCGTCAGCCGGCACCTGACCCGGAAGATCACCCACGACAGTGTGATCGTCCAGCTCAACGGGGCAGGCAACATGCAAACCACGGGCATCACCTATGCCTCCGACATCATGCGGCGCTTTGGCAGCGCCTACGGGGCACGGGTGGAACAGTTCCCGGTCCCGGCGTTCTTCGACCACGCGGCGACGAAACGGGCCATGTGGAATGAGCGCAGTGTGCAACGGGTCCTTGAACTGCAGGCCCGCATGAGTATCGCCATATTCGGCGTCGGTTCGGTCGACGCCGACTACCCCAGTCACGTCTACGCGGGCGGCTACCTCGATGAAGACGACCTGGCGGTCCTGGCCTCCTCCGACGTCGTGGGCGATGTGGCCACCGTGTTCTTCCGCGCCGATGGCTCCTCGGACGGCATCACCCTCAACGAACGCTCCACCGGCCCGGACCTGGCGCAGCTGCGCCAGGTCCGCCGTCGGATCTGTGTGGTGTCGGGCGCCTCCAAGATCAACGGCCTGCGCGGTGCCCTTGCCGCGGGTCTGGCCACTGACCTGATTCTCGACGAGGCCAGCGCCCGGCGGCTGGTCAGCTTTGACGGCTGGTCCTGAACCGGCCCGCCGTGGGCGGCCCCGGCGGCGGAGTCGGTAAAGTCGATGCTATGAAACCCTCGCCGCGCCTCAGCCTCAACAACGGAGTACTGATCGACCAGTTGGGGTTCGGACTCTACAAGGTGCCCCCCGCGGCCGCCGCCGGGCTCGTGACCATGGCGCTGGAGGCCGGCTACCGGCATTTCGACACCGCCGCCATGTACGGCAACGAGACGCGCGTTGGCCGGGGCATTGGCTCGCTGTCGAGTTTCGTGAGCCCCGACGACGCCCGGGGCGGTTCCGGCGAGTCCTCCCCCTCGCTCTCGCGCGAGGACCTGTTTGTCACCACCAAGCTCTGGAACGACGACCAGGGCTACGACGCCACCCTGCGCGCCTTCGACACGTCCATGTCGAACCTCGGACTGGAATATGTGGATCTGTACCTGATCCACTGGCCCTGTCCACAGCGCGGGCTGTACCCCGAGAGCTACCGCGCCATGGAGACGCTGTACCGGGAAGGCCGGGCGCGGGCTATCGGGGTGTCGAATTTCCAGCCGGCCCACCTGGACCGTCTGCTGCAGACCGCGGAAGTCGTCCCGGCCGTCAACCAGATCGAACTGCACCCCTGGCTCCAGCAGGAGCAGCTGCGCACCCTGCACGGCGAGCTCGGCATCACCACCGAGGCGTGGAGCCCGTTGGGCCGCGGCCAGATCCTGCAGGATCCGGTGGTGCTGGACCTCGCCGCAGCGCATGGCAAGTCCCCGGCGCAGATCATCCTCCGCTGGCATGTCCAGCTCGGCAATGTCACCATCCCCAAGGCGAGCTCTTACGCCCGGATCAAAGAAAACCTGAACGTCTTCGGCTTCAGCCTCGACGACGCCGCCATGGACGCCCTGGCCGGTCTGGAACGTGGCTTCCGCACCGGCTCCCACCCGGACTCAGTCAACTAGGACTTATCGAATGGAACACGTGTCCACCGAACCTTCCCCCACCACTCCCCTGTTCAGCGCCGGGCTCGAGGCCCGCACCCACGGCTCCGAGGTCGTCCTTGACGGCACCAGGGTCGCGTACTGGAGCTACGAACCGGTCCGCGTGACGCCGGAGACCCGGACCATCCTGGTCATCCACGGCTTCCGGGGCGACCACCATGGCCTGCTCCGGGTGGCCGACCAGCTGTCCGAGATGCGGCTGATCATGCCCGACCTCCCCGGCTTCGGCAGCTCCGCCGCCTTCCTTGGTGCCGAACACAGCGTTGAGCGCTACGGCCGGTTCGTCTCCGACTTTATCGGCGCCCTGGGCCTGGGGCCCGACACCGTCCTGCTGGGCCACTCCTTTGGCTCCATTGTCGCGAGCCACTACGTGGCGGCGCACCCCGGCACGGTCTCCGAACTCATCCTGGTCAACCCGATCGCCGCACCCGCCCTGGAAGGGCCCAAAGGGCTCCTGACAAAGCTCGCCGTCCTGTACTACGAAGCCGCCGCGCGACTTCCCCGCCGGCTGGGGCAGGGCCTGCTGCGCAGCCAGCTGATAGTCCGGGTCATGAGCGAGACGATGGCGAAGACCCGGGACAAGCGGCTCCGCCGTTTTGTGCATGCCCAGCACAGCGCCTATTTCTCCGCGTTTGCGGACCGGGAGAGCCTGCTGGAGGCGTTCAAGGCCTCGGTCGGCGGCAATGTGGCAGAAGTGGCCGGCAGCCTGACCCTTCCGGTGCTGCTGATCGCCGGGGAAAAGGACGAGATCGCCGCGCTGCCGGACCAGCACACACTGTTGGCCCTGCTGCCGGACGCGCACCTCGACGTCATCCAGGGCGTCGGCCACCTGATCCACTACGAATCCCCGGAACCCGCCGCGGGCTTCATCCGCCGCTTCCTGAAGGACCATCCCGCGTGAAAATCCTCATCGATGCCCGTTTCACCCGCCTGGACCACCATGACGGCATCAGCCGCTACGGTTCCAGCCTGATCGAGGCCACGGCCAAAATCGCCGATGTCACGATGCTGATCAGCGACGTCCGCCAGCTCGCCCTGCTTCCGGATGTGCCGCACACCCTGATCAACAGCCCCCTGTCCCCGGCCGAGCTGTTCGTCGCGGGCAGGGTCAACAAGCTCGGCGCCGACGTGGTGGTGTGTCCGATGCAGACCATGGGCAGCTGGGGCCGGAAGTACGCCCTGGTGCTGACCCTTCATGACCTGATCTACTACGAACACCCGGCACCTCCCGGGTTCCTGCCGGCCCCGGTCCGGGTTCTCTGGCGGCTGTACCACAAGGCGTTCTGGCCGCAGCGGCTCCTGCTGAACCGGGCCGACGTCGTCGCCACCATCAGTTCCACGACCGCCGCGCTGATCTCGAAGTACCGGCTGACCCGGCGTCCCGTCCGGATCGTCGGCAACGCCCCGCAGCACGGCCACACGCCGCGGGACCCCGGCGCGGGGGCGGACAAGACGCTGCTGTACATGGGTTCCTTCATGCCGTACAAGAACGTGGAGACCATGATCCGGGGCATGGCGGAGCTCCCGGACATGACCCTGCACCTGCTCAGCCGGATCACCCCCGATCGGCGGGCCGAACTCGAAGCCCTGGCACCGGCGGGCGCTGACATCGTCTTCCACAACGGCGTGACCGACGCCGAGTATGAGGCCATGCTGGGACGCACCACGGCCTTGATCAGCCTCTCCAGGGCGGAGGGCTACGGACTGCCCCTGGTTGAAGCCATGTCGCACGGCACGCCCGTGATCGCCAGCGACATCCCGATCTTCCGGGAAGTGGGCGGCGACGCCGTCAGCTACGTCCACCCTGATTCCCCGGCGGAGTTCGCCGCCGCGGTCCGGAAGCTTGAGGAGCCGGACCTGTGGAAGGCCCGGTCCCGCCGCTCGGTGGAACGCGCCGCAGACTTCAGCTGGGACGAATCCGCCCGGAGGCTGTTGGACGTCGCCGAAGAGGCTGTGGCGCTGCGCGCGCGCCGCTCGGGGCATCCAAAGAACGTAAACCGGAAGTAGCCGGCGCGACGAACGAATCCGCGCCGAAAGTCCTAGAGCACATCCACGCCGTCGAGCCGCAGCTGGACCGGGTCGTCGGTGCGTTTGGCCGCAGCCGCGACCTTGACCGCGCGAAGCACCCTGGTCACCTGTGCGGCCTGGCCGTACGGGATAAACAGCAGCGTCCGCACGTCCTCATCGGCTTTTCCCGGGGATCCTGCCGGGCCCGGGGCGCCGGACATCACGAGGGGGGCCGGGCCGGCGGTCCGCAGGACAATCCCCTGCGTGCCCAGCTGCTGCTCGACGGCCTGGCCGAAGTGCCCGACGGCGGTCCGGCCGCCGGTGATGGACGCGACCCGGACGGCCGGCGGGAGCTGCAGTTCCTGGCGCAGGGACAGTTCCCGCTGGGCGTAGCCGGCAGGGTCCCAGCGCAGCAGGGCCCCGACGCCGGCTGCGTCGTCCGCGGTGATGACCACCAGGCCGCCGTCACCGGCAGGCCGGACCAGGGCCGCTGCGTTGAACCAGCGACGGACGGCGTCCTCCCCCGCCCGCAGGTTCTCACGCCGCAGCAGCGAGTCACCGTCAAGCAGCAGCGCCGCCGCGTAACCGCCGGCCGCGACGGGTTCCGCGCCGACCGTGGCCACGACCAGGGCTTTCGAATCCGGAACGGTGGCCAGCACCCGGTCACCGGATGAGGTGAGGACCGGCTTGCCCGGGAAGGCTCGGCCCAGTTCTTCGGCCGTGCGCAGCGCCCCGGTGGCGCCCCGCCGGAGCCGGACCCCGTTGCACGTGCCGCAGCGCCAGGCCGGCGCCGGCGTGGAGCACCACCGGCACTGCGGCACGGCGGAGCTCCCGCTGGCCCCGGCGATGGCGAGCGGCCCGCTGCAGGCGGTACAGCGCGCCGGTTCCCGGCAGTTGTCGCAGGCAAGCGATGGCGCGTAGCCCGCCCTGGCGACCTGGACCAGGACCGGGCCGCGTTCGAGCCCGTCCTTGGCGGCGCGCCAGGCGGCGCCCGGCAGCCGGGCGATCCTGGCCAGCGGATCGTGTTCGAGTTCGTAGCTGTCCGCGGTGTTCAACACCCGCGGAACGATCCGGCGGACGACGGCGCGGTCCGCTTCCACCGGCCACGCCCACCCTGCCTCGACGAGGCGCTGCGTTTCGGTGCTCCGGGTGTGTCCCGCGAGCAGGCACGCGGCGCCCTCCTGCTCGGCGCGCAGCAGCAGGACTTCGCGGGAGTGGGCATAGGGTGAGCGCTGCTCGATGTGCAGGTCGTCGCCGTCATCCCAGCAGACCACGAGGCCGAGATTGTGGACGGGCGCGTAGGCGGCGGAACGGGTGCCGACGGCGACACCGGCGGCGCCGCTGAGGATGCGCAGGAAACTGCGGTAGCGCGGGGTCTGGCCGTCGTCCGCGGTGAGCCGGGCGATGTCCCCGGCCGGCAGGAGCTGCAGGAGGGCGGCTTCCACCCGGTCCAGGTCCCGGTAGTCGGGCACGACGACGACGGCGCCGCGGCCGGACAGGCGCACGGCCGCGACCGCCTCGGCAACCAGGCGGGGCCAGCCTCCGGGACCATAGCCCTGGAGCGCGCCGAGCACGGCCCGCGGAGACTCCCCGGCGTTGAGGTGCTGCAGGAAGGCCGGGCCGTTGCGGTACGAGGACCAGCTGGAGGCTTCCAGACCGGCGGGGATGGCCGGCCCCGCCCCGCTGTCGGCCCCGTCCACGAAGAGGGCCGGATCCAGGACCCCATCGGGAGCAAGGTCCTTCTCGAGTTTGGCCATCCGCGGCGGCACAGCGACACGGAGCACATCGCTGACGTTGCCGGCATAACGGGCCGCGACCCGGTAAGCGAGGTCCGCGACGGAGGCCGTCAGCACCGGGACCGGAGAGACCACTTTGTGCAGCGGGATGAGGGGGTGCCCGGCGTCGGATTCGGCCACCCGTTCGATCAGGTATCCGGCCAGCTCCTGGCCGTTGAACTTCACCTTCACCCGGACACCTGGCTGCGACGCGGCGTCGAGCCCTGCGGGCACGCTGTAGTCGAAGGGCCGGTCAAGGTGCGGAAGGGACGACTCGAGCCGCACCCGGGCCACGGGAAGCCGGGCGGCGAGGGGAGGGCCGGAGGACGCGGCTGCGGAAGCTGGAAAGCCCTGGAGCAGCGAGAGCTGCAGGGGCTCTTCCGGCACTGCCGCGCCATGGATCGGGCTCATCGCGGATGTCCTCCCTTCAGCAACGGGTCAGTGCCGGGCCAGGAAGCGCCGGCTCAACAAAGAATAGCCAGGCCGCCGGGATCGGCGGCCTGGCTACAGCACATCACAGGGCAGTGACATTAGTTCAAGACGGCAGTCCAAGACCGCATCTCCAGACCGGGACAGGGGCGTCTCAGGCGTTGAAGAAAGCCTTCAGCGCATCCACCCGGTCCAGCCGCTCCCAAGTGAAGTCGGGATCCTCGCGGCCGAAGTGGCCGTGCGCGGCTGTCTTGGCATAGATCGGGCGCTTGAGGTCGAGGGCATCGATGATGGCCCGGGGGCGCAGGTCGAAGATCTCGGCGATCGCGGCACTGATCCGGGCGGGATCCACGGTCTCGGTGCCGAAGGTCTCGACGTAGGTTCCCACCGGGCGGGCCTGGCCGATCGCGTAGGCGATCTGGATTTCGGCGCGCTTCGCGAGACCGGCAGCCACCACGTTCTTGGCCACCCAGCGCATCGCATAGGCCGCAGAGCGGTCGACCTTGGACGGGTCCTTGCCGGAGAAGGCACCGCCGCCGTGGCGGGCCATGCCGCCGTAGGTGTCAACGATGATTTTGCGGCCGGTGAGCCCGGCGTCGCCGACCGGGCCGCCGATGACGAAGGCGCCGGCCGGGTTCAGGATGTTCTTGGCCCGGGAGATGTCCAGGTTGGACAGCGCCATGACCGGGTCAACGACGTGGGCGGCGAGGTCGGCGCGGAGCTGATCCAGGCTGGCGCCCTCGGCGTGCTGGCTGGAAATCACCACGGTCTCGACCGAGACGGGCCGGTCGCCTTCGTAGCCGACGGTGACCTGGGTCTTGCCGTCGGGGCGCAGGTAGGACAGTTCGCCGTTCTTGCGGACCTCGGTGAGCCGTTCGGAAAGACGGTGCGCGAGCCAGATCGGAACCGGCATGTAGGAGGGGGTCTCGTCGCTGGCGTAGCCGAACATCAGTCCCTGGTCACCGGCGCCCTGGAGGTCGTAGTCGTCCTCCTGGCGTCCCTCGCGGGCTTCGAGCGAATTGAAGACGCCGCCGGCGATGTCGTTGGACTGCTGGCCGATCGAGACGGACACACCGCAGCGTGCGCCGTCGAAACCGTTGGCCGAGGAGTCGTAGCCGATGCCGAGAATGGTTTCCCGGACGATCTGCGGGATTTCGACGTAGGCGTCGGTGGTGACCTCGCCGGCAACGTGGACCAGCCCTGTGGTCGCCAGTGTCTCCACGGCAACCCTGGACTCGGGATCCTTGGCCAGCAGGGCATCGAGGATCGCATCGCTGATCTGGTCGCAGATCTTGTCGGGATGGCCTTCGGTCACCGACTCGGACGTGAAGAGCCGGAGTGAGGCGGGCGTGGACCCATGAAAGTCAGGGATGTGCAGCGGTAAAGTCACTCAACTACCTTACTGGTTGGAAAACGGTCGTCCGGCGGCGTGTGTCCCCGTGCTAAGGAGACGTTGCTTACGCCGGTTCAGGCGGGCGGGACAACCCGGCTCAGCTCGGCGCTGATGCGGTCAATCACGGCAGCCGCAACGTCGGATTTGGAACCCGACGCCTCTTGGGGTTCGGAGCCGGAACGGGAAAGGATGACTACGGAGTTGGTGTCCTCACCGAAAACCTTGTCCTGTCCCACATGGTTGACCACCAGCAGGTCGCAGGCCTTGCGGCGCAGCTTGGCGGCGGCGTAGTCCAGGACGTCGCCTTCCGCGTCGCCGGTCTCGGCCGCGAACCCGACGATGAGCTGGTGGCGGGAGGCCGCATCCCGGGTTTCGACGAGCTCGCGCAGGATGTCCGGGTTCCGGACGAGCGAGATGACGGGATCGGCGACGTCGTCGCGCTTCTTGATTTTCGTCCCGGAGACGTCCGCCGGGCGGAAGTCGGCGACGGCGGCGGCCATGATGATGACGTCGGAGTCGGCGGCGGCGTGCAGGGCGGCCTTGCGGAGCTCCAGGGCGGTCTCGACCTTGACCACGTTCACGCCGGCCGGCGGCGGGACGTCCATGTGGGCGGCCAGCAGCCGGACGTTGGCGCCGGCGTCGCGGGCGGCAGCGGCCAGCGCCACGCCCTGCTTGCCGGAGGAACGGTTGCCGAGGAACCGGACGGGGTCCAGGGGTTCGCGGGTGCCGCCGGCGCTGATGGTGACGGTGAGCCCGACCAGCGGACCCCGGGGCGAAGAAGGCACGGCATCCGACGCCGGCGGCGGCGCCGTCGCGGGTACCGGCGGCGCGCCGGCAAGAGCCAGGGCCGCTTCGAAGATGGCTTCGGGTTCCGGCAGCCGGCCCGGTCCGGAGTCCGACCCGGTCAGCCGGCCGGAGGCCGGCTCCAGTACGGTGATGCCGCGGCTGCGGAGCGTCTCGACGTTGGCCTGGGTGGCCGGGTGCTGCCACATCTCGGTGTGCATGGCGGGGGCCATCAGCACCGGGCAGCCGCCGGCCATCAGCAGGGTGTTGCTCAGGAGGTCGTTGGCCTGGCCGGTGGCAGCGCGTGCCAGCAGGTCGGCGGTGGCGGGGGCCACCACGATCAGCTCGGCTTCGTGGCCGAGGCGGACGTGGTTGACCGTGTGCACCTCGTCGAAGACGCTGTTGTTGACCGGATGCCCGGACAGCGCCTCCCAGGTGGCGACGCCGACAAAACGGGTCGCGGCCTCCGTGGGGATGACGGTAACGTCATGGCCGGCTTCAGTAAAAAGCCGGAGGAGCGACGCCACCTTGTAGGCGGCTATCCCTCCCCCGACTCCGAGGACTATGCGCACGTGACCTCCGCCTGCGGCTGCGTAATTACTCTGCAGGTTCGATCGGCGTGGAAACGAGCTTGCCTTCGTTGATCTCGCGCAGCGCGATGGAGAGCGACTTCTCGTTCAGCTTGGTGTCGACCAGCGGGCCGACGTACTCGAACAGGCCCTCGTGCAGCTGGGCGTAGTACGCGTTGATCTGGCGGGCGCGCTTGGCGCCGAAAATCACCAGTCCGTACTTCGAATCGGCGGCCTTCAGCAGCTCGTCGATCGGCGGGTTGATGATGCCTTCAAGGTTCGTGGACACGAATTCTCCAAATTCTTACGGGCTGATGGCTTCCCGCGGTTAGTGCGGGTGGGGGATCAGCCCCATGAGTGAAACAAGCTCGTCCGCTGCCCGGCGAACGTCGTCATTAATAACGGTGTGGTCGAACTCCGGTTCAGCAGCAAGTTCTACTTTACCGGTTTCCAGCCGCCGCTGCTGTTCCTCGGCGCTTTCCGTGCCGCGGCCCACCAGCCGGCGCACTAATTCGTCCCAGCTTGGGGGGGCCAGGAACACGAACTGCGCGTCAGGAACGGCCTGCCTTATCTGGCGTGCTCCCTGGAGATCGATCTCCAGCAGCACCGGGCGCCCCTCGGCGATGGCCTGGTTGACCGTGCTCTTCAGTGTGCCATAGGTGTTCTGTCCATGCACGACGGCCCATTCGAGGAGTTCGCCTGCAGCCACCAGGGACTCGAACTCTTCCTGTGACTTGAAGTAGTAGTGGACTCCGTCGACTTCTCCGGGCCGCGGCGCCCGCGTTGTCGCCGAAACGGACAACCAGACCTCGGGATAGTTGTCCCGGATGTAGGTGGACACGGTGCCTTTGCCAACAGCCGTCGGGCCGGCGAGGACTGTTAGTCCCGGTTTCTTGCTCACATATTCCTTTAGGCGGGGTTGGGTCAGCGCGGCGGACCGGGCTGTTTGTCGTCTATAAAATCTACCAGCGCCCGGCGCTGGTGAATTCCCAGCCCGCGGACCCGGCGCGACGCGGCGATGCCGAGCTGGTCCATGATGGCCGCGGCTCGCACCCGCCCGATGCCGGGAAGCGCCTCGAGCAGTTCGACGATCCTCATCCGGGCGATCGCGTCGTCAGTCTCCCCGGCGCTGAGCAGCTCAGTGATGGTCAGCTCCCCGGTCTTGAGCCGGTCCTTGGCGGTGGCCCGGGTGGTCCTGGCGGCGGCGGCCTTGCCCAAGGCGTCGGCACGCTCCTGCGGAGTGAGGGGTCGCAGACTCACTGAATGCCTCCCTGCATTGTCGGGCGGACCGCGCAAACGGCCCGACCGGACGGGCCGAACAGCACCCCGGCCGGTGCCGCGGACTTGTCCTGAACCTACCGTCTTGGCGAGGCAGAAATCAATGGACAAGTTCGGCGGCGCGGCCCGTCGGGTCACAGGTGTGTTGGTTGAAGCGTGGAGAGCACCCTACGCCGCGCGCAGCCCCTCGAGGGTCCGCTGGGCGGCGTCCCGCAGGTCCTGGATCCGCGGACCGGCGACGAGGATGTCACGGCTGGACGTCCCGAGCACCTGGGAGTAGGCGTTGCCGAAGGTGCGGCGCAGATCCGCGGCCGTGGCGCCCTGTGCGCCGAGGCCCGGGGCCAGGATCGGGCCCCGCACCGCGGCGAGGTCCAGGTCGAGGTCCGTGAGGGCGGAGCCGACCGTCGCGCCGACGACGAGGCCGGTTGAGCCCATCTCCCCCGCGTATCGCCGGTTCTCCGCCGCTGCGGCCCGGACGATCCGGCGGGCCACGGAGTCCGCACCGCCGGCGTGCTGGACGGACGCGCCCTCCGGGTTGGACGTCAGCGCCAGGACGAAGACGCCGCGGCCGGTCTGGGCCGCGAGGTCCAGGGCCGGGCGGAGCGATTCGAAGCCCAGGTACGGGCTCAGCGTGACCGAGTCGGCGGCCAGGGCGGACCCGTCCCGCAGCCAGGCATCGGCGTAGGCGGCCATGGTGGAGCCGATGTCGCCGCGCTTGGCGTCGGCGATGGTCAGCACCGAGGCGTCCGCCGCCGCGGCGAGCGTGCGTTCCAGCACGGCCATGCCCTTGGATCCGTGCCGCTCGTACAATGCCACCTGCGGCTTGACCGCGGCAGCGAGCGAAGCCACCGCCTCCAGGACGGTGAGCGAGAACCGCTCCAGCCCTGCGACGTCGTCGTCCAGTCCCCAGCTGCCCAGCAGCGCCGGGTGCGGGTCGATCCCGACGCACAACGGGCCGCGGTCCGCCATGGCCCGGCCCAGCCGGGAGCCGAACGGCTCCCGGCCGGCCGTGCCGGCGGTCGCGCCCTTAGGCAGGCCGTCAGCCGGCATTCTGCGTGACCCGTTCCTGCGCGACCCGTTCGTGCGAGGCTGCTTTTTGCGATGCCGCCAGTCCGGCGGCGTGCTCCTGCAGGCTCGTGACCGACCACTCGTAGGTGCGCAGCGCCTCGATGGCCTGGACCGCTGCGTTGAACTCGGCGACGGTCGTGATGCAGGGGATGCCGATCGACGTCGCTGCCGCGCGCAGCTCGTAGCCGTCGCTGCGTGCCTCACCGCCCGAGGGGGTGTTGAAGACCATGTCGATCTCCCCGGCGATGACGAGGTCGGCGATGGTGCCCTCGCCCTCGGCGCTGGAGCCCTCGGCGACCTTCCGGACCGGGGTGGCCTGGATGCCGTTGCGGCGCAGCACGTCGGCGGTGCCGCCGGTGGAGACGATCTCGAAGCCGAGGTCAGAGAGCCGCTTGACTCCCATGATGACCGAGCGCTTGTCCCGGTTGGCCACGGAGACGAAGATCTTGCCCTCGGTGGGCAGCGCGTTGTTGGCCGCGGCCTGGCTCTTGGCGAAGGCGGTGTCGAAGTGCTTGTCGATGCCCATGACCTCGCCGGTGGACCGCATTTCCGGCCCGAGCAGCGAATCCACTACCTTGCCCTCCGGGGTGCGGAACCGGCTGAACGGCAGCACGGCTTCCTTGACCGAGACCGGGGCGTCCAGCGGCAGGGTAGAGCCGTCGCCGGTTTCCGGGAGCATCTTGTAGGCCGTGCGGAGCTGGTTGACGGTGACGCCGGTGCCGATCAGGGCAGCCGCCTTCGCCATCTGCACGCCGGTCGCCTTGGAGACGAACGGCACCGTGCGGGAGGCCCGCGGGTTGGCTTCCAGGACGTAGAGCACGTCGGAGGCCAGGGCGAACTGGATGTTGATCAGGCCGCGGACGCCCACGCCCTCGGCGATCGCCAGCGTCGCGGTCCGGACCCGCTCCAGCACGTTGTTTCCCAGCGTGATGGGCGGCAGCACGCAGGCCGAGTCGCCGGAGTGGATGCCGGCTTCCTCGATGTGCTCCATGATGCCGCCGAGGTACATCTCGGTGCCGTCGTAGAGGGCGTCGACGTCGATTTCGACGGCGTCCTCGAGGAAGCGGTCGATCAGCACCGGGTGGTCCGGGGTGATTTCGGTGGCGTTGGCGATGTAGCGGGAGAGGTTGGGCTCGTCGTAGACGATCTCCATGCCGCGGCCGCCGAGCACGTAGGACGGCCGGACCAGGACCGGGTAGCCGATCTCGTCGGCGATCTTCTTGGCGTCCTCGAAGGACACGGCGGTGCCGTTCTTCGGCGAAATGAGCCCGGCCTTGTCGAGCACCCGGGAGAAGGCGCCGCGGTGCTCGGCCAGGTCGATCGCTTCCGGGGAGGTGCCGAGGATCGGCACGCCGGCGTCGGCGAGTTGCTGGGCGAGCTTGAGCGGGGTCTGGCCGCCGAGCTGGACGAAGACGCCCATCACGCCGCCGGTGCGTTCCTCGGCCGCGATGACCTCGAGCACGTCCTCCAGGGTGAGCGGTTCGAAGTACAGCCGCGTGGAGACGTCGTAGTCGGTGGAGACGGTTTCGGGGTTGCAGTTGACCATCACGGTCTCGTAGCCGGCCTTGCGCAGCGCCATCGAGGCGTGCACGCAGGAGTAGTCGAATTCGATGCCCTGCCCGATCCGGTTCGGGCCGGACCCGAGAATGATGATGGACGGTTTGGCGTGCAGCGCGACCTCATCCTCCTCGTCGTAGGAGGAGTAGTGGTACGGGGTGTACGCGGCGAATTCGGCGGCGCAGGTATCCACGGTCTTGTACACCGGGCGGATGCCCAGGGCCTGCCGGACGCCGCGGACGACGTCCTCGGAGTTGTGCGTCAGGGCGCCGATCTGCTCGTCGGAGAAGCCGTGGCGCTTGGCGCGCTTCAGCATCTCGGGGGTCAGGGCGGCGGCCTTGCGGATCTCGACGGAGATCTCGTTCAGCAGCTGGAGCTGGTCCAGGTACCAGGGGTCGATCTTCGTGGCTTCGAAGAGCTGCTCCACGGTGGCGCCGCCGAGCAGGGCCCGCTGGACCTGGTGCAGGCGGTCCGTCGTGGGCCGCTTGGACTTCTCGATCAGGTCCGCGACTTCCCATTCCGGGACGTGGCTGAAGTCCAGCTGGGAGCCCTTCTGTTCCAGGGAGCGCAGCGCCTTCTGCAGGGCCTCGGTGAAGTTCCGGCCCATGGCCATGGCCTCGCCCACCGACTTCATGGTGGTGGTCAGGGTGGGGTCCGCCGCCGGGAACTTCTCGAACGCGAAGCGCGGGACCTTCACGACGACGTAGTCCAGGGTCGGCTCGAACGACGCCGGGGTCTTCTGGGTGATGTCGTTCGGGATCTCGTCGAGGGTGTAGCCGAGGGAGAGCTTGGTGGCGATCTTGGCGATCGCGAAGCCGGTGGCCTTGGAGGCCAGGGCGGAGGAGCGGGAGACGCGCGGGTTCATCTCGATCACGATGATGCGGCCGGTGTCGGGCTCGACGGCGAACTGGATGTTGCAGCCGCCGGTGTCGACGCCGACTTCGCGGATGACGGCGATCGAGATGTCGCGCAGCCGCTGGTACTCGCGGTCCGTCAGGGTCAGGGCCGGGGCAACGGTGATCGAGTCGCCGGTGTGCACGCCGACCGGGTCGAAGTTCTCGATGGAGCAGACGACCACGACGTTGTCGTTCTTGTCGCGCATCATCTCGAGCTCGTATTCCTTCCAGCCCAGGATGCTCTCTTCGAGCAGCACCTCGGACGTCGGGCTGTACTGCAGCCCCTGGCCGACGATCCGGCGGAGGTCGTTCTCGTCGTAGGCGAGGCCGGAGCCGAGGCCGCCCATGGTGAAGGAGGGCCGGACCACCATCGGGTAGCCGAGGTCCTCGGCGGCGGCCAGGGCCTCGTCGATGGTGTGGATGATGTGGCTGCGGGCCGATTCGGCGCCGCAGCGTTCCACGACGCCCTTGAACTTCTCGCGGTCCTCGCCGAGTTCGATCGCGGCGATGTTGGCGCCGATCAGCTCGACGTTGTACTTTTCCAGCACGCCGTTCTTGTCCAGGGCGATGGCGGTGTTCAGCGCGGTCTGGCCGCCCAGGGTGGGCAGGAGCGCGTCGGGGCGTTCCTTGGCGATGATCTTCTCGACCACCTCGGGGGTGATCGGCTCGATGTAGGTGGCGTCGGCGAACTCCGGGTCGGTCATGATGGTGGCCGGGTTGGAGTTGACGAGGATGACGCGGAGGCCTTCCTCCTTGAGGACGCGCAGAGCCTGGGTGCCGGAGTAGTCGAATTCGGCGGCCTGGCCGATCACGATCGGACCGGAACCGATGACCAGGACGCTCTTAAGGTCAGTTCTCTTGGGCATTACTTCGTGTCCTCAGTCTGGGAGTCGGTGGCAGTCTTTGTCTTTGAAGAAGCAGTGTCCGCCATCAGCGCGATGAAGCGGTCGAAGAGGTAGGCGGCGTCGTGCGGCCCGGAGGCGGCCTCGGGGTGGTACTGCACCGAGAACGCGGGGATGTCCAGGCACGACAGGCCTTCGACGACGTCGTCGTTGAGGCTTACGTGGCTGACCTCGACGCGGCCGAAGCGCTCCTCGGGGGCCTGGGTGGCGCCGTCGAGCGGGGCGTCGACGGCGAAGCCGTGGTTCTGCGAGGTGATCTCGACCTTGCCGGTGCGGCGGTCCATCACGGGCTGGTTGATGCCGCGGTGGCCGTAGCGCAGTTTGTAGGTGCCGAAGCCCAGGGCACGGCCCAGGATCTGGTTGCCGAAGCAGATGCCGAAGTACGGGATCTTCTCGTCCAGGACCGAGCGGAGCAGCTTGACCTGGTTGTCGGCGGTGGCGGGGTCGCCCGGGCCGTTGGACATAAAGAAGCCGTCGGGGTTGACCGCCTGGACGTCGGCCAGAGCGGCGGTGGCCGGCAGCACGTGCACCCGGACGCCGCGCTCGGCGAACCGGATCGGGGTCATCCGCTTGATGCCGAGGTCGATCGCGGCGATGCTGAACCGCGGCTCGCCGTCCCAGCCCCAGTCCTTGGGCTCCACGGTGTAGGCCTTGTCCACGCTGACTTCCTCGGCCAGGCGTGAGCCCTCCATCGGGGCACTCGCCAGGACGGTGTTCACGAGTTCCTTGTCCGTGGCGCGGACGGCGTCCCCGGAGAAGATCCCGGCGCGCATGGTCTTGTGTTCGCGCAGGTGACGGGTGATGGCGCGGGTGTCCACGCCCTGGATCCCGACGATCCCCTGCTCGACCAGTTCATCGTCCAGGGATCGTTCGGAGCGCCAGTTGGAGGGCCGGCGGGCCGCGTCGCGGACGATGTAGCCGGCCACCCAGATCCGGCGGGACTCGGCGTCGTCCTTGTTCACGCCGGTGTTGCCGATGTGCGGGGCGGTCTGGACCACCAGCTGGCGGGCGTAGGAGGGGTCTGTGATGGTCTCCTGGTAGCCGGTCATGCCGGTCGCGAAGACGGCCTCGCCGAGCGCGGTTCCGGTGGCGCCGTAGCTGGTCCCGCGGAAGATCCGGCCGTCCTCGAGGACGAGGGCTGCCGGGGTGGATGCTGCTGCGGTTGATGACACTGTTTCTTCTGACACTGCTGTTGCTGACACTGCGTTGGAGTCCGTCACGTCGTTACTTTCCACTATCGGCATCGGCCTGGGGGGCCGCGGGGATCAAATCTTGCAGGGCGTTGAGGAGGGCGGTTTTGTCGTCGGCGTGCCGGGTGCGGAATCCGGAATCCAGTTCACGGCTGCCGAGCATCCAGCTGAGCACCAGCAGTCCGTCCTTTTCGACGAACTTCCCGGCCATGCCGCTTTCCTGCCGCACCCCGGTGAGGCTGGCGGCCGGGATGAAGACCGGGCCGGCGCCGGAGCGGTCGAAGAGCACGCCCTGCGGGTGGACGCTGAGTTCGGCGTTGGTGCGGATGCCCAGGTTGTGCACGGCGATGCGGTCCAGCCAGTCGCCGGCGGTGGTGGAGGCCACGTACTGGCCGTCCGCGACCGCCACGGCCGCGCCCAGTTCCGCCGGGACCTCCGGCAGCGGGTCGACGTCGGCCTGGCGGCGCAGCCGGTTCCGCCAGCCGAGCCAGATCAGCCCTAGCGCGACGCCGATCAGGACCAGCGTGAGGACCAGCGACAGTTCCTTGACCATCAGTTGCTGCCTGCCGCCGCAGTGCCGGGCTCCGTGTTCTCGGGGAGCCACCGGTACGGGGTGTTGAGTGTGCCGTCGAGGACGGTGGGGTGGCCCTTGAAGAACGTCGCCACCACCTTGCCGGGAAGTTCCCGGCCGGCAAAAGGAGAGTTACGGCCCATGGTTGCCATCTTAGAAGGGTCCACGGTCCAACGCGCAGCCGGGTCCACGAGTGTGACGTTGGCGGGTTCGCCGGCGTCGAGCGGGCGGCCCTGGTCCTCCAGCCGGCCGATCGAGGCGGGCGCGGTGGAGGTGACCCGGGCGAAGTCAGCCCAGCCCATCAGCCCGGTTTCAATCATGGTGTGCTGCACCACGGACAGTGCGGTTTCCAACCCGGTCATGCCCATGGCGGCCTGCGCCCATTCGCATTCCTTGTGCTCGCTCGGGTGCGGGGCGTGGTCGGTGCCCACGACGTCGATCGTGCCGTCGGCCAGCGCGGCGCGCAGGGCCTGGACGTCGGCGTCGGTGCGCAGCGGCGGGTTGACCTTGTAGACCGGGTCGTAGCTGCGGGCGAGTTCGTCCGTGAGCCAGAGGTGGTGCGGGGTGACCTCGGCCGTGACGTTGACGCCGCGGGACTTGGCCCAGCGGATGATCTCCACGGATCCGGCCGTCGAGACGTGGCAGACGTGCAGCCGGGAGCCCACGTGCTGGGCGAGCAGCACGTCGCGGGCGATGATGCTTTCCTCGGCGACGGCGGGCCAGCCGGCGAGGCCGAGGACGGCGGAGACCTCGCCCTCGTTCATCTGTGCCCCGGCGGTGAGCCGCGGTTCCTGCGCATGCTGGGCCACGACGCCGTCGAACGCCTTGACGTATTCCAGCGCGCGGCGCATCAGGACGGGATCGTGGACGCAGATCCCGTCGTCGGAGAAGACCCGGACGCGGGCGCGGGAGTCGGCCATCGCGCCGAGTTCGGCCAACTGCTCCCCCGCGAGGCCGACGGTGACCGCGCCCACCGGGCGGACGTCGACCCAGCCGGCGGTGCGGCCGAGGGTGAGGACCTGCTCGACAACGCCGGCGGTGTCCGCCACGGGTGTGCTGTTCGCCATCGCGTGCACGGCCGTGTAGCCGCCCAGGGCCGCGGCGCGGGTGCCGGTCTCGACCGTTTCGGCGTCTTCGCGGCCGGGTTCGCGCAGGTGGGTGTGGATGTCCACCATGCCGGGCAGGGCCACGAGCCCGGCGGCCTCGATGACGGTCGCGCCCTCGGCCGGCAGGTCCTGTCCGCGTGCGGCGATGATCCCGTCGCGGATGAGGAGGTCTTCAGGGGCTCCGCCGAGGATGGCGGCGCCGCGGATCAGGTAGGCGCCGGTGCCTGCATCCTGTTGCTGTGATGCCATTAGTGGCTCTCCTTGGTGACGTGGGCGGAGGTGTTCTCTGCGGGGGTGGAATGGGTGTTGTTCGTCTGGTGTGCCGGCTCGCGGGTGTCTCCGGAGAGCAGCAGGTAGAGGGCTGCCATGCGGATGGACACGCCGTTGCGGACCTGGGCCAGCACCGTGGAGCGGGGCGAGTCGGCCGCGGCGGAGGAGATCTCCAGGCCGCGGTTCATCGGCCCGGGGTGCATGATGATGGTGTCCTTGAGGCCCAGGCTGTCCAGGGCGCGGAGCCGGTTGTCGTCGAAGCCCCAGCGGCGCGAGTATTCGCGGGTGGTCGGGAAGAAGGAGGCGTTCATCCGTTCGCCCTGCACGCGCAGCATCATCATCGCGTCGACGCCGCGGGCCAGGGTCTCGTCGAGGTCGTAGCTGACGCTGCACGGCCACTTTTCGACGCCGATCGGCAGCAGCGTCGGCGGGGCGACCAGGGTGACCCCGGCGCCGAGGGTGCGCAGCAGCCAGACGTTGGAGCGGGCGACCCGGGAATGCAGCACGTCCCCGGCGATCGCGACCCGCATGCCGGTGAGGTCGGCGCCGGCGGACGGGGTGCCTGCCAGTTTGGACCAGTGCCGGCGCATGGTGAAGGCGTCCAGCAGCGCCTGCGTGGGGTGTTCGTGGGTGCCGTCGCCGGCGTTGATCACGGCCGCGTCGATCCAGTCCGTGGCGGCGAGCCGGTGCGGGGCGCCGGAGGCCCAGTGCCGGATGACGACGGCGTCGGCCCCCATCGCGGAGAGCGTCTGGGCCGTGTCCTTGAGGGATTCGCCCTTGGAGACGGAGGATCCCTTGGCGGCGAAGTTAATGACGTCGGCGGAGAGCCGCTTGGCGGCGGCCTCGAAGGAGATCCGGGTGCGCGTGGAGTCCTCGAAGAACAGGTTGACGACGGTGCGGCCGCGCAGGGTGGGAAGTTTCTTGACCTCGCGCTCCCCCACAGCCGCCATTTCCTCGGCGGTGTCGAGGATGCGGATGGCGTCGGACCGGCTCAGGTCCTCGGTGGAGAGCAGGTGCCTCACGCGGTGGCCTCGATGACCACTTCGTTGACGGGAACGCCGTCGACCGCGTCTGTTTCGGCCAGCCGGACCCGGACCTTCTCCGAGGAGGAGGTGGGGAGGTTCTTGCCGACGTGGTCCGCGCGGATGGGAAGTTCCCGGTGGCCGCGGTCGATCAGCACCGCAAGGCGGACGATGCGCGGGCGGCCGAGGTCGATGATCGCGTCGAGGGCGGCCCGGATGGTCCGGCCGGAGTACAGGACGTCGTCAATCAGCACCACAACCTTGTTGTCGATGCCGGTGCGGGGAAGCTGGGTGGGGTACGGCGGGCGCATGCCCTGGTGCGAGAGGTCGTCGCGGAACATGGTCACGTCCAGCTGGCCTACGATCGCGGCGGGGTCCACGGTGGGATCGGCGGCGGCAATCTTGGCGGCGAGCCGGACGGCGAGGGGGTAGCCCCGGCGCGGGATGCCCAGCAGGACCAGGTCCTGGGAGCCCTTGTTGGACTCAAGGATTTCGTGGGCGATACGAGTGAGTGCACGGTCGATATCCGCCTGGTTGAGTACCACTCGGGTGAGTACAACCTTGGCCGGAACCGGTGCTTCTGGAACAGAAGTCAACGCTCGTCTCCCCTTTCCCCGCCTCACGGGACGGAATTAAAAAAGGATTGTTTGCGTTTCCAAATTACCACAGCGGGGTTGGCGCCCCGGCGCCGCCGGCATGCGTTTAAGCTCACACGGACATAGGCTCGGGTGCATGACGATGAACGATCCTCGGCGGGGTCCTGACCACCTCGGCTACTCCCCTGGCGGCCAGCGGCCGCTTCCCCAGCAGGCCAACCCGACCTGGCTGGGGCACATCCGGCCGGAGTACTACCAGCAGGCACCGGCGACCGACCGTGGCCGGGTTCAGCTGGGCCTCCCGCCCGCCCTGCCGCCGGTCCGGGGCGGCCGCCGCTCCGCCGGCGTGATGGGGCTGGTGCTGGCCGGCGGGTTCCTGGCGTTCATCAGCCTGTTCCTGGTGCTGCCGTTCCTGCTCGGCAGCACCGGCATCTCCGGCTTTGTCATCGGCTTCATCGCCTCGCTGATTCCGCTGGGGACCGTGCTGCTGACGGTGCGCTTCATCGACCGCTGGGAGCCGGAGCCCAAGCCGCTGCTGCTGTTCGCGTTTGTCTGGGGAGCCGTGGTCTCGATTGCGGTGACGATGCTGATCCAGCCCTATTTCTCGCTCGTGGCCGGGCCGGCCTCGGGCCTGGACTACACGACGTTCGCCGTGACGGTCCAGGCGCCGGTGGTGGAGGAGTTCGCCAAGTCCCTGGGGCTGCTGTTGCTGCTGCTCTTCGCCCGGAAACACTTCGACGGCCCGGTCGACGGCGTGGTGTTCGCGTTCACCATCGCGGCCGGTTTCGCGTTCACCGAGAACATCCTCTACTTCGGCCGCGCGATCGCCGCGTCCAGCGACCCGGGCACTGACCTCGCGGTGGTGTTTTTCCTGCGCGGCGTCATGTCGCCGTTCGCCCACGCCATTTTCACCGGAACCACGGGCCTGATCATGGGCTTCGCCGCGCGCCGCTGGCACAACGGGCTGTCCGTGCTTGCGTTCGCCGTCGGACTCGTTCCGGCGATGCTGCTGCACAGCGCCTGGAACAGCATGGGCGAGGACTTCCTGGCCCGGTACATCCTGGTCCAGGTGCCGATCTTCCTGCTCGCGGTCCTCGTCATTGTGCTGCTGCGCGTTGCGGAGCAAAGGCTCACCCGGCAGAGGCTCAAGGAATATGCGGCGGCGGGCTGGTTCACTGCGGCCGAGGTGGAAATGCTGGCCACCGGCAACGGCCGTCGTTCTGCTCAGCGCTGGGCCAGATCCATCGGTCGGGGCCCGCAGATGAAGGCCTTGCTCCAGGCCGCCACCCAGCTCGCCTTCACCCGGCAACGGATCCTCAGCGGCCGGGACGTGCCGGTGCACCAGCTCGATGAGCAGCACCAGCTCGCCGGGATCGCCGCGCTGCGGGATGCTGTTCTGCGCCGTTAGCGCCGGGCTGTGAGTTCCTGCAGTAGCGAGAACCCGTGGCGGTCCACCGGGCCGGTGGAAGCCGACAGCACAACGACGCCGGTTCCGGCGTCCCGGTCCAGACCGATCCAGCTACGGAACCCGCCAGTCGCGCCGTTGTGCCACGTGATGTGCCGGCCCTTTACTTCCAGGGTGATCCACGCGGCGCCGATCCGGGCCGCCGGGCCGACGAAGCCGGCCACCGGGTCAAGGGCGGCCGCGCCCGGGGCCGTGCCGTCCAGGAGAACCTGGGCGAGCCTGGCCATGTCGCTGAGGGATGCCCGGATGCCGCCGGCAGGGGCCAGGGCTTCCCCCGTCCAGGGCTGTTTGGGTCGGCCGGAGCGGCTGCTCCCGATGAGGGCGCCCGGGCCCAGTTCGCCCGGCGTGGCGGGCATGTAGAGCGAGGCGAGACCCAGCGGCTCACTAAGTCGTGCCGCGACGAGCTCCCGGTAGCTCATCCCGGCACCGGCCGCGACCGCGTGGCCGAGGAGTTCGAACCCGAGGTTGGAATACCGCGGCCGCGGTGCCTGCAGCCGGACCGCGCGGGCCTGTGCGAGCAGTTCCGCGAGGCTCTCGCCGTACGGGTTCTGCCCGTGCAGGAAGAGTGACGCCGTCCGCCGCAGCGGGGACGCGGAGCCGGGCGTTCCCGGCGGAAGCCGCGGCAGTCCCGAGGCATGCCGACTCAGGGCGCCCAGGCTGGCGCCGGCTGCCTCGCAGTCACCCAGCGGGAGCAGCTCCCCGAGCGGGGTGGCCGGCGATATTTCGCCCCGCCGGCAGGCGTCCGCGTAAAGCAGCCCGGTGATCCCCTTCGAGATCGAGCCGATCTCGAAATCGGAGTCCTGGGCGACTCCGCTGATCGCCAGGGTTGTCTTTCCACCGGCGATGGCGGCCGCGGCGAACCTCGGATGCCTGGGTCCCAGCCGGGTCCGGAGCGTTGCCTCGAGCACGGCGTCAGTGTCCACCCGGCCACGATATCCGGCTCTTTGGCGCCGTGAAAGCCCTGAACGGTGACAGCAAGAACCCCGCCCAGGATGACCCGGGCGGGGTTCTTGGTGGAGCGTGGCGGGTCAGGCGAGCAGCGAAGGCTTCAGCTGCTGCAACCGGCCCAGCAGGCCGTTGATGAATGACGGCGACTCGTCCGTGGAGAGGGTCTTGGCCAGTGCCACGGCCTCGCTCACGGCAACGCCGTCGGGGACGTCGTCGTTGTAGAGCAACTCCCAGGTGCCGATCCGCAGGATGATGCGGTCCACTGAGGGCATCCGCTCCAGCGTCCAGCCCTGCGAATACGTTTCCAGGAATTCGTCGATCGCCACCTGGTGGGAGACGACGCCCTCAACGATTTCGAGGGTATACGGGTTGACGATCTGGTCCGTCTGCTCCCGGCGGGACTTCAGCACATCGAATGCCGAGACGGAACGCTGTTCCGCCTCGAAGAGAACATCAAGGGCCCGGTTACGGGCCTTACCGCGGGCACTCACTAGTCGTTGACCCGCCCGAGGTAGCTGCCGTCGCGGGTGTCGACCTTGACCTTGGTGTTGTTCTCGACGAACAGCGGCACCTGGATCTCGTAGCCGGTTTCGAGCGTGGCGGGCTTGGTGCCGGCCGAGGAGCGGTCGCCCTGCAGGCCCGGCTCCGTGTAGGTAATCTCGAGCACAACGCTCGGGGGCAGCTCGATGTAGAGCGGGTTCCCCTCGTGGATGGCGATGTTGACCATCTGGTTCTCGAGCATGAAGTTTGTGGCGTCACCGACGGTTGCGCCTGACACGGTGAGCTGGTCGAAGTCGGTCGTGTCCATGAACACGAAGTCCGCGCCGTCCTGGTACAGGTACTGGTAGTCGCGGCGGTCAACCGTGGCGGTCTCGATCTTGAGTCCGGCGTTGAAGGTCTTGTCGACGACCTTGCCGGACATCACGTTGCGCATCTTGGTGCGCACGAACGCGCCACCCTTGCCGGGCTTGACGTGCTGGAACTCAATGATGTTCCAGAGCTGGCCCTCAAGCTTAAGGACGGTACCGTTCTTGATGTCGTTAGTGGTTGCCACTGTATCCTCTGGTCTCGTTTTCTAGCTGCTTCTGGCTGCCAGCCGGTTATGCCAGGCGAGCATGCCGAATGGCCGCCAGCGCGTATTTATCAAAAATCCAAGAACCATTCTACCGGCTTTGCGGGTCCGCTGCCGGACGTGCCGTTGCCGGGCCTCCGCCAAGGCCGTGGCCGCCCTCGTCAGGAGGCGCGATCCAGCACGTCCCGGGCGCGCTGCAGCGCCACGGTGGAGGAATAGATCAGGGCCGCGTCGGCGGAGCCGGCAACCCGGAGATCAAGCGCCTTGGCGTAGCATTCGACGGCGGCGGCAATGTTGCCGCTGACGAAGTAGGACCGGCCGAGGTGCTGGCGAATAACGGCCTCGTCCGGCGTGCCATGCGTCTCCGCCAGCAGTTGGCGGAACAGCTCAACCGCACGGTCCAGCCGGTTGGAGACCCGCAATAGGTCCGCTTCGAAAATCTGCAGGCGAAGCGAGGAGGGGTCCCTGTACCGGGCGTCGGCGAGCAGATCGGCAGCCTCGGAGGCGTGCCCTTCGACGAGGCGCACGAAGATCAGATCACCGGGGTCGGTCGAGGCCGCCAGCGCCCCCGCGACGGCGTCCTCGTTGACGATTTGCGGCACGAGGCTGTCCGGGTTGATCTTGATCCCGGGAAACCCGCCATCCGGCCAATCGCTGGTGCCGCCTGTGAGGAAAGGCATCAGGAGGCGATCTCCTGGTACGCGGCGAACAGCAGCGAAGTGTCCGGGACGTCGAGGATGCCGGGGCGGCCCACGCCGTCGAGCACCACGAAGCGCAGCAGGTCGCCGCGGGATTTTTTGTCCCGCCGCATGCCGTCGAGCAGCGCCTGCCAGCGGTCCCGCCGGTAGGTGATGGGAAGCCCGAGGCTTTCCAGGATGCTGCGGTGCCGGTCGGCGTCGGCGTCGCTGAGCCGCCCGACGCTGCGGGCCAGCTCAGCGGCGAACATCATGCCGACAGAGACGGCGGCGCCATGGCGCCAGGAGTAGCGCTCGGCCAGTTCGATCGCGTGGCCCAGGGTGTGGCCATAGTTGAGGATTTCGCGCTGGCCGGTTTCCTTGAGGTCTTCGGACACGACCCTGGCTTTCACCGTGATGGAGCGTTCGATAAGTTCCCGTACGGCGTCGGAGCGGGGGTCGGAGACGGCGGCCGGATCCTTTTCGATCAACTCGAGGATGGCCGGGTCTGCGATGAAGCCGCACTTGATGACCTCGGCCATGCCGGAGATCATCTCGTTCTTGGGCAGCGTGTCCAGTGTGTCGAGGTCCACCAGGACACCGGCCGGCGGGTGGAAGGCCCCGACGAGGTTCTTGCCTTCCGCGGTGTTGATGCCGGTCTTGCCGCCCACGGAGGCGTCCACCATACCGAGCAGGCTGGTGGGCATGTGGATGACCTTGACGCCGCGCAGCCAGGTCGCTGCCACGAACCCGGCCAGGTCGGTCACGGCTCCGCCGCCGACGGCGACGACGGCGTCCGAGCGGGTGAAGTCATTCTGGCCCAGCACCTGCCAGCAGAAGGAGGCCACCTCGATGTGCTTTCCTTCTTCGGCGTCGGGGATCTCGGCGGTCAGCGCCGTGAAGCCAGCCGAAGCGAGTTCTTCCCTGACGGTGTCGCCGGTGAGGCGCAGTGCCCGCGGGTGGATGACCAGGACACGCTTGACCCGCTCCCCCAGCAGCCCGGGCAGGCTGGCCAGCAGGCCGCGGCCCACAACGACGTCGTAGTTTTCCCCGGGCGTCTGCCCGGTGACCTTGATGACGGTTGATTCGGTGATCACTTTTCAACTTCCTTTATCGCCGCTGGCGCGGATATGGCCGCGGTTCCCGCGGCCTCATACCCGCGCAGCGCATCTTCAAGCCGGTGTGCGATGTCCGGAACGGATCCGTTCCGCACATCGATGACCAGGTCGGCCAGCCGCTCGTAGACCGGCCGCCGGGTGGCGAACAGCGTCTTCCATCGTTCCATGGCGTCTCCGGCCAGCAGCGGTCGGCCGGAATTCCTACAGATGCGTTCCGCCACGGTATCCGCATCGCATTCGAGGTAGACCACGATGCAGTGCTCCAGCAGCTGCTGGGTGCCGGAGTCCAGCACGGCGCCGCCGCCCAGTGAGATTACCGTGGTGCTGCCCCGCGCGTCCTCGATGGCGCGGGCGACAGCCCTGGCTTCAAGCTCACGGAAGGCATGCTCACCACGGCTGGCGAAGATTTCCGCGATGGATCCGTGGCTGGCCACCACCACGACGTCGGTGTCCACGAACGCGGCTCCCAGCTGCTGGGCCAGCTGGTGTCCGATGGCCGATTTTCCGACGGCCATCGGCCCGATCAAGGCAATGGGCCGGGCGGCCGACGGGGCCGGGACTGCCGGCTTTTCGGCGGGCACTAGTGGCCGATCGAGTCCAGGGACGCCGGAATGTTGTCCAGATAGCCCTTGATGTTGCGGGCGGTTTCCTGCACGGAATCGCCGCCGAACTTTTCCGTTACCGCCTCGGCCAGCACCAGCGCCACCATGGCCTCGGCGACGACCCCGGCCGCGGGGACCGCACAGACGTCGGAACGCTGGTGGTGGGCTTTGGCGGCCTCGCCGGTGCTAACGTCGACGGTCCTGAGGGCGCGCGGCACGGTGGCGATGGGCTTCATCGCCGCGCGGACGCGGAGCACGTCGCCGATGCTCATGCCGCCTTCGATGCCGCCGGCGCGGTTGGACGTGCGGATGATCCGGCCGTCGGCGTCCTTGACGATCTCGTCGTGGGCGGCCGAGCCGCGGCGGGAAGCGGTGAGGAAGCCGTCGCCGACCTCGACGCCCTTGATGGCCTGGATGCCCATCAGGGCGGCCGCCAGCCGCGAATCGAGGCGGCGGTCCCAGTGGACGTAGCTGCCCAGTCCCGGCGGGAGTCCGTAGGCGAGGACCTCAACGACACCGCCGAGGGTTTCGCCTTCCTTGTGCGCGACGTCGACCTCGGCGACCATGGCGTCGGAGGTTTCGCGGTCGAAGCAGCGCAGCGGGTCGGCGTCGAGGGCCAGGACGTTGTCCGGGACCGGCAGCGGCCGGCCTTCCGGGACCGAGGTGCTGGCAATGGAGACGGTGTGGGAGACGAGTTCGATGCCGAGCTGCCTGAGGAACGCGGAGGCGACGGTGCCCAGGGCCACGCGGGTGGCCGTTTCGCGGGCGCTGGCGCGCTCCAGCACCGGACGCGCTTCGTCGAAGCCATATTTCTGCATGCCGGTGAAGTCTGCGTGGCCGGGCCGGGGGCGGGTCAGCGGGGCGTTGCGGGCCTGGTCGGCGAGGATCTCCGGGTCAACGGGGTCGGCAGACATGATCTGTTCCCACTTGGGCCATTCGGTGTTGCCGACCTGGATGGCGACGGGGCCGCCCTGGGTGATGCCGTGGCGGACGCCGCCGAGGATCGTGACCACATCCTGCTCAAACTTCATCCGCGCGCCGCGGCCGTAGCCGAGCCGGCGGCGGGCCAGCGAATCAGCGATCTGGGCGCTGGTGAGTTCCACACCGGCGGGCACGCCTTCGATAATTCCGACCAGTGCCGGGCCATGGGATTCACCGGCAGTCAACCAACGCAACATAAAATCCATCCTGCCATGTAAGGCGGTTAGAACACCCGTCGGGGCGCCCCGACTGCGTCACACATCACATCTATGACTTCAGCCGGCACGGCCTCACCCAGGCCGGTGAAGTGGCGGACCTGCTCCACGGCCTGGTAGATGAGCATCTCGAGACCGGGGATGACGGTGCCGCCGGCTTCCTGCCAGGCGGAGGCTATCCGGCTGGGCCAGGGATCGTAGGCGACATCCAGCAGCACACCGGGCGTGACCGCGGCGGCGTCCCGGGACGGCCCGGCGGTGCCCTGCGCAAAAAGATTCGCGAGTTCCTCCGCGAGCGGGTCCGCGGCCCGGGGCGGCAGCGTGGAGATGACGACCTCGGCTCCGGCGACGGCGGCAGCAGCCCCGGCCAGGGGAAGGACCCGGATGGGAAGGCCCATCGCGGCGGCGGCGGCCCGCGCCTCCGCCGCGCGGGTGACATCGCGGACGAAGATGTCCGCCCCCGGCGCGCCCAGTTCCTTCAGCGCCGCGATCGCAGCGGCCGAGGTGCCGCCGCCACCCAGCACGACGGCGGTGGGCGCGGACGCGGCCCCGGCATGGCGGAGCGCATTGACGATTCCGGCGACGTCGGTGTTGTAGCCGACCAGGCGGGTGGCACCGGCGCTGTCGCCCGGTGCCGGGCGCTCGAACGCGACCGTGTTCACGACGCCGAGGTCGCGGGCAACGCCGCGCACCTCATCCACCTCGCGGACCATGCCGGACTTCAGCGGCATGGTGACCGACAGCCCGCGCCAGCCCTCCCCCTGCCGCACGTCCTCGCGGACACGGGCCATAAAGGCCGGCAGGGCGTCCTCGGTCACATCAATGGCCGAATAGTCCAGCGCCACGCCAAGGTGGGCGTACGCGGCCCGGTGCAGCGCGGGGGACTTGGAATGGCTGATCGGGTGCCCAAGCACGGCGGCCCGGAGCGTCATACGCAGCGTCCGGGGTTGCCCTCACACCAGGCGTTGTATCGGGCCACGTAGACGTTGTGCTCCGCCAGCGTCTTGGAGAACAGGGTCTCCTTGGTGTCCAGGTTGATCGTCACCCAGTAGAGGTATTCGTTGGTCTTGGGCTTGGCGGCCGCGTCAATCGCGGTTTTGCCCGGTGAGCCGATGGGTCCGACGGGCAGGCCCTGGTTGGCGTAGGTGTTGTACGGGTTGGACTTGTCAGCCTTCTGCTCCTCGTCGATGTGGAAGCTCTTGATCCCCAGCCCGTACGTCACTGTGGCATCGGACTGGATGAGCCCGTTCGTCTCGAGGTTGTCCGGCTTGAGGCGGTTGTAGATCGCGCCCGCCACATCGCCGTACTCGGCCTGGCCGCCCTCGGCCTGCACAATGCTCGCGACCGTGATGACGTCGTACTGCTTCGCGGGATCGGTGACGCCTTGGGAGGTGAGCTCGTCCAGGGTGGTGGTTACCAGCTTCTGCAGCACATCCTTGGCCGGGGTGCCGAGCGGGAAACGGTACTCGCCGGGCGCGAGGAAGCCTTCGAGGTTCGTGGCCTTGGCGGACACGCCGAACTGCGTGGGCGAGTCGCTGAGCTCCTTGAGCTGGGCGACCGGCACACCGGTGCCCTCGGAGATGGCCTCGAGCGATTCGCCGATTCTGAGCCCGGCGCTCAGCGCGAAGTACAGGACTTTGCCCTGCCCCTTGTTGAGCAGCACGTCCACGGCGTCGGAGTTCTTCATTTCGTTGCGCATGGTGAATTCCCCGGGGGCCAACGCCCCGCCGGAGGCCACGAATTCCCGCAGGAACGTGTCAGCGTCCGCCACCACATTCTTGTCTTGGAGCTCGGTCGCCACGGACCTCGGCCCGGCGCCCGGCGGCACGGTGATAGTGACCTCACCGGTGCCGGGTCCCGGGTAGTCGGCCGCCGTGTCCCCGCCGAGGAGGGGCTTCAGGAACTGCGCGCCGACGACGAGGGCCAGAATGAAGACCGACAGGCTCAGCAACAGGGCCAGGAAGCGTCGCCGGCGGCGGACCTTCTTGGACGGGCCCTTGGACGTTCGGATGGTGGCACCTCCGGCCAACACAACATGGCCGTCTTCCTCGTGGTCTTCAGCGGGGCGGCCGTCGACGTCGTGAGAGACATACCGTGCGTCGTCGGGGTGGATGGCGTGGCCGGCAACGGGTTCGTAGTATTCGGGTTCGTCGTGAACGGACCCGTGGTGCAGGCCTTCATCGTGCACTGGTTCCTCGTGCGCGGCTTCCTCGTGCAATGGCGCTACGGGGACAGGCTCTTCGTGCACGGTGGGGGCTGCCGCGGGCCGGTCCGGCGCGTCGGCAGCCTGGATCGGCGGCGTCTGGACTGTGTCTTCGGCGTCGTCGGCCGCGTCGGGAGCGGATTCGTGACCGGCGCCCGGCGCGGCAGGCGGGACGTCCTCGCCGGTTTCAAAAGCCTGCGGAGGGATAACGTCCTGACCCTCAGTCCCCTGGACCTTCTGTTGGGCCCTGAGCTCTTTACGGGTCAGCGGTAGGCCGGCGCCGCCGAAAACTTCGCCGGAGGGGTCGTCACTGTTGACCGGGCTCACTGTAGCCTTCCATTTTAGGCAGAATGCGCTGGGCAGAATGCGTGTCTAGTGCCGGACCGGCTTGAGCGCCATCCGCGGTTGGCCACGGCGTGGACTCCGCGTAAACGCGGACTCCGACCTCCGTCCCCCTGGCCTTTTGCATATCAATTGCATGTTGCAGGATACCTGCCGCTGCAACCTGATCAACTACTTTACGGTGATTTCGGCTGCCCATGCCAGCTTCGTGCAGGCTCCGGTGCGCCGACACCGTGCTCAGGCGCTCATCGACCAGCCGGACCGGAACGTCGGACCCGCACTCCCCCAGTTTACCCGCGAGTAGTTTTGCATAGTCCGTGGCCATCCGGGCCGAGGCGTGTTCCTCGCCCTTCATCGTCCGCGGCAGGCCGACAAAAATCTCCACTGCGCCGAGTTCCGCGGCCAGAGCCGCGAGGATCCGCACGTCGGTGTTCTTTTTCGCGTTCCGTTCCAGCGTGCGCAGGGGGGTGGCCAGGATGCCGTCACGGTCGCAGACGGCCACGCCGACCCTGACAGTGCCGACGTCTACCCCGAGCTTGACACCCTGGGGATAGTCGCCGGGCACAGCAGCTTCATTCACGGGTCGTCCGTTATCGCCGGGTAATGGCGTCCACGACGGCCGCGAGTGCCGCGCCGACCTTGCTGGCGTCCGTGCCGCCGCCCTGGGCGACATCGTCCTTGCCGCCGCCGCCGCCGCCGAGGATTCCGGCGGCCAGGCGCACCAGGGCTCCTGCCTTGACGCCGGCTGCCCGGGCAGCTTCGTTGGTGGCGATCAGGATCACGGGGCGGTCATTGCTGACACCGGCGACCGCGACGGCGGCCGGCTCGGAGCCGAGGCGGGTCCGCAGGTCCAGTGCCAGGCCGCGGAGGTCATCCGCGCCGCTGACCTGGCCGGCGTCGTGCGCGATGACCTTGACGCCGGCGGCGTCCTTGGCGGTGCCCACGAGCTGTGCGGCTGCTGCAGTGAGTTGCTCCTTGCGCAGGCGTTCGAGTTCCTTCTCTGCGGTTTTGAGTTTGGTCAGCGTGGTGGCGATCCGGTCCGCGAGGAGGCCGGAAGGAACCTTGAGCATTTCGGTGAGTTCGGTCACCAGGGCGCGTTCGGCGGCGAGGTGCCGGAAGGCGTCCATGCCGACGAAGGCCTCGACGCGGCGGTTTCCCGATCCCACGGACTGTTCCCCGAGCAGGGAGAGGCTGCCGATCAGCGAGGTGTTCTCAACGTGCGTGCCGCCGCAGAGCTCACGGGACCAGGCGCCGTCGATCTCCACGACGCGGACTTCGTTGCCGTAGTTCTCGCCAAAGAGTGCCATGGCGCCGAGGGCCTTGGCTTCGGCGAGGCCCATGATCTTGGTCTCAACCCGGTAGTTGTTGCGAATGGCGATGTTGGAGACTTCTTCGATTTCCGAGCGGGTGGCCGGGCTCAGGCCTTCACCCCAGGCGAAGTCGAAGCGCAGGTAGCCGGCCTTGTTGAAGGAGCCGCGCTGCAGCGCTTCCGGGCCGAGGATCTGGTGCAGGGCCGCGTGCACGATGTGGGTGCCGGTGTGGGCCTGTTCGGCGGCGTGCCGGCGTTCCCGGTCCACGGCTGCCTGAACGAGGGAGTCGGCACCGATTTCGCCTTCCCGGACGATTGCCTTGTGCACGCTCAGGCCCTTGATGGGGCGCTGGACGTCCAGGACCTCGACGACGAAGCCGTCGCCGGTGATCAAGCCGGTGTCCGCGGCCTGGCCGCCGGCCTCGGCGTAGAACGGGGTCTCGGCCAGGACGAGCTCGATTTCATCGCCCGTGGCGGCCTGGGAGACCTTGCGCCCGGCGGCGAGGATGCCGCGGACCTTGGACTCGCCCGTGAGCTCGGTGTAGCCGGTGAAGACGGTCTCGCCGGCGGACAGCAGCTCCTGGAAGGCGCTGAGATCCGCGTGGGATCCCTTCTTGCCCTTGGCGTCGGCCTGGGCGCGCTGGCGCTGTTCGAGCATGAGCTTGCGGAATTCGGGCTCGTCGACCTTCAGCCCGGCCTCTTCGGCCATTTCGAGGGTGAGGTCGATCGGGAAGCCGTAGGTGTCGTGCAGGGCAAAGGCGTCGGCGCCGGAGAGCGGCCGGCCGGCGGACTGGGACTCCTTGACCGCGTCCTCGAGACGGGCCGTGCCGGAGGCGATGGTGCGCAGGAACGCCTTCTCCTCGGCATACGCGATCCGGCTGATCCGGTCGAAGTCCGTCTCCACGATCGGGTAGACGCCCTTCATGGCGTCGCGGGAGGCGGGCAGTAGCTCCGGCAGGCAGGCCTTTTCGACGCCGAGCAGGCGCATGGAGCGCACGGCGCGGCGGATCAGGCGGCGCAGCACGTAGCCGCGGCCTTCGTTGGAGGGGGTGACGCCGTCCGCGATCAGCATGAGGGAGGAACGGATGTGGTCGGCCACGACGCGCATCCGGACGTCGTCGGTGTGGCGCGGGTCGTGGGCGGACTCGGCCGAGGTGTATTCCCGCCCGGAGAGCGCCGCGGCCCGGTCAATGACGGGGCGGACCTGGTCGGTCTCGTACATGTTCTCGACGTCCTGGAGGATCATCGCGAGGCGTTCCATGCCCAGGCCGGTGTCAATGTTCTTCTTGGGCAGTTCGCCCGTGATGTCGAAGTCTACCTTCGAGCGCACGTTGTCGATCTGGTACTGCATGAACACGAGGTTCCAGATTTCCACGTAGCGGTTCTCGTCCGCGATCGGGCCGCCCTCGACGCCGTAGGCGGGGCCGCGGTCGTAGTAGATCTCGGAGCAGGGGCCGGCCGGGCCGGGCTGGCCGGTGGACCAGTAGTTGTCCGCCTTGCCCATCCGCTGGATCCGCTCGGCGGGCATTCCGGTGTTCTTGAGCCAGAGCTGCTCGGCCTCGTCGTCCTCTTCGTAGACGGTGACCCAGAGGCGCTCGGGCGGCAGGCCGTAGCCGCCGTCGTCGACGCCCGAAGTGAGCAGTTCCCACGCGAACTTGATGGCGTCTTCCTTGAAGTAATCGCCGAAGGAGAAGTTGCCGCACATCTGGAAGAAGGTGCCGTGGCGGGCGGTCTTGCCCACTTCCTCGATGTCGCCGGTCCGGATGCACTTCTGCACGCTGGTGGCGCGCTTGTAGGGGGCTTCCTCCCGGGCGGTCAGGTACGGGATGAACGGGACCATGCCGGCGACCGTGAACAGCAGGGAGGGGTCGCTGGAGACCAGGGACGCGGAGGGAACCGCCGTGTGGCCCTTGCTGACGAAAAAGTCGATCCAGCGCTTGGTGATCTCCTGCGACTTCATGAGCTGATTACATACCCTTCAATATTCACTGCGTCTGTTGTTGCGTCTGCGGTTGCGCGTGTGGTCCGCGGAACGGTCTGGTCCCGGCCTTCGGCCGTGCCGGCGGCCCAAGTGCGGGTGCCGCCCTCTTCCAATTCTCTCCCGGCTAGCGCCGGACTGCATCCCGGCCGGCAGTGCCGTGGCCGATGGCCTTTTCCAGGCCGGCGTCGATGCCCAAGCCGCCCCGGAGTTCGATCTCGCGCTCGTTCATGCCTTCGCGGACGGCGTCGGCGAAGTCGTACAGGCCGTCGGCGAGCCGGCCCACGGCCCGGTTGAGGCCCTCGGGGCCGAGGTTGGACTGCGCCTCGCTGATCTTGCGGAATGCGATGACGCCGATGGCGACGCCGATTCCCATCCAGATGATTCTGTTCATGTCAGGTTCTCCAGCTGGGATTAGCGGCTGCGGCGGCCGGTAGCGGGCTTTTTACGGGCAGAGAAGGCAGCCCGGACGCCGTAGCTGAAGGAGGCGACCTTGATCAGTGGCGAACCCACGGTGGCGGCCATCAGCGAGGACAGCGCCGAGATGTTGGCGGACGCGTCGGAGACGTTGTTCGCGATCCCGTCGACCTTCTTCAGCTGCTCGTTGGTGGTGGTGACGGTCGCCGTGACTTCGTCCATAAGCGGGGTCGCGCCGTCGCTGATCGAACGGATCGAGGTCCGCACTTCGTCGAACACTCCCCCGAGCTTCAAAATCGGCACGGCAAGCAGCAGGACCAGCAGTGCAAACACTCCGGCCGCAATCAGGCCGGCAATATCGCCACCAGTCATAGTCGTTCATCTCCTTGTTGCGTTGTGTGCCTGCGGGCGCCTCCGGCTGACTCAGCCGGCAACCGCAGAAGTCCCCCAAGTACCTTACATACAAAGAAGCCCGCGGCGCTTGCCACGGGCTTCTTTGTAAGGTGTCGCGTTGGATCTAGCGTGCGTAGAATTCCACGACGAGCTGCTCTTCGCAGGTCACGGGGACCTCGGAGCGCTTGGGGCGACGGACCAGGCGTGCCTGCAGGGCGTCAAGCTTGACGTCCAGGTAGGCCGGAACGATCGGCAGGACGTCGCGGTGGGCGCCGGCTGCTGCGACCTGGAACGGAGGCATGGATTCGCTGCGGCTGTGAACGTGGACCAGCTGGCCCTCAGAGACGCGGAACGACGGGCGGTCAACGCGGATGCCGTCGACCAGGATGTGGCGGTGGACAACCAGCTGGCGGGCCTGGGCGATGGTGCGGGCGAAGCCGGCACGCAGCACGAGGGCGTCGAGACGCATTTCGAGCAGTTCGATCAGGTTTTCACCGGTCAGGCCCTTGGTGCGGCGTGCTTCTTCGAAAGCACGGGTCATCTGGGCTTCGCGGATGCCGTACTGGGCGCGCAGACGCTGCTTTTCGCGCAGACGTACGGCGTAGTCGGAGTCCTGCTTCTTGCGGGCACGGCCATGCTCACCGGGGCCGTACGGGCGGCGCTCCATGTACTTGGCGGCCTTGGGGGTCAGAGCAATGCCGAGGGCACGCGAAAGGCGTGCGGTCCGGCGAGCACGAGTGTTGTTAGCCACTTGTGTCCTTCCAATATCTGCGGTGTGTCAGTGTTACTGGCCTCCACGATGGAGAGCATCGGCCAACCGCTGCCTTTTGCTACTGGGCACAGGGCAAACCCATCAGAAGAACATCGCAACAGCGTGCGATGCTGAAATCAGGTGGATTGTGCGTCCGTGCCTTGCCAGACAACGAACAACCCTACCATGTCGGGGCCGGTGGACCGTCAGGTTCTGGCATGCACGCCCCGCCCGCTGCGTCGCCCGAACGATGCCGCCCCCAGGAATTCGACCGCCACGAACGGGGCGGAGCCCGCAACCCATTCGTCATGGCCGGGCGGAATTGCGTAGGTATCGTTGGCGCGGATCGTTGAGCGCAGCCCGTCGGAGGATTCCACTTCCATCACCCCGGAGATGCAGAACCCCAGATGGTGGTGTTCGCAGAGCTCGGTCTGTTCAAGGGGTCTGATGGACTGGGACCACCGCCAGCCCGGGCCGAGGATCAGCCGCGCCACGGAGTAGTCGTTGACCGTGACGAGATCGAATTCGGCGTTGTCCGGGCACCGTTTCTTGTCCGGTAGATCAAAGGACTTAACGGCCAGGGCGGTGACAAAATTGACGGGCATGGGAGGCACGACCTTGCGACTTGGGCGACGGAGCCTTGCAGGTAGACAGACTATTGACGTGCCGGCCGCCATCCAGGGGTCCGGGAAGCGAAGAGCCGGCAATTTGTGCTGCTGTCCCCACCAGGCACGCGCGTTCAGCAGGTCCTTGCTGACTTAAGTCCACGTTAGACCTCGAGGCCGCGAAGTCAACGTCCACTTTCCCGGGCCGCCGGTCACTTGCCCCGGATGATCCTGCGCAGCCGCTCCAGCCGGGTGGAGATGTCCCGTTCGGCGCCGTTGGCGGTCGGCTCGTAGTAGTTGCGCCCCACCAGGTCGTCCGGCGGATACTGCTGCGTGGCCACCGAATGGGGGGCGTCATGGGCGTATTTGTAGCCCTTCCCGTGGCCCAGCTGTTTGGATCCCGGGTAGTGGGCATCGCGCAGGTGGGCGGGGATGCCGTTGCCCAGGCCGGCGCGGACGTCGGCGATGGCCTGGTTGATCCCCATGTAGGCGGCGTTTGATTTGGGTGCCGTAGCCAGGTGGACGACTGCCTCGGCCAGGATGATGCGGCCCTCGGGCATGCCGATCAGCTGGACTGCCTGGGCTGCGGCGACGGCGGTCTGCAGCGCCGTCGGGTCAGCCATTCCCACGTCCTCGGCCGCGGAGATGACGATGCGGCGGGCCACGAATTTCGGGTCCTCCCCCGCTTCGAGCATCCGGGCGAGGTAGTGCAGGGCGGCGTCGACGTCGGATCCCCGGATGGACTTGATGAAGGCGCTGGCGACGTCGTAGTGCTGGTCGCCGGCGCGGTCATAGCGTACGGAAGCGACGTCGAGGGCACGCTCCGTGTGCTTGAGTTCGATCTTCACCGGAGCTTCCCCGGCCGCTGCGCCGGACACAACTGCGCTTGCTCCGACTACGTCGGTGTCGTCCGCGTCCCCGAAGGCGACGCCGGCCGCCGCTTCGAGCGCGGTCAGCGCCCGGCGGGCGTCCCCGCCGGAGAGCCGGACCAGGTGCGCCAGGGCGTCGTCGCTGAGTTCCACCTTGCCGTCGAGCCCGCGGGGGTCGGTGGCGGCCCGCAGCAGCAGTCCCTCGACGTCGGCGTCGGTGAGCGGTTTGAGGGTCAGCAGCAGGGACCGCGAGAGCAGCGGGGAGACGACGGAGAAGGAGGGGTTTTCGGTGGTCGCGGCGACCAGGACCACCCAGCGGTTCTCGACGCCGGGCAACAGCGCGTCCTGCTGGGCCTTGTTGAACCGGTGGATCTCGTCCAGGAACAGCACGGTGGTGGTCTTGAACAGGTCGCGGGCGGTGAGGGCTTCGTCCATGACGCGGCGGACATCCTTGACGCCGGCGGTGATGGCGGAGAGCTCGACGAATTTCCGGCCGGGGCCCTTGGCGATGACGTGGGCGAGCGTGGTTTTGCCGGTGCCGGGAGGCCCCCAGAGAATCAGTGAACTGGGACCCGCGGGGCCGGTGGCGTCCGTGCCGGCGGCGAGCTGGCGCAGCGGCGAGCCCTGTCCGAGGAGGTGCTGCTGGCCCACGACGTCATCGAGGGTCCGCGGCCGCATCCGGACAGCGAGCGGGCTGCGCGGCGAGGAAGTGCGGGCCTCCCCCGATTCCTCGGCGTCGCCGTCATCGTCGATAGCGCCGCCGCTGTCCCGTCCTGCGCCAAAGAGATCATCCACATAGATAGGCTACTTCTAGTTCCCGCCCGCCCCGACACCCTCACAACGGAGACCGCGCCATGACAACCACCGAGTCGCGTGTGGCGTTCGTCTCCGGCGCCCGGCTGCCGGGCTGGGTGGAGCGCTTCTCCGCGAGCCACGGCACGCTCAGCGAGGAGGAGCTCGACGCCGGCCTGCAGCTGCGCGCAGCGGACGGAGCCGTGGCGCGGCTGCAGGCGCCGTGGCCGGTGGACGGTCGTCCCGGGCGCGGCAGCGACGCCGTCGCCCGACTCGCCTCCCTGGCGTCCCAGCCGCGGAGCGTCGGGGCCGTGCTGGTCCGGCGCGGAGGTTATTCCGTGGCGGTGATCAGCGGCGGGGCGGTACTCGCGTCCAAGACCGGCACGCGGCATGTCCAGTCACGGACGGCGGCTGGAGGCTGGTCCCAGCAGCGCTTTGCCCGG
The DNA here is from genome assembly GCF_055412865.1 of Pseudarthrobacter ribosi. Lineage (NCBI taxonomy): Bacteria > Bacillati > Actinomycetota > Actinomycetes > Micrococcales > Micrococcaceae > Pseudarthrobacter > Pseudarthrobacter ribosi. The sequence continues at coordinate 259,837 of NZ_JBVAYZ010000003.1, read as the reverse complement.
CGGAGGGCGAACCAGGCCGATGCGCTGGTGGAGGCCGTGGCGGACCATGCCGCCCGGATCTTCGCGGACCACCGGATCGAGTACCTGGCGCCCGGCGGCGACCGGACCCTGGCGGATCAGGTCCTCGCCGAACCGGTGCTGAAGCAGTACGCCGCCCGGCCGAGGCTCGCGTTTCTGGACGTCCCGGACCCCCGCGCCGCCGTCCTGAAGAAAGCCGCCGCTGACCTGTGCGCGGTGCGCATCCTGGTGACGGATCCGCCGGCGTAAGCCGGGTTTGGTCCTCCCCGACGTGCTCTCCCTCGCCTGGGGCAGGCATGCAGCTCGGCAGGACCGGGCACATTAGTCAGCCTGCTTAGCGTTTAAGCGAAATGGGACTAAAATAAGGTCATCAACCGCCAGATGCCGGCGGTCCGACTGTAGGGAGAAACGCTATGGGAGTGGATGACAAAATCGGCAACGCCGCCCAAAAGCTAGCGGGCAAAGGCAAGGAAGCCGCCGGTAAGGCCTCAGGAGACGAGAGTCTAAAGGCTGAGGGCAAGGGCGACCAGGCTTCGGCCGACGTCAAGCAGGCCGGCGAAAAGGTCAAGGACGCGTTCAAGGACGCATCCAAGGACTAGCCGGACACTCGAGGAAGGGTGCAGTTCCCCGGAGGGAACTGCACCCTTTTGAGTTCACGAAGGAGGATTCCCTCGGCGAGGGTTACCTTCCCGGACTCACGTGCGCCGTTCGTCCAGCTCGTTGGGAAGCACTGTGTCGGCCGGATTGTCGCTCGATCCGCGCACGACCACGCGTGGCGAGCCCAGGACGGGGGCCTGCAGCCACATGGGCACTCTCGCGATCCAGCCCACGATCCAGAAGCTCCCGGTGGCGAGGACCATCAGTGCAATGCCGCCCCAAAACGCCCATGGAGTCCAGGCCCGACCGAGCATCTCCTGGCCCAGCTCGGTGCCGCCGGCGACCGCGGCCAGCAGGCCCGCGATGAGGAAGAAGCCGATGAATCCGCCTCCGGCCCGGACCGCCTCGCCACCGAGGACCGCCGCCAGCAGGAGAGGGAGCACGAATCCGCCAATGATGAGCGCGCCGGCCGCAGTTACGAGAGCATCCCGCGCCCCCCTGTCGACAGTGTCACTGAGGGCTCCCGTGACGAACCCGGCGATGACCGACACCAGCATGAAGGTGATAAGGACGGTGGTGGCCATTTTGATGAAGCGGTCGCTGAACCGGAAGGTTCCGTCCGGGCGACGGGCCGGGGCGGGTGCCGCCTGTCGCGTCGGCGCCCACGACGCCGGCTGCGATGTTGAATGCTTCTTCACAAGTACCTTTCCCCCAATGCCATAAACCCACCGATTATTCGATCAAATGGATAAATCGAGTATACGGCGTCATAGGTGAGACGACCGCTGGACTGTCTAGCTGGTCCGGCAACTCGGCCGAAACGGGCGCGTACCCCTAACCGGATCACCCTCGCATGCGCTCCCGCCCGAGTCGTGGACCGGAGCGCGGAACCTGTCTGCCTAAGCTCTACCCATGCGTTCTCACAAAGCCCCGCTTCCGCATCCACCGAAGCGCGTGCTCGTGGCAGGGGTATCGGGAGTGGGCAAGACAATTCTTGCCGGGCGAATCGCCGCCCTCACGGGAGGCCCGCACACAGAGATTGACGCGCTCTTCCACGGGCCCGCGTGGACGCCGCGACCGGAGTTTCTCGCCGATGTGGAGTCCCTCGTCAGGGCCGATTCGTGGACCACCGAGTGGCAGTACGACGCCGCGCGGCCGCTCCTCGCGGAGAGCGCAGATCTGCTGGTCTGGCTCGACTTTCCCTTTGTGCGCGTCACACTCCCCCGGCTCGTCCGGCGCACCATCCGCCGCCGATGGAGCAGGGAAGAGTTGTGGAACGGCAACATCGAGGCACCGTTTTGGACAGTCCTCACCGATCGTGAACACATCGTGCGCTGGGCCATCAGGTCCCGGCGGAATTACACAGCTGCAGTCCCCGGCCTCATCCATGAACACCCGCACCTCATCGTTGTGCGGCTGCGGTCCCAACAGGAAGCTGATGGATGGCTGTCCGGGCCCCTGGCCGGCGCGGTCGGCGCGTACGCACCTGACTGACCAAGGAAGCCGTTAGCCTGTCCGGATGAATGCTGATAATCGCCTTGATAGCGTCCGGTCAGCGTATGACGTGGTGGCGGAAAGCTACGCGAGCCTGCTGCCCGATGCCAGCTTCGAAGCGCCGGCGGACCGCGGCATGATCGAAGCGTTCGTCAGACATGTGACTCAGGGACCTGCCCGTCCGGTGGTCGACGCCGGCTGCGGAACGGGCCGCATGACCCGATGGCTGGCGTCGCAGGGGGTGGACACTGCAGGGATTGATTTGTCCGCTGGAATGATTGCCGTGGCCCGCAGAACCTCGCCGGAGCTCACCTTTGAGGTCGCCGATCTGTCGGAACTTCCGTACGCGGACATGCAGCTGGGCGGAGTCTTTTCCTGGTACTCGATTATCCATTCGCCGCCCGGGGACCTCCGCCGGATCTTTGCCGAGTTTTTCCGCGTCCTGGCGCCCGGGGGCCATGCCCTGCTCAGCTTCCAGGCCGGCGAAGGCCACCGGCATCTCACACACGCCTACGGACACGACGTGTCGCTGGAGGCCCACTACTTCACGCCGGAGATCGTCGCCGAACACCTGATCGGTGCGGGCTTCACTATCATCGCTCAGATGACACGCGAAGCCCGTGCGCACGAAAAGACGCCGCAGGCAGTCCTTCTCGCTCACCGGCCAGCCAAGGAGGAATAGCCCTGCCCTGAAGCAGCAGCCGCCGAAGCCACCTGGATCGCGCCGTTTCAGCAGCCGGTCAAGTGCCGCTTGGGCCGTTCCTGCCGGTAGAGGTACCGGCCAGCCCCCTGGAAACCGGCACGGGAGTAGAGTTCCCGGGCGCCGGCGTTAGAGGCCATCACCAGCAGCCAGTAGCTGCTAAGGCCCCGGGCGTCCCCTTCGTGCAGCAGGGCCTGCACGATCCTGGCGGCATGGCCGCGCCGCCTGGCGTCCGGGCGGGTCGCCAGGCAGTAGAACCCACCCGTCCCGCCCGGCGGCAGGGCAAGGCGGGCGACGGCGGCGGGCAGGCCGTCGTCGTCCCGCACGAGGGCGTACAGCGCGGGGCAGCGTTCGAGGATCCCGCGGGCGACGGCAAGGGCCGTGTCGTCGCCGCGGCCGTCCACGCTCCACCACAGCCGCAGCCATTCCGGGGAGGGCTCGGCGGAAATCTCGACTCCGCTGTCTGTGCCCGGCGAATCGGTACCGCCGTCCCGGACCAGCACCAGGGTCTCGGACTGCCGGGTGAACCCCTCCTCATCCAGCACGGCGTTGAGCGGCACATAGCTTGGGTCCTCGAAGACCTGGAAGATCAGCGGCAGCCGGCGGTTCCGGTACCAGAGGCGCGCCTCCCGGAGCGCGGCGAGCAGCCCGTGGGGGTCCGCCCCGGGTTCGCGGGGCCAGACGGAGTTGGCCCGCTGCGTCACGCCGGAGGCGGCGCGGAGCACCCAGCCGCCGGATTCCTCCCGCTCGGCGGCGGGCCACGCGGCGTCCATCAGCTCCTCGAGCCTGGTCATCTGTTCCTGCTCCATCGGGCCCCTTTTCCGTCCGGCACATCGTTCGGTACTTCCCGGCAGCAGTCCGGGACAGCAACAGCAAAGGCTCCCCGGTTGCCCGGAGAGCCTTTTGCTGCTGATCACATCAGGCTACTTGGTGCCGTCCGCCTTCTTGGCTTCCGGCTTGAAGTCCACGCCGGCTTCCTTGCGCTGCTGCGCCGTGATCGGGGCAGGCGCCTGGGTCAGCGGGTCGAAGCCGCCGCCGGACTTCGGGAACGCGATGACGTCGCGGATGGACTCCACGCCGGCCAGCAGCGCAACCACACGGTCCCAGCCGAACGCGATGCCGCCGTGGGGAGGAGCGCCGAACTTGAAGCCCTCGAGCAGGAAGCCGAACTTCGTCTGCGCATCCGCCTTGTCCAGGCCCATCAGCTCGAAGACCCGTTCCTGGATATCGCTCTCGTGGATACGGATGGAGCCGCCGCCGATTTCGTTGCCGTTGCAGACGATGTCGTAGGCGTAGGACAACGCGGACTCCGGATCCTTGTCGAAGCTGTCCATGAATTCGGGCTTGGGCGAGGTGAACGCGTGGTGCACGGCGGTCCACTGCCCGGCGCCGACGGCGACGTCGCCGGACGCGACGGCCGCTGCGGCCGGTTCGAACATCGGGGCGTCGACCACCCAGCAGAAGGCCCAGTCGCTCGGGTTGATGAGGCCGGTGCGGTGGCCGATCTCCACGCGGGCGGCGCCCAGCAGGGCGCGGGACGGTGACTTCTCGCCGGCGGCGAAGAAGATGCAGTCGCCCGGCTTCGCGCCAACGGCCTCGGCCAATCCGGCGCGCTCGGCGTCGGTCAGGTTCTTGGCCACGGGGCCGGCGAGTTCGCCGTCTTCCTTGTACAGGACGTAAGCCAGGCCCTTCGCGCCGCGCTGCTTGGCCCATTCCTGCCAGGCATCGAGCGCGCGGCGGGCCTGGGAGGCACCGCCCGGCATAACGACGGCGCCGACGTAGGGCGCCTTGAACACGCCGAAGTTGGTGTCCGCGAAGAACTCGGTCAGCTCGGTGAGTTCCAGGCCGAAGCGCAGGTCCGGCTTGTCCGAACCGTAGCGGGCCATCGCGTCGTGGTAGGTGATGCGCTGGATCGGGGTCGGGATCTCGACGTCGATCAGCTTCCACAGTGCCTTGACGATGCTTTCGCCGAGGCGGATGATGTCGTCCTGCTCGACGAAGCTGGCTTCGATGTCGAGCTGGGTGAACTCCGGCTGGCGGTCCGCGCGGAAGTCCTCATCGCGGTAGCAGCGGGCGATCTGGTAGTACTTCTCGAATCCGCCGACCTGCAGGAGCTGCTTGAACAGCTGCGGGGACTGCGGCAGCGCGTACCAGGAACCCGGCGCCAGGCGTGCGGGGACCACGAAGTCGCGGGCGCCTTCCGGCGTCGAGCGCGTCAGCGTCGGGGTTTCGATCTCGACGTAGCCGTCCTGGTGGAGCAGTTCGCGGGCCACGCGGTTGGCCTCGGAGCGCAGGCGCATGTTGCGGGCGGGGCCGGGGCGGCGCAGGTCCAGGTAGCGGTGCTTGAGGCGGGCTTCCTCGCCGACTTCGACGTGCTCGTCGATCTGGAACGGCAGCGGCTCGGAGGTGTTGAGGATGGTGACCTTCTCGGCCATGACCTCGATCTCGCCGGTGCCCAGCGCCGGGTTCTCGTTGCCCTCGGGGCGCCGGGAGACGGTGCCGATGACCTGCAGCACGTACTCGTTGCGCAGCCCGTGGAAGACTTCCTCTTCCCGGACGACCACCTGGGACACCCCCGTTGCGTCGCGCAGGTCAACGAAGGCGACACCACCGTGGTCACGACGCCGGCCGACCCAGCCGGCGAGGGTTACGGTTTGTCCAATGTGCTCGGAGCGAAGGGATCCGAGGTCATGTGTGCGCAGCACAGCACGCCTTTCTGAAGAAGACAGAGGGAAATCAAAACTCATGTTCAATAGGATCGCTACTGGAACGATCCCGTTCGAGTTTACCCGCTGGAAAGGCACCGCCCGCCATGGCAAGCCGGCATCAGAGCACGCCCTCCCCGGACCGGCGCACGCCCGGGCAGCTGCAGCGCCGCCTGGGCGTTCTGGATTCGACCGCGATCGGGCTCGGCTCCATGCTGGGCGCCGGAGTGTTTGTGGTCTTCGCGCCCGCCGCTGCCCTGGCCGGTCCCCTGCTGGCCGTCGCGGTGGCCGTTGCCGGAATGATCGCGTACTGCAACGCGGTGGCTTCGGCCCAGCTGGCCGCCCGGTACCCCTCCAGCGGCGGCACCTACGTTTACGGGCGGAAGCGGCTGGGCGGATGGCCGGGCTTCATCGCGGGCTGGGGCTTCGTGACCGGAAAGACTGCCTCCTGCGCGGCGATGGCCCTGACGTTCGGCCACTATGTGGCCCCGGAATTCGCGACGCCGCTGGCGGTGGCCGCCGTCGTGGTCCTCACGGGCGTCAACCTCCTCGGGATCACCCGGACGGCGCTGCTGACCCGGATCCTGCTGGGCGTGGTGCTCGCCACCCTGGCGTTCGTGGCGGCGGCGTCGATTCTGGGGCCGCATCCTTCATCGGACGGCGCCGCCGCCAGCACTGCCGCGGCGGGCGGCTGGGGTGTGCTCCCGGCGGCCGGACTGATGTTCTTTGCCTTCGCCGGGTACGCCCGGATCGCGACGCTGGGCGAAGAGGTCAAGGACCCGGCCCGCACCATTCCGCGGGCCATTCTTGCGGCTCTAGCCGCGGCGTTCGTCATTTATCTCGGGATGGCGCTGCTGCTGCAATGGCATCTGCCGGCGGAACAGCTGGCCGGCTCGACGGCGCCGCTGCTCGACGCCGTCACCAGTTCGAAGCTGAGCGCGGGTGCCCCGTTCGTGCAGGCCGGCGCGGCCGCCGCGTGCCTCGGCGCGCTGCTGGCACTGATCACGGGAGTGGGCCGGACCGCGATGGCGATGGCGCGGGAACGTGACCTGCCGTCTCCGCTCGCCCGGGTGGGCGGCGCGCACACGGTCCCGGTCCTCGCAGAACTGACCGTCGCGGCCGCCGTGATCGTGCTGCTGCTGACCACCAACGTGCTGACCGTCGTCGGCTTCTCCAGCTTCGGCGTGCTGGTTTACTACTCGGTGACGAATGCCGCCGCCTTCACGCTGTCCGCGCGTCCCTGGCATGCCCCGCGCTGGCTCAACGTACTGGGCTTCCTCGGCTGCCTGATCCTGGCCGTGACCCTGCCGCCCGCCTCGGTACTGGGCATGGCGGCCGTGCTGGCGGTCGGCGTGGCCGGGCGCTTCCTAGTGCTGCGGCGCCGGCTGCGGCGCCGGAAAGCCGCCGCCTAGGCTGTCTGGACCCGGACGTGCAGGTCCTCCGCGGCCGGAGCCCAGGTGGCCGGGTCGGCGTCGACCTGTTCGCCGGAGCGGATGTCCTTGACCTGGTGTTTGCCGTCGTCGTCGGTGAACCAGACGAAGGGGATGCCGCGGCGATCCGCGAATTTGATCTGCTTGCCGAACTTCTCGGCCTTGGCCGCCACCTCGGTGGCGATCCCGCGGCTGCGCAGCTCCGCGGCGACGTCCTGCGCCGCGCCCCAGCTGTCGTCGCTGTTGAGCGCCACCAGCACGGCGGTCGGCACGGAGCGTGTGGCCTTGGCGAGGTCCTGGCTGAGGATGCGGGAGACCAGCCGGGTCACGCCGATGGAGAGGCCGACGCCGGGGAACTTGCGGTTGCCCTTGCTGGCAAGGGCGTCGTAGCGCCCCCCGGAGCAGATCGAGCCGAGCTGTTCGTGGCCCACCAGGACGGTTTCGACCACGGTGCCGGTGTAGTAGTCCAGGCCGCGGGCGATGCTGAGGTCGGCCACGACCTTGCCGGGCGCCCGCTGGACGGCTGCGGCAATGACCTGCTCCAGTTCGGTCAGGCCCTCCTCGAGCAGGTCGTTGCTGACCCCGAGGGCGCGGACCTGCCCCACGAAGGAGGTGTCCTCGGTGCGGATCGAGGCCAGTTTGAGGGCGGACTGGGCCTGCTCGTCGGTGGCTCCGAGCTCGGTCTTCAGCAGCTCAGCCACCTTGGCCGGGCCGATCTTCTCGAGCTTGTCGATGCTGCGCAGCACGCCGGCGGTGTCGGTGAGTCCAATGCCGTTGTAGAAGCCCTCGGCCAGCTTGCGGTTGTTGATCCGGAGCAGGAAAGCCGGGATCGGCAGGGCGCTCAGGGCCTCGGCGATGACCAGCGCGATCTCGACGTCGTAACGGAACGGCAGCTCGCCGTCGCCCACAATGTCGATGTCGGCCTGGGTGAACTCGCGGGCGCGGCCTTCCTGCGGACGTTCGCCGCGCCAGACCTTTTGGATCTGGTAACGGCGGAACGGGAAAGCGAGGTAGCCGGCATTCTCGACGACGTACCGGGCGAACGGCACGGTGAGGTCGAAGTGCAGCGCCAGGGCGTGCGGATCGCCCCGGTGCGACTTGGCGGCGCCTGCCGCAGTGCCTGCGGCGCTTTCGTCGTCGTCCTGGAGCCGGCTCAGGCCGTAGACCTCTTTGTCGATCTCGCCCTTGCGCAGCAGCTGCCCGACCGTCTCCACCGCGCGGGTTTCAATGGAGGAAAAGCCATGGAGTTCGAAGACCCGGCGCAGCGTGTCCAGCACATGCAGCTCCACCAGCCGCTCCTCGGGAAGCCACTCGGGGAATCCGGACAGGGAGGCGGTGCGTGCCATGGTGGATTTTCTCCTCAGGTAAAACCGGCCGGAGTCTCCTGCGCCGCGCTGCGGCCGAAACGGCCGTCCGAAACGGGGATCAGATGGGCGGCAGACAGGCCGGTCATGCATAAACTGTGTGCGGCAGTCAGTTTATGCGTTCCGCGCCCGCAACTTCTAATGCGGCCGGCCACGCCCGGGCTGCCGGCAGCTTTACCGCTGAACACGCGACGGCGCCCCCGCGCCGCCCCCGGTTTCGGCCCTACACCCAGGAGGACTTTTGGCGGCCAGTTCACGGAGCGCCCGCGAAGCCAAGCGGCGCGTCCAGCAGATGGAGGCGAAGCGCGAGCTGCGCAAGGAGCAGGACAAGCGCCGCAGGCGCGACAACATCCTGGCCGTTGGTGCCGGAACGGCCGCGGTCGTCGTTGCGCTGGTGCTGCAGGTGACGGTCTTTTCCTCCAATCCCACCGAGGCCGAATACGCCGCCGCCCAGGCCGGGCTGACCACACCCTCGGCCACGCCGTCGCCCTCCCCCAGCAACGCCGACAACATCCCGAAGCCTGAAACGGCCGCCGGGCAGACCTTCACCGGCGAACTCAAGCTCAACAGCGGCGCGCTCGGCGTCGAACTGGACGGCACCAGCGCACCCCAGGCGGCCGCCGTCTTCAAGTCCCTCGCGGACCAGAACTTCTACGCCGGGCTCAACTGCCACCGGCTCACCACCTCCGAGACGTTCGGTGTGCTGCAGTGCGGCTCCAAGGCCGGCGACGGCAGCAGCGACCCGAGCTTCGCCTGGGGCCCGCTGGAGAACACCCCGCCGGACAACACCTACCCGGCCGGAACCATCGCCGTCGCCCGGAGCGGCGGGAACGCTTACGGCAACGGCACCCAGTTCTTCATTGTGTACAAGGACACCGTCATCCCGGCCGACGCCGCGGGCGGCTACACCGTGGTGGGGAAGGTGACCTCGGGACTGGATGTAGTGACCAATATTGCGGCCGCCGGACTAAAACCGGGTGATAACGCCGCAGACGGCGCCCCTGCGGAACCAGTCACGATAGACTCGTTCACACTGAAGTAACCAGCCGTCGCCCTTGCGGCCACGGCCCCGGTATTTCCCTCCAAGCGAAAGACTTCTAGCGGTGACAGACAGTCAGAAATCCGACGAAACAGTGGCAGCAGCAGCTGCCAACGAGACCGAAACTGAGGCTGGGTTCGTAGACCACAACACAGCGCAGGCGATAGATACTCCCACCAGCCCGGAGCCGGAGACGGCGGCCGAGCCCGAAGTGGAAGCCGCCACGGCAGAGCCGGAAACGGCTACCGAGGTGGCGGAGGCTCCGGCTCCCGCCCTCGAGGTTCCTGAAGCTCCTGCGGCTCCCGCCCTCGAGGTTCCTGAAGCTCCTGCGGCTCCCGCCGAGGAAGCCGCACCGGAGGCTCCCGCCGCCGCCGACGCTCCCGCGACACCCGCCGCCGCGGCTCCCGCGACACCCGCCACTGCAGCTCCCGCCGCGCCGCGTCCGGCGCCGTCCCCGGCAGCCTTCGCTGCCCGGCCGAAGTCAAAGTCCTCCCCGGCAGCTCCGGCGGCCGCACCGGCCTCCGTGTCCTCTGCCGCCTCGCTGGCCGAAGCCGCACGCTGGGGCCGCGTCGAGGGCGACGGCCACGTGTTCCTGACCGTCGACGGCGAGGAACACCCCGTCGGCCAGTACCCCGGCGTCAGCGATGACGAGGCCCTGGGCTACTTCGCCCGGAAGTACGACGACGTCGTGGCGCAGATTGTCCTGCTGGAACAGCGCGTGAGCTCCAAGGCCCCCGCCACGGACATGCAGAAGACCGTCACCCACCTGCGCGAGCAGCTCGCCGAACGCAACATGGTGGGCGACCTTCGCGCCGCCGAAGCCCGCCTGGACACCCTGGCGACGCAGATCTCCGAGCTCGAAAAAGCCGAGAAGGCCGAACACGACGCCGTCCGCGCCGCCGAACTGGCCGCCCGCGAGGCGATCGTGGCAGAGGCCGAAGAGATCGCGGGCCACGACCCGGCCCAGATCCAGTGGAAGACCTCCAGCGCCCGGATGAACGAACTGTTCGAGAGCTGGAAGACCGCGCAGAAGAGCGGTGTCCGGCTCGGGCGCAGCAACGAGGATGCCCTCTGGAAGCGTTTCCGTGCCGCCCGTACCGTCTTTGACCGGCACCGCCGCGCGTACTTCTCCCAGCTGGACAGCACCAACTCGGCAGCCAAGGCCGCCAAGGAGAAGCTGATCACCGAGGCCGAGGCCCTCTCGACTTCGACCGACTGGGGATTTGCCGCCGGTGAATACCGCCGTCTGATGGACGAGTGGAAGGCGTCACCGCGCGCCAGCCGCAAGGACGACGACGCCCTCTGGGCCCGGTTCCGGGCCGCCCAGGACGTCTTCTTCACCAACCGGCAGGCAGCCAACGACGAGATCGACCAGGAATACGGCGCCAATCTGGTGGTCAAGGAAGCCCTGCTCGTGGAAGCCAACGAGCTGCTTCCCATCAAGGACCTCGCCGCCACGAAGAAGGCGCTTCAGTCCATTCGTGACCGCTGGGAAGAAGCCGGCAAGGTCCCCCGCGCCGACATGGGCCGCGTCGAGGCCGGGCTGCGGAAGGTCGAAGACGCCGTCCGCAACGCCGAGGATGAGAACTGGAAGCGCTCCAACCCGGAGACGAAGGCACGCACCAACAGCGCGCTGACGCAGCTGGAATCAGCCATCGCGGGACTCAGGGATGACCTGGCCAAGGCCGAAAAGGCCGGCGATGAGCGCAAGATCAAGGCCGCCAAGGAAGCCCTCGAGGCACGTGAGGCCTGGCTGGAACAGCTCGAGAAGTCCGCGAGCGAGCTCTCCTAGCAGCAAGCACCACAGCGCCCGGCTTTCCAAGCAGATCGCGGCAGGCCCCGTACCGGTTATCCACATGACCGGGCCGGGGCCTGTTTGCTGTGCCGGGGAGCGGACAGGATGGCTGAATGGTCATTCTTCACGGCCCGCCCCCGCCCAAGCCGACCCCGCCCGACCTGCCTCTGCCCGAGCTGTACTCCCCAGGGGCACTGTTCTCCTGGCCCGAACTACAGGCGATGGCGTCCGACGGCGTGCTGACGCAGCTGTACCAGCGCGGCTACCTGCCGCCGGGCACCCGGCCCACTCCGCAGCTCCGGGCCCGTGCGGCGTCTGTCCTGGTTAGTCCGGCCATCCGCCAGCGGGTCGTTGCGGGCAGGATGACGGCGGCCTGGATCTACGGCTGCGCCGCCGAACCAGACCGGCTCGCCATGCTGGTGGACGCCAACCGGCGGATTTCGAGTCTGCGGTCCACCCGGGGCTGCACTTTCCATGAAGTGCGCCTGGGCCCGTTCGACGTCGTAAGCCTGGGCGGACTGATGGTCTCCAGCCCGCTGCGGACCTCGGTGGACATCGCCCTGCATGTGGACCCCGGGCGGGCGGTGCCGGCCCTGCGGGCGCTGCTCGGCAAGCCCGAACTGGGCCTGAGGCTACGGCTGCTCACGCACGCCATCGAAGCCACCCCGGGGATGCCCTACAGGAAGGCGGCCCTGGCGAAGCTCGAACAGCTGCGGGCCGGCCCGGCCCCATAGCGCCAGACCCCGGCCGTTTCGGCCGGACTTAGCTGCGCCGCCGGTTGCCGGTGGTCCGGTAGACGTCGAAGACGCCGTCAATGCGGCGGACGGCGCTCAAGACGTGGCTCAGGTACTTGGGGTCGCCCATTTCGAAGGCGAACTTGGAGATGGCCACCCGGTCCGTGGACGTGTGCACGCTGGCCGCCAGGATGTTGACGTGGTTTTCCGACAGGATCCGGGTCACATCCGACAGCAGCGACTTGCGGTCGAGTGCTTCGACCTGGATTTCGACCAGGAAGACACTTGACTGCGTGGGCGCCCACTCGACCTCGACGATCCGGTCGGGTTGCGCCAGCAGTCCGCTGACGTTGGTGCAGTCCGTCCGGTGCACGGAGACGCCGGAACCGCGGGTGACAAAACCCAGGATCGGGTCCGGCGGCACCGGGGTGCAGCAGCGGGCGAGTTTGACCCAGACGTCGTCGACGCCGCGCACCACGACGCCCGAATCGGAGTACCGGGTCTTGGTGACCTGGGTGGGAATGGAAATCTCCGTGAGATCGTCCTCGGGCGTGTCATTGCCGCCGAGGCTCTCCACCAGGCGCTCCATGACGGACTGGGCGGAGGTGTGCCCGTCGCCCACCCCTGCGTAAAGCCCGGAGATGTCGACGTACTTGAAGTCCTCGGCGATCGCGGCGAGGGCGTCGTGTGTCATCAGGCGCTGCAGCGGGAGGTTCTGCTTGCGCATGGCCTTGGTCAGCAGTTCCTTGCCGCGGTCGATCGACTCTTCGCGGCGTTCCTTGCTGAACCACTGCCGGATCTTGTTGCGGGCCCGGGCGCTCTTGACGAAGTGCTGCCAGTCCTGGCTGGGCCCGGCGCCTTCAGCCTTGGAGGTGAAGATTTCCACCCAGTCGCCGTGGTTCAGTTCGCTGTTGAGCGGGACCAGCTTGCCGTTGACGCGGGCCCCGATGGTCCGGTGGCCCACCTCGGTGTGGACGGCGTAGGCGAAGTCCACGGGCGTGGAGCCGGCGGGCAAAGCCATGACCTCGCCCTTGGGGGTGAAGACGAAGACTTCCCGGGCGTTGATTTCAAAGCGCAGGGAGTCCAGGAACTCGCCGGGGTCGGAGGTTTCCTGCTGCCAGTCCACCAGCGACCGGAGCCAGCCCATGTCGCCGTCGCGCGGGCTTCCGGGCCCGGCCGCCGCCCTGTTCGGCTGGTCCTTGTACTTCCAGTGCGCGGCGACGCCGTATTCGGCGCGGCGGTGCATCTCGTGGGTGCGGATCTGGATCTCCACGGGCTTGCCGCCCGGGCCGATCACCGTGGTGTGCAACGACTGGTACATGTTGAACTTGGGCATCGCGATGTAGTCCTTGAACCGCCCGGGAAGGGGGTTCCAGCGCGAATGCATGGCGCCCAGGGCCGCGTAACAGTCCCGGACGGAGTCGACCAGGACGCGGACGCCCATCAGGTCATTGATGTCGTCGAAGTCCTTGTCCCGGACGATCATCTTCTGGTAGATCGAGTAGTAGTGCTTCGGCCGGCCCGTGATGGTGGCCTTGATCTTCGCCTCGCGCAGGTCCTCGGTGATCTGGTTGCGGATGACGGAGAGGTTCTTTTCCCGTTCAGGGGTCCGGTCCCCCACCATGCGCACGATTTCCTCGTAGACCTTGGGGTACAGCGCCGCAAAGGAGAGGTCTTCCAGTTCCCACTTGATCGTGTTCATGCCGAGCCGGTGCGCCAGCGGGGCGAAGATTTCCAGGGTCTCCCGGGCCTTGCGTGCCGAGGACTCGGCGGAGACGAAGCGCCAGGTCCGGGCATTGTGCAGCCGGTCCGCCAGCTTGATCATCAGGACACGGATGTCCTTGGCCATGGCCACGACCATCTTGCGCACGGTCTCGGACTGCGCGGCCTCGCCGAAGCTGACTTTGTCGAGCTTGGTGACACCGTCCACCAGCATGGCAACTTCCGGCCCGAACTCCGCCTTCAGGTCCGCGAGGGTGTACGAGGTGTCCTCGACGGTGTCGTGCAGGAGCGCCGCTGCCAGCGTGGTTCCGCTGAGCCCCAGCTCGGCCAGGATCGTGGCGACCGCGACGGGGTGCGTGATGTAGGGATCGCCGCTCTTGCGCTTCTGGCCCCGGTGGCAGCTTTCCGCCACGACGAAGGCCCGCTGGATGAGGTCGAAGTCCTCTTTGGGGTTGTTGGCGCGCACGGTGCGCAGCAGCGGCTCGAGGATAGGCGAATAGGCGGGGGCGCCGCGCCCGGTCAGGCGGGCGAGGCGGGAGCGGGTGCGTTCGCGCCGGCCGGGGAAGGTGGGGCGTGCGCCCGAGCTCTCCACGGGGACCGGCGGATCGGCGCGTCCGGGAGTCACCACGCCAGTCTGTGAACCCTGGCCTGGAGCCTTATCCACCGGCGCTGATGGCACCGGCGTCGAACGTTCTTCCAATGGAGCACCTCTCCGAACCCGTTAATTCTTCCAGTCTATTCCCGCAGCAGGATACTTCGATAACCGGCGGCGGTACGCCGACGGGCCGGAGAGCGTCACGGATGACGTTCTCCGGCCCGTCGGGACCACGGGGAACATCCCCGGTGGTGACCGGTCCGGCAGGACCGTAGCGGCTAAGCCGTGGCCGGCTCCGCCGGGGTGTCGGTCTTGGCGGCGGCATGGGCACGGCGGTGGTGCACACGCTCGGCCTGCTTGACCAACTCCGGTTCGCCCTGGCGCAGCCAGGCGTAAAGCGGCGCCGCGATGAATATCGTGGCCGCCGTGCCGATCAGGATCCCGACAAAAAGTGCCAGCGAGAGGTCCCGCAGCGTTCCGGCGCCCAGCAGCCCGGCGCCGATGAAGAGGATGGCACCGACCGGGAGGATGGCCACCATCATGGTGTTGATGGAGCGGACCAGGGTCTGGTTGACGGCCAGGTTCACTTCCTCACCGAACGTCCGCCGGGTGGAGGCCTGCAGGTCCGCGGTGTTCTCACGGATCTTGTCGAAGACCACCACTGTGTCGTACAGCGAGTAGCTCAGCACGGTCAGGAACCCGATGATGGCCGACGGTGTGACTTCGAAATCGCTGAGGGCGTAGACCCCCGCGGTGATGAACATCGTCACGAGCATGCCCACGATCGCCGAGAGCGACATCTTCCAGGTCCGGAAGTACAGCGCCATCAGCACGGCGGCGAGCCCGACGAAGATGGCCAGGCCCAGCAGGGCCTGTTTGGTGACGTCGGCGCCCCAGGTGGGCCCGATGAAGGTGGAGGTCACCTCGTTGTCCGTCACGCCGTAGGCCGAGGTGAGGCCCGACTTGATCTGGAGCGTCTCATCTTCCGTGAGCTTGTCCGTCTGGATCCGCATCGTGTTGCCCGCGACGTTCGCCACGCGCGGGACGGCGCCGGGAACAACGTCCTCGACGGCCTTCTCGCCGATGGCGGCATCGGTGGTTATCACGTTGGAGACCGTGAATTCAGAGCCGCCGCGGAACTCGATGCCGAGGTTGAAGCCGCCCTTGACGACCGGCAGGAGAATCGACAGCGCCACGAGGACGGCCGCGATCAGGAACCAGATCTTCTTGGATTCCACGAAGTCATACGAGCGTTTGCCCGTGTAGAGCTCATTACCGAAAGTGGCGAAGCTGGTGGCCATTTAGTTACCCTCCTTTGACGTGCTCTTGGAGGAGCCAGCAAGCTGTTCCTGTCGTTCCGCGAGGCGTCGTTCTGCAATGGTCATCCGGCGTTCGGCCTCAGCCGTGGCGCCGGTGTTCTTGGCGCGGAGCGCGGCAACCTGGGCCGGCTTGTCCGCGGGAGTGCGGAACCGGCCCGCCCCCCGGTACAGGGGAACAGCGCCGAGGCTCTTCGGGTCCAGTCCGGACAGCGGGTGGCCTTCACCGAAGAACTTGGTGCGGGCCAGCAGCTGCAGGGTCGGGTGCGTGAACATAAAGACCACGATGAGGTCGGCGATGGCCGTCAGGCCGAGGGTGAACGCGAAGCCGCGGACGTTGCCCACTGCGACGAAGTACAGCACCAGGGCGGCCAGCAGGTTGACGGCCTTGGACGCCAGGACGGTGCGCTTGGCACGCTTCCAGCCGTTCTCGACTGCCGAGACGAGGCCGCGGCCTTCGCGGAGTTCATCACGGATTCGTTCGAAGTAGACAATGAACGAGTCCGCGGTCTGGCCGATGGCCACGATGATGCCTGCGACGCCGGCGAGGGACAGCCGGTAGTTTTCGGTCCAGCCCAGGATGTCGATGGCCAGGAACGTCAGCGCGCCGGCCATCACGAGGGAGGCGACGGTGACCAGGCCCAGTGCCCGGTACTGGAACAGGGAGTACACCACCACCAGCAGCAGGCCGATCAGGCCGGCGAGCATACCCATCTTCAGCTGCTCGCCGCCGAGGGTTGCCGAAATCTGCTGTTCGCTCTGGATCTCGAAGCTGATCGGCAGGGCGCCGAAGCGGAGCTGGTCCGAGAGGGCCTTCGCGGACTCCTCGGTGAAACCGCCGGTGATCTGCGGACGGCCGTCAGTGATGACGGCCAGGGACCGCGGAGCGGAAATGACTTGATCGTCAAGGACGATCGCGAACTGGGACTTCGGATCCGAGCCGCTCTGGCCGCCGCCGGCGGTGTAGAACTGGAACAGCCGCTCGGTGACTTCCTTGAACTTGGCGGTGCCTTCTTCGTTGAACTGGATGTTGACAGCCCACTCGTTGGTCACAGCGCCCTGGGCGCCGCGCTGCAGCTGGAAGGAGGACCCTGCGATGTCGGCACCCTTGACCTCGACCGGGCCCAGGATGTACTTGATCGCCGGCGAGTTCGCGGAGGCCGGTTCACAGGTGACCAGCGGCTGGGCCGGGTCGGAGCGTTCCTGCTTGTCCTGCGACGGGTTATCGCAGTCGAGCGTCTCGAACTTCTTGTAAATTTCAGGGGTGACCCAGTTCACGTCGCTGCCGTTGGCGGGCTCAGCGGTGGGCTGGGGCAGCTGGTCGTCCGGGGTCAGTGACTCCGCGGGGACAGCTGCGCCCGGACCGGCCTGGAGGACGGGCCGGAAGTTCATGTCGGCGGACGCCTGGATCAGCGCGCGGGTTTCCTTCGACGGTGTGCCCGGCAGGCTGACGACGACGTTGCGTCCGGACTGCGTACTGATTTCAGCTTCCGCGACGCCCGAACCGTCCACGCGCTGGCGGATGATTGCCACGGCCTGGTTGAGCTGATCCTCGGTGATGTCCGAACCGCCCTCAACCTTGGGCGCCAGGATCATCTGCGTGCCACCTTCAAGGTCCAGGGCGAGCTTGGGAGCCCAGCTCGCCTGGCCGGCCATCGTGCCGCCGGCCAGGACGGCGGTCAGGACGGCGAGGATAACGCCGAGCCAGACCAGCACCCTGAGGGCTGTGTTTTTGGGGCCAGTTCGTGCCATTGTCGATCTTTCTTTTATTTACGGAGGAAACCGCCGGGCGGCCCGGTCGGGCCGCCCCGGCGGTGGCCCGCAGCCGTTACTTCGCGGGATAGCTCAAACAGGGAGACTAGCTGTCTTTCTTGCCTTCGTCGTTGAGGCGGCGCAGGGTTTCGTCCGGCGTCTCCTCGCGCGGAGCGTCGTTGACGGGGGCAGCGCTCTCGGCCGTGTCGATGGTCAGCGAGGAGGCATCGTCCGGAACCACAGCGGGCTCCTCGGCGGCGACAACCGGTTCGACGATCTTGGTGACGGCCTGGCGGTGAACCGTGGCGGTGTTACCCGGGGAGAGTTCCAGCAGGACCTTGTTCTCTTCATCGTCGATCTCGACGATGCGGCCGTACAGGCCGAAGCTGGTCATGACCTCGACACCCGGGGCGAACTTCGACTGGAGCTGCGCCTGCTGCTGCTGGGTTTTCTTGTTGCGGCGGAACATCATGAAGACGAAGACGCCGAGCATGGCGAACAACAGGATGGTCATGATGTCGATGCCGCCGCCGGCCTGCGGCTGGGTCTGGGCAGTAATAAGTCCGAACACAGGGATAGTTCCGTTCTGTACTTGCGTAGCTGGTTTTCCAGCAACGTCCGCTTCGCTCCGGGCTGGTTGGGTATCATGCCAAGCCGACGGCGGCCAGGTGCTGGCCGCGCACAGAAACAAAGACCCGAACGTGCCGAGCGTCATTCCAGTCTAAAGGGAAAACGTTACGGCGCGGTGCTATTGACTATTACGGATCCATTCCGGATCAGCATCCTGACCCAGCCCGGCCTGCAGGTCAGGGCTGTCGTCCTCGGCCGGGAAGAGCTCAAGCGGGTCCTGGGCGAAGATTCCGGGCGGTACAGCGAAGCCGAGGTGCGTCCAGGCCGGGGCGAGCGCGATGCGCCCCCGCGGGGTGCGTCCCAGCAGCCCCTCGCGGACGAGGTACGGCTCGGCGACGGTTTCCACCGTTTCGGTCTCTTCGCCGACGGCGATGGCCAGGGTGGACAGGCCCACGGGCCCTCCGCCGAATTTGGTGATGAGGGCCTCCAGGACGGCCCGGTCGAGCCGGTCCAGTCCGCGTTTGTCGACCTCATACATGTCCAGCGCCGCGGAGGCGGCGCGGGCGTCGATCTGCTCGATGCCGTGCACCAGCGCCCAGTCGCGGACCCGGCGCAGGAGCCGGTTGGCGATGCGGGGCGTGCCGCGGGAGCGGCCGGCGATTTCGCTGAAGCCGGCGGAGTTGACCTTGAGATCCAGGAGTCCGGCGGAGCGCCGGAGCACGAGCTCCAGTTCGGCCACGGAGTAGAACTCCAGGTGGCCGGTGAAACCGAAGCGGTCCCGGAGCGGTCCGGGCAGCAGGCCGGCGCGGGTGGTGGCCCCCACCAGGGTGAACGGCGGCAGTTCCAGCGGGATGGCGGTGGCGCCGGCACCCTTGCCGACGATGATGTCGACCCGGAAGTCCTCCATTGCCATGTAAAGCATTTCCTCGGCCGGCCGGGACATCCGGTGGATCTCGTCGAGGAAGAGAACTTCACCTTCGGACAGCGAGGACAGGATGGCTGCCAGGTCGCCGGCGTGCTGGATGGCGGGGCCGCTGCTGATCCGCAGCGGGGCGTTCATCTCGGCCGCGATGATCATGGACAGCGTGGTCTTGCCCAGCCCGGGAGGGCCCGAGAGCAGGACGTGGTCGGCGCTGCGGCCGCGCATGCGCGAGGCCTCCAGGACGAGGGAGAGCTGCCGGCGGACCCGGTGCTGGCCGACGAAGTCGTGTAGGTTCTTGGGCCTGAGGGCGGCTTCGATGACCCGCTCCTCCGGCTCCTCTCCCCCCGCGACCACCGACGGCTCAGCCACGGGCGCCTACCCTGTTCCCGGCGCGGGCGCCGTCCTGGCCCAGCCAGCGGAGGGTGGCACGCAGGATCTCGGCCACGTTGCCCTTCTCGGCCAGTTCGGGGGAATCAGCCAGGGATTTGTCGATGCTGGACGTGGCGTCCTTCTCGGACCAGCCCAGGCTCGTCATGGCGGCGACGACCTGCGGCTTCCAGACCGCTTCGGAGGATGCGGCCGGGGCCGTGGCGCTGGCAGCGGTTCCGAGCGGGACGAGCTTTCCGGCCAGCTCCAGCACGATCCGGCCGGCGACCTTGGGGCCAATGCCGGGCACCTTCGTGAATGCCTTGCCGTCGCCGGAGTGCGCGGCGACCCGGATCGCTTCGGGCTCGTGCACGGCCAGGACGGCCAGCGCCAGCCGAGGCCCGACGCCGCTGACGCTGAGCAGGATATCGAAGACTTCGCGTTCGTCGTCGCTGCCGAAGCCGAACAGGGTGAGGGAATCCTCGCGGACGATCAGGGAGGTGAAGAGCTTCCCCTCCTCGCCGGTGCGGAGCCGGCTGAGGGTCTGCGGGGTGGCGTTCACGCTCATGCCGGCGCCGTTGAGGTCGATCACGGCGGAGGACAGGCCGACGTGCGCTACGGTTCCGCGGAGAAAACTGATCAAAGCCGGGCTCCTGAAAATTCAGCTGAAATAGAGAACCGGGAACACCCGGCTATCCGAACATATCTACGAATACCCTATCAAGCGCTGCGACCGGACAGTCGGACATTCAGCGTGCACGGCGCGCTTTGGCCTCCGCGTCCGCCCAGGCCCGCTGTGCCGGGGTCAGGGACAGGCTGCCCGGTCCGGTGGTGGCTGCGCCCTTGTTGGAAATCCCGCTCCCGGCCCGCCAGGCGTGGGTGATGGCCAGCGCGAGGGCGTCGGCGGCGTCCGCCGGCCGCGGCGGGGCGTCGAGCCGGAGAATCTTAGTCACCAGTTTGGTGACCGCATCCTTGTTGGAGGTACCGCTGCCGGTCACGGCGGCTTTCACCTCGGAAGGTGTGTGCAGGGCCACCGGGATGCCGCGTCGTGCGGCGGCGGCGATCACCACACCCGATGCCTGCGCGACCCCCATCACGGTGCTGACGTTGAGCTGCGAGAAGACGCGTTCGACGGCGAGGACGTGCGGTTCGTACTTGTCGAGCCACTCGTCGATGGAGGTGGCGATGACCAGCAGGCGCTGGTCCAGGCTCTCCTCCGGGGAGGTTCCGACGACGCCGAACGCCACCATGGTGGCGCGGCGGTTCTTTTCGACGTCCACGACGCCGATCCCGCAGCGGGTGAGGCCCGGATCGACGCCGAGGACGCGGAGGGTCACTCGGATTCCAGTGCGGCCTGCACTTCGTCGCTGAGGTCGGCGTTGCTGTAGACGTTCTGGACGTCGTCGAGTTCCTCGAGGGCGTCGACGAGCTTCAGGAACTTCTTGGCGGCCTCGAGATCCAGCGGGACCTGCATGGACGGGACAAACTCTGCCTCGTCGGTGTCGTACTCCATCCCGGCTTCCTTGAGCGCGTCGCGGATGGCCTGCAGGTCGGTCGGCTCGGAGTGGATCTCGAAGCTGTCGCCGTTGTCCTTGACTTCCTCGGCGCCGGCGTCGAGGACGGCCATGAGGACGTCGTCCTCGGTCAGGCCGTTCTTCGGCAGCGACACAACGCCCTTGCGGGAGAAGAGGTAGCTGACCGAACCGGGGTCGGCGATGGTGCCGCCGTTGCGGGAGATGGCGAGCCGGACCTCGGAGGCTGCACGGTTCTTGTTGTCCGTGAGGCATTCGATCAGCAGCGCGGAGCCCTGCGGTCCGCGGCATTCGTACATGATCTCGGTGTAGTCCACGACTTCGCCGGTGAGGCCGGCGCCGCGCTTGATGGCGCGGTCGATGTTGTCAGCGGGGACCGAGGTTTTCTTGGCCTTGGTGACGGCAAGTTCCAGGCCCGGGTTGCCGGCGAGGTCCGGGCCGCCCATGCGTGCGGCAACTTCGATGTTCTTGATCAGCTTGGCGAACGACTTGGCCCGGCGGCTGTCGAGGATGGCCTTCTTGTGCTTGGTCGTCGCCCATTTGGAGTGGCCTGACATGCTTTACGCTTCTCCTCTGATCATTCGGATGAACAATTCGTGCACGCGCTTCTCCCCCGTCACTTCCGGGTGAAAGGAGGTGGCCAGCAGCTTGCCGGCACGCACTGCAACAATTCTAGCCGTCCCGGCCAGCGCCTCGGGGTGGGATGCCTTGGAAGGTTCCACGGTGGCGAGGACCTCCACGCCGGCGCCGACGCGTTCCACCCACGGTCCGCGGATGAAGACGGCGTGGACAGGGGCGACGCCGTCGGCGGTGGCGCTGAAATCGAGGCCCTTGAAATCGAGGTCCGTCTCAAAGGATTCGCGCTGCCGGCCGAAGGCGTTCCGGCGCACCGTGATGTCCAGTCCGCCGAAGGTCTGCTGGGGGTTGCCGGCGAGGTCCAGGGCGGGGTCGGTGATTTCCTCCGCGAGGAGGATCATCCCGGCGCAGGAGCCGTAGACCGGCAGCCCGTCCCGGATCCGTTGGCGCAGCGGGTCGCGGAGCCCGAAGGCGCGGGACAGCTTGTCGATGGTGGTCGATTCGCCGCCGGGAATAATGAGGCCGTCGAGGCCGTCGAGTTCGGCCGGCCGGCGCACGCCGACGCCTGTGGCACCGGCCGCTTCCACAGCGTGCAGGTGTTCCCGGAAGTCGCCCTGAAGTGCGAGGACGCCGATCCGCAGGCCTGTTCCCACGCGGGAAGCGGACGCAGAAGTGGGGTTGGTCATCGGACCAGCATAGTGGCCCGGACACGTCGCCTGCCGCCTCCCGGCGGGCTTCCATGCCGCCGCTGGGATATATTACAGAGCATGTTTTACTTCAGCGTTCCGCTCGGCAAGCTCGTCCGCCGGGTCTCCCGGCTTAGGGGCGGAGGCTCCGCCCTTCCCGGGCTCGTGGTCGAAAAAATCGACGCCGGCTTCATGCGCAGGACACTGTCCACGCTGCCGCACGGCGTCGCCGTCGTCAGCGGCACGAACGGCAAGACGACCACCACGAAGATGGTGGTGGAACTGCTCGAGAGTCAAGGCCTAAAGGTTTTCACGAACCGCACCGGCAGTAACTTCACCCGCGGGGTGGCCGCTGCGCTGCTTGGTGAGGTGGACTGGCGGGGACGGCTGAAGGCGGACGTCGCCGTGCTGGAACTGGACGAGGCCCACGCGGTGCATTTCGTCAACCAGGTGCCGCCGCGCTACTGCCTGCTGCTGAACGTCCTGCGGGACCAGCTGGACCGCTTCGGCGAGATCGACAAGACGGCGCAGCTGCTGCAGCACATCGCTTCCAAGACCACGGGCACGGTCGTGCTGAACCGGGAGGACCCGCGTGTCGCGCGAATCGCGGAAACCCTCACAACAGCCACCGGCACCGGTCCCGACGTCCTTTACTTCGGCCTCGACAATTCCCTGCTGAGCACCTTCCCTAACGACGACGAGATGCGGGCCGCCCCCGGCAGCCCGGTGCCGCCGGCTCCCGCGAAGCCGCACGCCGACGTCGTGCTGCGCCGGGTGGGTGCGGCGGACGCGGATTTTGAGTACGACGGCGTCACGGCCACCACCGCGATGAAGCTCCGCGGCGTCTACAACATCTTCAACGCCGCGGCCGCGCTGACCCTCGCCAGGGCCATCGCGGTGAGGGACTCCAGCCTTGGAGAAACGGCGGTGGCGGACAACGAGGGCCTGCTGAAGGCACTGGCCGACGTGGCGCCGGCGTTCGGCCGCGGCGAGAGCCTGGTCGTTGACGGCCTGCCGCTGGACCTGGTGCTGGTGAAAAACCCCAGTGGCTTCCGGCTCGGGCTGAAGTCCTTCCCGGCCGCGGGGTACGCCACGATGATCGCGATCAACGACAACTACGCCGACGGCCGGGACATGTCCTGGCTCTGGGACGTCGAATTCGACACCCTCCGGGAGGAAGGCGTGGACCAGTTGAGCGGCTCGCGCGCCTACGACATGGCGCTTCGCCTGCAGTACGACGATGTCGCGATCGGCGCGGTGAATACCGAGATTGCGCCCGCGCTGGCGGCCTTCATCAGCGGCCCCCGGGACAAACCGAAGCGGGTCTTCTGCACCTACACAGCGATGCTGGCGATCCGCCGCGAGCTGTCCAAAATCACCACAGTGGAGGTGGTCTCATGACCCCCCAGCCTGAGTCCACGTTCTCCTTCGGGCACGAGCTTCCGCCCGAGGAATCCCCGGCGCCCAGCAAGGGCACAATCCGGGTCCTGCAGCTGTACCCCCGGGACATGAACATCTACGGCGACTGGGGCAACGCCCTGGTGCTGGCCCAGCGGCTGCGCTGGCACGGGTACACGCCGGAGCTGCTCGAGTACAACGTCGGCGACGCCTTTCCCTCCGACATAGACCTAATCGTCGGCGGCGGGGGGCAGGACAGCGGTCAGCTCGTCATCCAGGATGACCTGCTGTCGCGTGAGACCGTCCTGAAAGAGCTGGCCGAGGACGGCACCCCGATGCTGGTGATCTGCGGGCTCTACCAGCTGTTCGGGAAGTTCTTCAAGACCAGGACGGGGTCCGTGATTCCCGGGATCGGCATCCTGGACGTGGAGACCCACGGTACGGACGAGCGGCTGATCGGCAACGTGTCGGTCTCCTCCCCCGAGTTCGGCACCGTCCTGGGGTATGAGAACCACAGCGGCCAGACCACGCTTGGTCCGGGAGTGTCGCCGCTGGGCACCACTGCCAAGGGCACCGGCAACAACAGCACCGACGGCCGGGAAGGAGCCCGCTACCGGAATATCGTGGCGAGCTACCTGCACGGCTCCCTGCTGCCCAAGAACCCGGTGCTGGCGGACTTCCTCATCCGGACCGCCGTCGAACGCAAGTACGGCAGCTTCTCCCCCGGCACCCCGGACGACTCCTACGCCGTCCTGGCCCGCGAGCACGCCGCGCGCCGCCCGCGTTGACGTTGTCGGATGCGAAATCGCCGGAAAGCAGCGCAGTCGCCGGAACGTTTCGGCGACCCGCACGCTTCCGGCGACCTCAGCGGGCAGGCTTACGAGGAGCAGAGCGATGATCCGGATTGACCGCGACGACCCCGGGCGTGGCGACGTCCGGCAGCTCCTGGACGAGCACCTCGCGGACATGTTCGCCACCTCGCCCGCCGAAAGCGTGCACGCGCTAGATTATGCGGCCCTTGCGGGACCGGCCATCACGTTCTGGACCGCGCGCGAGGATTCCGAGGTGCTCGGCTGCGGGGCGCTGAAAGATCTCCAGCGGGGCCAGTGCGAGATCAAGTCCATGCGCACCGCTGCGCACGCACGGGGCCGAGGCATCGCCGCTCTCCTGCTGGCGCACATCCTGGCAGAAGCCCGGGTGTGCGGTTATGACCGCGTGTACCTTGAGACCGGTAGCCAAGACTTCTTCGCGCCGGCGCGGCGTCTGTACCAGCGTCACGGCTTCAGCATCTGCCCGCCCTTCGCCGACTACGGCGACGACCCGAACAGCGTCTATATGACCTTGGCCCTGGACCCGGGCCGGCCGTAGCCCCGCACGTTTTCGTCCGGGTCAGCTGCGTCCGGCGAACTCCAGCACGTCCTGCGCGATGCGTCCGCTCGAGGCTGCCCTGAGATGGCCCTTGCCTTCGTACCAGACGAGGGTGCAGTCCGGGATCAACCCGGCCGTTTCCCGGGCGACCTCGCGGGGAAAGAACTGGTCGGATCCTCCGCAGATCAGCAGCACGGGCCGCCGGATGAGCGGGAGCACCGCCCGGGAATTGAAGGTCAGTTCGCCCTTCACCTCGGTGAGGACATCCTGGGTCGGAAAATCGGATCCGCTCATCAGCCGGCGGCTGATCAGGGGTCCGATCAGCCGCCGCAGCCAGATCAGGCGCCGGCCCGGCAGCAGATACTCGGCGAAGACCGTCCCGGCGCCGTTTGTGTCTCCGCCCGCGAGGGCCTGGGCCATCCGGGCATCGACGTCCTTGCCCCAGTCGCTCAGCTCCGCGGCGGTGACCACCATGGCGATATGGCCGAAGGAGTCGGGATGCCGGGCAGCCAGATACTGGGCGATCATCCCGCCAAAGGACTCGGCCACGACCACGTCAACGCGCCCGCCGAACTCCTCGGCGATGAGTCCCGCGTAGTCGTCCGCCATGTCGGCGATGCTGTGCTCCGGCGGCATGCCCCGGCGGCGGGTCACAATCCAGACGGCGTATCCGGCGTCAAGAAAGGCACCGAACTGCCGCCGGAACATCCGGCGCAGCAGGCCCTTGGGAACCGTGCTGCCCGGGCCGCCCTGGATGAAGAGGACTGTCTTCGGGCCGCTGCCCCAGCTCACGTAGTCCATGCCGTTAGGGAAGGTCCCGTTCCGGGGTTCCCGGTCCCCCGTCGATACTTTGCCCACGAAGTCCTCCTGTCAAAGTGCGGCTATGGTTCCTTGGTGATGAGCAGTTCGTGCGCTCCCGCAGCGGCTGCTCCCATCGATTCGACCGAGGTCTGCGTGCGCTTGCGGGTGGCCGCGTCCGCCGCGGCACCGGCGCAGGAACCCTGCGGGGCGTCGGAGGCCACCGAGCACCAGCGGTAGGGGCCGCGGACAACGACCGACGGCGCCCAGGCCAGGTCGGAGGCCGTCCAGGTACCGGCGGCGTCCTCGCTGAACTGGGCCCGGAGCAGCAGGCCCTCATTGTTCACGACATAGTTCGGCGAGAGTTCGGTGATGGTGTTGCCCAGCCCGTAGGCAATCCAGGTGCCCTTGTACTGCTCGATCGGCAGGACCGAGTGGGAATGGTGGCCGTAGATCATGGTGAACTGGCCGCTGTCCGCGAGGGCATGGGCGACGCTCTTCTGCTCGGCGTTGGGCACGCTCGAATATTCCTCGCCGGCGTGCATCGCGCCCAGCACGATGTCCGCGCCCAGGGCCCGGGCCTTCTTGGCCTTGGCGATCATCACCTCGGGGTCGAGCATGTCCACCTGCCAGGCCGCCTCCGGGAGCTGCCCGTTCAGTCCATAGGTCGCACTGATCACGGCGATTTTCGCCGCGGCGGTCTGCAGGATCAGGACACCCTCGGCGTCGGCTGCGCTCCGGTAGGAACCCGTGTGCTGCAGCCCCGCGGCGTCGAGGGCATCCAGGGTGCGGACCAGCCCGGCCGTGCCGCGGTCTACGGTGTGGTTGCTCGCGGTGGTGCAGGCCTGGTAGCCGACCTGCTGGACGGCCGTGATGATCTGCGGCGGAACGTTGAACGAGGGGTACGCGGAAAAAGGCCCGGCCGGGCCGGCGACGGGCGTCTCCAGGTGGCAGACCGCAAGGTCACCGCTCTCGATGTACTTGCGCTGACCCTCAAGCAGCGGCCCGAAGTCCAGGCCCTTGGCGCCGGCGGCCAGGGCATCCGCGCGGGCCTGCTCCCACAGCTGGGCATGGGCCAGCATGTCCCCCGTGACCACCACCGAGGCGCAGCGGACGGCCGCGCAGTCGGGACCCTTGCCCGGCGTCGGCGTCGGCGTCGGCGTCGGCGATGGGCTCGGGGTGCTCGACGGCGACGCTGCCGGCGTCGTTCCGGGACTCTGTGCCGCGGCCGAACCGGCGGTCTCCCCGGACGCCGCCGGGGAGCCTGAGGCGGTACTTTCGGTCTGGCCGCCGATGCTGCAGGAAGCCACAGAGGCCACAAGGGAAACCGCTGCGGCGGCGGCGAGCAGACGGCCGCGCAGCTGGGGGGTGATGGTACGCATGGCGCCATCCTACGGCGGCAACGGTGCCAACACGGGGAGCAGACCATTGAGACTCGCCCCTTTACATGAAAGAGTTATTTCATGAACAATCCCCTCCTGAGCCCCAGCCCCCTGCCATTCGGCCTGCCGCCGTTCGCGGACATCACCGACGAGCACTACGCCGAAGCCGTGGGGGCCGGCCTCGCCGAGCACCTCGCTGAAATCCAGGCAATCGTCGACACCCCGGAGCCGGCCACCTTTGAGAACACCGCGCTGGCCATGGAGCGGTCCGGGCAGCTCCTGCAACGGGCGGCGGCCTCCTTTTTCACCCTCGTCTCGGCCGACGCCTCGGACGCCATCCGCGACCTTGAGACCGTCCTGTCCCCGCGGTTCTCTGCACACCAAGACGCTGTCTACCTCGACCAGGGGCTGTTCGAGCGTTTCGCAGCGGTCAACACGGACCAGCTCGACGCCGAATCCGCCCGGCTCGTGGACGAGTACCTCAAGGAGTTCCGCCAGTCCGGCATCCAGCTCGACGGCGCCGGCCAGGAACGGCTCAGGGCCGTCAATGCCGAGCTCTCCCGGCTCGGAACCGACTTCGGACAGCGGGTGAAGGAGGGGATGAAGTCCGCCTCACTGCTGCTCGACGACGCCGCCGAACTCGCCGGGCTGCCCGCCGACGATGTTGCCAGCGCCGCGGAAGCCGCCCGCACCGCCGGACACGAGGGCAAGTTCCTGCTGACCCTCATCCAGCCCAGCAACCAGCCCGCCCTCGCATCCCTCGAAAACCGGGACGTCCGCCGCCGCCTGTACCAGGCCTCCATCGGACGCGGCAGCGACGGCAGCGCCCTCGATGTCCTGGACCTGGTCAAGGACACGGTCAGGCTCCGCGCCGAGAAGGCGGCGCTGCTGGGCTTCGCCAACTACGCCGAACTCGTCGTGGACCAGCAGACGGCCCCGGACTTCGCAGCCGTGCAGACCATGATGAACCGGCTCGCACCGGCCGCCGTCCGGAATGCCGACGCCGAGGCCGAGGCACTGGCGGAAGCGGCCGGACACCCCCTCGAGGCCTGGGACTGGGCCTACTACTCCGCGAAGGTCAAGCGCGAACGCTACGCCGTGGACGAGCAGGCCCTGCGCCCCTACTTCGAGCTGGACCGCGTCCTCAACGACGGCGTCTTCTTCGCCGCCAACGCCCTCTACGGCATCACATTCCACGAACGCGCCGACCTCGCCGGCTACCACCCGGACGTGCGCGTCTGGGAAGTCCGCAACGCCGACGGGACCGAGCTGGGCCTGTTCCTGGGCGACTACTACACGCGCGAATCCAAACGCGGCGGGGCCTGGATGAACTCCCTGGTGGAACAGTCCGGACTGCTCAACACCCGGCCGGTGGTGATCAACAACCTCAACATCTCCAAGCCGCCGGCCGGGGAACCCACGCTCCTGACCCTGGATGAGCTCCGCACGACCTTCCACGAGTTCGGCCACGCCCTGCACGGGCTGTTCTCAGCCGTCACCTATCCGCGCTTCTCCGGCACCTCCGTGCCGCGGGACTTCGTGGAATACCCCTCGCAGGTGAACGAGATGTGGATCATGTGGCCGGAGGTCCTGGCCAACTACGCCCGCCACCACGCCACCGGAGAGGCGCTGCCGCAGGAGGTTGTGGACAAGCTCGACGCCGCGCAGCTCTGGGGCGAAGGCTTCGGCACCACCGAATACCTGGGCGCGGCCCTGCTGGACCTCGCCTGGCATGTGCTGGACGGTTCCGAGGTCCCCGAGGATGTCCTGGAGTTCGAGGCCAAGGCGCTGGCCGCCGCCGGCGTGGCACACCACCTGATCCCGCCGCGCTACCGCACCGGCTACTTCCAGCACATCTTCGCCGGCGCCGGCTATGCCGCGGGCTACTATTCCTACATCTGGAGCGAGGTGCTGGACGCCGAAACGGTGGAATGGTTCAAGGAACACGACGGCCTCACCCGGGCCAACGGGGACTTCTTCCGCGCCGAGCTGCTCGCCCGGGGCAACAGCCGCGACCCGCTGGATTCCTTCCGCGCCTTCCGCGGCCGCGATGCCGGGCTGGAACCGCTCCTCAAGCGCCGCGGCCTCGACTGACCCGCACCCACCCCCATCGGCTGCTCCGTAGCCGCCCTTTTGGAGCCCCATAAGGGCAGTTGCGGAGCAGTCGATGGGAAAACAAACGACGACGGCGCCGAGTCACCAGAAAGGGTGACTCGCCGCCGTCGCGGTCGGTGCTTTGGGTGCAGTTACCAGCCGCGCTGAGCGAGGCGGTGCGGCTCCGGGATCTCGTCGACGTTGATGCCGACCATGGCCTCGCCGAGGCCGCGGGAGGCCTTGGCGACCTCTTCCGGGTCGTCGAAGAACGTGGTGGCCTTCACGACGGCGGCGGCGCGCTGGGCCGGGTTGCCGGACTTGAAGATGCCGGAGCCGACGAAGACACCGTCGGCGCCGAGCTGCATCATCATCGCCGCGTCGGCCGGGGTGGCGATGCCGCCGGCGGTGAACAGCACGACCGGGAGCTTGCCGGTGGCGGCAACTTCCTTGACCAGCTCGTACGGGGCCTGCAGTTCCTTGGCCGCGACGTAGAGCTCGTCCTCGGCCATGCCGGCCAGACGCTTGATCTCCGCACGGATCTGGCGCATGTGGGTGGTGGCGTTGGAGACGTCGCCGGTGCCCGCTTCACCCTTGGAGCGGATCATAGCCGCGCCCTCGTTGATGCGGCGCAGGGCCTCACCGAGGTTGGTGGCGCCGCAGACGAAGGGAATCGTGAAGTTCCACTTGTCGATGTGGTGGGCATAGTCGGCCGGGGTCAGGACCTCGGACTCGTCGATGTAGTCCACGCCGAGGGTCTGAATGACCTGGGCCTCGACGAAGTGGCCGATCCGGACCTTCGCCATGACCGGGATGGAGACGGCCGCGATGATCGCCTCGATCATGTCCGGATCGGACATGCGGGACACGCCGCCCTGGGCGCGGATGTCGGCGGGAACGCGTTCCAGCGCCATGACTGCCACGGCTCCGGCATCCTCAGCGATGCGGGCCTGCTCGACGTTGACGACGTCCATGATGACGCCGCCCTTGAGCATCTCCGCCATGCCGCGCTTGACGCGGTTGCTGCCCGTAACGCTCTTCGCGGACGCGCCGGCTTCGCTGCTTACATCAGGTGTAGACACAAAAACCCCTATGGGTAGATAGATGACCTCGCCGGAGCGCGGACGACACACAAATGCCGCTTCGCACACACCGGATTACCGGATCCATTGGCCGGTAGTGCTAATACTAGTCCCCCCGCCGCGCCCGGCTGAATTCCGGTTACACCCGCTGACAGGCGGGAACTGCGCGCTCAGGCGGACGGTCCGGTCGCGGTGCCCTCGGTCTCTTCAAGCGACTGCTGGCGCACTGTGAGGATCCGCTGAATGATCGTCACGAGGCTCGCGGCGGCGAGGAGGCACAACGTTCCAAAAAGAACCACGGTGGGCAGGCCGATTCCCGTGAGGCCGGTGACCACCAGAACGGACACCAGCCGCTCGGCACGCTCGGCAAAGCCCACATTGGCCTGGAAGCCCAGGGACTCGGCCTTCGCCCGGGCGTAGGAGACCACCATGCCCAGGACCAGGCAGACGACGGCGGCGATCGCGATGGGGGTGTCCGCCCCTCCGGTGAAGAACCAGACCGCGACGCCGGCGAACAGTGCACCGTCCGCTATCCGGTCCAGGGTGGAGTCCAGGAAGTTGCCCCAGCGCCCTCCGCCTTTTTGCATCCGTGCCATGATGCCGTCGATGACGTCCGAAAAGATGAACGCGGTGATGAAGAGCGTGCCCCACAAGAGCTGGCCCAGCGGGTAGAACACCAGGGCACCGACCACGACGCCGAGCGTCCCGACGATGGTGACGGCGTCCGGGGAGACACCGATCCGCAGCAGCCAGCGGGCCAGCGGGGAGAACAGGGCGGTGAAGAAACCGCGCGCGTGCCTATTTAGCATCCGTCGCCCCGGCCGCCGCCGGCCCCGGCCCGTTGCCCTGGGGCCAGGCGTCCGCCACCTGCTGGCGGACCTCGCCCAGGGTCTGGGTGATGGCCTTGGTCTGGGCGATGATCGGGAAGAAGTTCCCGTCCCCGCCCCAGCGCGGCACGACATGCTGGTGCAGGTGCCCGGCGATCCCGGCGCCGCCGGTCACGCCCTGGTTCATCCCGAGGTTGAAACCGGTGGGGTTGGCGACCTTGCGCAGCACGCGCATGGCCGTCTGCGTCAGCTCAGCGAATTCGGCTGTTTCCTCCACGGTCAGGTCCGTGTAGTCGGGGATGTGCCGGTACGGGCAGACCAGCAGGTGGCCCGGGTTGTACGGGAAGAGGTTCAGCACGACGTAGCTGGTCCGCCCCCGGTAGACGATCAGGGAATCGTCATCCTCTCGTTCCGGTGCCACGCAGAACGGGCAGTCGTCCACGTTCTTGAACTGGTGCTGCCCGCCCTTGATATACGCCATCCGGTGCGGGGTCCACAGGCGCTGGAATGCGTCCGGCACCCCGGCCAGGCCAAAGTCGTCGGTCACGCCGTCGTCCCCCGGATACTCCGGAGCGGCCCCTGTGGTTTCCTGCATGTTTGGTTCTTCCCTGTCCGCTAGCTGGTCCGGTTGCGGACGGCGTCCACGATCCGCTGCACGGCCTCGGTCACCGGCACGCCGTTGTCCTGGCTGCCGTCACGGAAGCGGAAGGACACGGCGCCGGCGTCGGCGTCGTCTCCGCCGGCGATCAGCACGAACGGGATCTTGTCCTTGCTGGCGGTGCGGATCTTCTTCGGGAAACGGTCCGAGGAGATGTCCACTTCGGCGCGGATGCCCGCGGCCTTGAGCTGGTCCACGACGTCGAACATGTAGTCGTTGAAGGCCTCGGCCACCGGGATGCCGACCACCTGGACGGGCGCCAGCCAGGCCGGGAAGGCTCCGGCGTAGTGCTCGGTGAGGACGCCCATGAACCGTTCCACGGAACCGAACAGGGCGCGGTGGATCATCACCGGTCGCTGGCGGGTGCCGTCCGCGGCCTGGAACTCGAGTTCGAAGCGCTCGGGCAGGTTGAAGTCCAGCTGGATCGTGGACATCTGCCAGGTGCGGCCGAGGGCGTCCTTGGCCTGGACGGAGATCTTGGGGCCGTAGAACGCGGCTCCGCCCGGATCGGGGATGAGCTCCAGGCCGGAGGCTTCGGCCACTTCGGCGAGGGTGCGGGTGGCTTCGTCCCAGGCGGCGTCGTCGCCCACGAACTTGTCCGGGTTCTTGGTGGAGAGTTCGAGGTAGAAATCGTCCAGGCCGTAGTCCTTGAGCAGGCCCAGCACGAAGTTCAGCGTGGTGGTGAGCTCGTCCTTCATCTGCTCCCGGGTGCAGTAGATGTGGGCGTCGTCCTGGGTCATGCCGCGCACCCTGGTGAGGCCGTGCACCACGCCGGACTTCTCGTAGCGGTAGACGGAGCCGAACTCGAAGAGCCGCAGCGGCAGTTCGCGGTAGGACCGTCCACGGGAGCGGAAGATCAGGTTGTGCATGGGGCAGTTCATCGGCTTCAGGTAGTAGTCCTGGCCGGGCTTGCGCACGGTGCCGTCCTCGTTCAGTTCCGCGTCGATGTGCATCGCCGGGAACATGCCCTCTTTGTACCAGTCCAGGTGGCCGGAGACTTCGTAGAGGTGGCCCTTGGTGATGTGCGGGGTGTAGACGAAGTCGTAGCCGGCGTCGACGTGGCGCTGGCGGGAGTAGTCCTCCATGGCCTTGCGGATGATGCCGCCC
Source organism: Pseudarthrobacter ribosi (assembly GCF_055412865.1). NCBI lineage: Bacteria > Bacillati > Actinomycetota > Actinomycetes > Micrococcales > Micrococcaceae > Pseudarthrobacter > Pseudarthrobacter ribosi. The sequence goes on along the minus strand of NZ_JBVAYZ010000003.1, from coordinate 227,213 downwards.
TTGGGGTGGAACACCGGCAGGCCGGAGCCCAGCTCGTCCGGGAAGGAGAACAGGTCCAGCTCAGCGCCGAGTTTGCGGTGGTCGCGGCGTTCGGCCTCGGCGATGCGCTCCTGGTAGGCCTTGAGGGCGTCCTTGGTGGGCCAGGCGGTGCCGTAGATGCGCTGCAGCTGCTGGTTGTTCTGGTTGCCCAGCCAGTAGGCGGCCGAGGACCGGGTCAGCGCGAAGGCGTTGGAGATCAGCTTGGTGTTGGGCAGGTGCGGGCCGCGGCACAGGTCGCACCAGATGCTGTCCCCGCTCTTGCGGTCCACGTTGTCGTAGATGGTGATGTCGCCGGCGCCGACCTCGACGTTGACACCTTCGCCCGCTTCGGCGGCGTTGTTCTTCTTGCCCAGCAGTTCGAGCTTGTACGGCTCGTCCTTCATCGCCTCGCGGGCCTCGTCCTCGGTGACGACGCGGCGGACAAACTTCTGGTTCTGGTTGATGATCTTCTGCATCATCTTTTCCAGGGTTTTCAGGTCTTCCGGCGTGAACGGCTCCTCAACGTCGAAGTCGAAGTAGAAGCCGTCGGTGATGTAGGGACCGATGCCCAGCTTGGCGTCGGGACGCAACTGCTGCACGGCCTGGGCCATGACGTGGGCGGCGGAGTGGCGCAGGACGTTGAGCCCGTCCGGGGAGTCGATGGTGACGCCCTCGATCGTGGCGTCCTCGGGCAACGGCTGGTCCAGGTCCTTCAGCTCGCCGTTGATGCGGGCCACAACGACGTCGCGGCGCTCAAAAAAGAGTTCCGCGCCGGTGGTCCCGGTAGTCACCTTGGTCTCTTCGCCATCGACGAGAAGGGTGATCTGCTGGGCATCTGACACGGGTGTCTCCTATTCAAAGTTTAGGCTTCGTAGCTTGTGGCGTACGGGGACCACAGCCAGCCTCGTCCATGCTATCGGTTTCTGCAGAGGCCAACCAACGAGCCACTCAGCCTCCCAGTCCGGTAATGGCGAGGTTGCGGCTGATCCCGTCCAGCGGGCCTGGCGGCTCGGGTTCCCGGTATTCCGGGATCCCGGAAGCCGGGACCGGAAACGGCAGGGTCTCGGTGCGGCTCAGGTCCCAGGCCATGCTGGCGCTGATGCTGATCCCCCTTGGCCCGGTCCGTCGGGTGGTTCCCCGGATCAGCAGCAGCCGGGTGCCGAACAGCAGCGGCCCGGCCAGCTCCTGGGCCTCATGGAAGAAGACGGAATCCACGCAGCCCGTGCCGTCGTCGATGCTGATGAACACCACGCGGCGCCCGCCCCGCATGGGTGGGGTCTGGGTGGCGACACGGACCCCGGCGACCAGCACCTCGGTGCCGTTGCGCAGTCCCAGCAGCCGGTCCGCGGTGGTGACGCCGAGCCGGTCCAGCAGCGGCCGGTGGCTGGCCATCAGGTGGTCGCTGACATCCACCGCCATCAGGTCCAGCTCGGCCCGGACGGTATCCACCAGCGTGGGAGCGGGCAGGCCGGCCTTGAGGTTTTTCAGCTCGACGTCGCCCAGCGGCAGCGAGAGCTGCCCCTCGATCACGTCGATGCCTTTCCGCTGCGGCCTGCTTTGCAGGGTCTGCAGATGCTGCACCAGGTCCGCGCGGTTGGCCGTCCCGCCGGAGGCCCGGTGCAGGGCGTCGAAGGCCCCCAGCTGGGCCAGCCGCTGGATGCTGGGTTTGCTCAGCCGGGACCTGGCCCGCAGGTCCGCGAGGGAGTCATAGGGCTGTCCCGCCACGATTCTTTTCAGCTCGGTTCCGGAGAGACCATAGATGCCGTTCAGGCTCAGCCGGATGCCCAGCTTGCCGCGGTCCGGGCCGGTGGTCACGCGTTCCACCCGGTACTCGGCTTGGCTGCGGTTGATGTCCAGGGGCAGGATGGGGATCCCCAGCCGCCGGGCCTCGGCCACCAGGAGCCGCTTGGGATACATGCCCGGATCGTGTTCCCACAGCCCGGCGAGGAAGGCCTCCGGGTGGTGGGTCTTGAGCCAGGCCGACTGGTAGGTGGGCACGGCAAAAGCGGCGCCGTGGGCTTTGCAGAAGCCGAAGCTGCCGAAGGCCTTGAGCGTCCCCCAGACCTTGTCCACCACTTCCGGGCTGTACGCCCGCGAGCGGGCTTCCTTCCGGAAGAACTCCTCCACCTTGCCTTCCAGGACCTCGTTGCCGAGGGCGCGGCGGAATTCGTCGGCCCGCGCCAGCCCGCAGCCGGTCATGACGTCAAAGGTCTTCAGGATCTGCTCATGGAACACCGTGACGCCGTGCGTCTCCTTCAGGACGGGCTTGAGGTCAGGGTGCGGATAGACCTCGGGGGCGAAGCCGTGCCGGTGCTCCAGGAAGGGCCGGACCATGTCCGATTTCATCGGGCCCGGCCGGAACAGCGAGATGTCGATGATGAGGTCATTGAACTCCCGGGGGGCGAGTTTGCCGATGAGCTCCCGCTGCCCGGGCGATTCGATCTGGAAGCAGCCCAGGGTGTGGGTGCTGCGGATCAGCTCATAGGTGGGTTCGTCGTCGAGCGGCACGGCGTTGAGGTCGATCTTCCCGTCCGGGGCGATGTAGTCCGGGCCTGTCCCGTCCGGCCCCGGCGGGTGGGCGCCGGCGGCCACCACCTCGGCTTTGGAGGGATGCAGCCGGATCACCTCGCGGACGGCGAAGGCCATGGCGCTTTGCATCCGGACGCCGAGGACATCGAGTTTGAGCATGCCCATCGGGTCCATGTCGTGCTTGTCGAACTGGCTCATCGGCAGGCCCAGTCCGCTGGGCTGCACGGGCGTGCGGTCCAGCAGGGTGGCGTCCCCCAGGATCACCCCGCAGGGGTGCATGGAAATGTGGCGCGGCAGCCGGTCCAGCCGTTCGGTGAGGTCCACCAGCAGGTCCAGCTGCTGGTTCTCCCTGAAATCGCGCTGCCCGACCCGGCCGGCAAATTCCTTCAGCTCGGGCTTCTCCTCGAGGGCCTCGCGGAAGTTCCGTGCCGAGAAACGCCACAGCTGCTTGGCGATGTCCCCGATCTCGCCCTCCTCCATGCCCAGGGCCAGGCCGGCATCGCGCACGGCACCGCGAGCGCGGTAGCCGTTTTGCATGCTCATCAGCGTGACGCGTTCGGAGCCGAAGCGCTCAAAAATCCTCCGGTACACGTTGTGCCGTTCGGCGCTTTCGACGTCGATGTCGATGTCCGGCAGGGTGGCGCGGTCCCGGGAGAGGAAGCGTTCGAAGATCAGGTCGTGCTCCAGCGGGTTCACCTGGCTGACCTCGATCAGGTAGTTGACCAGGCTGGAGGCCCCTGAGCCGCGGGCCGCCGCGCGGACTCCCATGTCCAGGATCATCCGGGAAACTTCGGCCACGGTCAGGAAGTAGGCGGCGAAGCCCAGGCTGTCGATGATCCGCAGCTCGTGCTCCAGCCGCGAGCGCAGTTCCTGGGCGGGTTTGCCGGCGATCCCAGGGAATCGCCGGCTGATGCCTGCCTCACAGCGCTGGGTGAGCTCCACCAGGGCGTCCCCGGCGATTCCGATGACCGAGGCTTCCGGCACCACGGGCTGTTTCCATCCCATGTCCGTCACCGGATCGATCCGGTGACGGTCCGCGAGCGCCTCGGTCTGCGCCATCAGGTTTTTGAGGTCCGCGGCGCCGTACCCGGCTGCATGCATGATCTCCTTGCCCAGCTGGAGCATCTGCGCCGCGGATTTGAGCCAGCCCTGCCCGTTGGGCTGGAGCAGCGGGGCGGTGGAGAGTTCGGGCAGCGATTTGAGGGTGCGGGCGGAATCCAGCACGTCCGCGGTGGCCGCTCCATCCTCGGCGACATACCGCACGGCGTTGCTCAGCACGGCAGGAACCCCGTGTTCGGCGGCGAGCTTGAGCATCCGCACCGCGTGGGCGGTGCTGAGCGGTTCCCCGGGCGGGCTGAGCTGGCTGACCACCTCGGCGGCGATGGTTCCGGGGGGCATGGCATCGAGCCAGCGTTTAAATAGGGTGCGGGGGCGCAGGTAGCGCCTGCCGCCCATGGCGCGTCCGACGTCGGAGTCCGGGCCGATCAGCACGGTCAGCACCGGCTTGAGCGTTTCCGGGTGCAGGGTGCGGGAAGCCAGCTCGGCCCGGGTCACGGCGACGGGCACCGCTCCCCCGGCCTTGCCCGTGGTGCGGGCATGGGCATCGGAGATCAGCCGGCACAGCGCACGGTACCCGGCGCCGTTGTTGTGCCCGTGGGCCAGCACGACGACGCGTCCCCCCACCTGGGTGCGGAGGTCCCCGTCGTCATCAAAGACCGCAAGGTCCACTCCGACGATCGGGTCCAGCCCCGCGGCCATGCAGGCCAACAGGTGCTTGACCGTCCCGTAGAGGCCGTCGCGGTCTGTGCAGGCGAGCGCCGTCGCCCCGTCCGCGGCCGCGGCGGCGGCCAGCTCCTCCGGCCAGGAGACCCCGTAGTGGGCGCTGAAGGCGGTGGAGACATGGAGATGGGTGAAGCTCATGCCGATTCGGGCTTCCGGAAGGGAAGCAGGCCATCGTGGATCCGCAGCAGGCGCCAGCGTCCGCTGCCCACATGCCGGGTCAGGTCAAGGGTGAGGCTTTCCTGGTCGGGGGAATCTACCCGGCGCACCTGGACCCGCCAGATCTCATGGTCCACCAGGCCGGGGCCGCTCCCCAGAGGTGCGCGCTGTTCTTCCGCCCACCACTGGCGCCGCTCGTACCAGCGGACCGGTTCCGCACAGACGGTGTAGTGGTGGCCGGCCCAGTCGAGTTCCAGGGGCTGGCCGGAGGGTGCGCAGACGACGTTCACCGACTCGCTGAACATCCCCATCGCGCCTCCCGGCCCACACCATCAGTAAAACCATCTGTACTAAACCTGCCAGAAACTATTCGAACATATCTTCGAACAACCTCAGTCTACGACGGTGCCGGGGCAAAACCTAGATCAGGGGTGGACGGACGCAGGCACAGGTAGCAGGATTGATCCATGAGCTCCCATAACGCACTTCTCAAGAACGTAAGCATCGCCGCCGAGGACACGTCCTTGGTGGCGAAGTTCGATATAGACGGAAATATCCCCGGTCAGGGCGCCTACGTTGTGGGCCTGGTGGCAGCAACCCCGGATCACTCCCACCAGCGACGAATGGGGATCGAGTTCATGAACGGGGAGGCCGTGTCCTTCTACTGCTTCAGCCACGACGGCACGGAAGAGAACTTTGACCTCAAGGGTGTGGAGCACTCCGGCAACACCATCACCGGGAACTTCCCCATCAGCACCGTCATGGGCCTGGCCAAGGGCCACCTCATGACAGCGTTCAGCGACTGCGACGGCCGCGACTACCAGGCGAACGTCCCGGTGGAGGAATCCCTTTAGGCTCCCTGCACTAGGAGCTGGCTTTGTAGACTTCCAGTTCGAGCGTGATGAAGGCGTCGATCATGGCCCGGTAGGTCTTCTCAACGAGTTCGACGTCGATGTCCTTCAGTTCCGCCGTGGTGCGGACATGTTCGATAACCCGTTCCACACGGCCGGGGGCACGGACCTCGGCGCTATCGGACTTGAGGGTTCCGGCGATCCGGATCAGGCGCTCGCGGCGTCCGATCAGCGACACGATCTGCTCGTCCACCTCGTCAACAGCCACCCGCACGGCGGCGAGCTGTTCCCGGTCGGCCTTGGCAGCTTTATCGTTTTCCTGATTTGTGGACATGTCCATGACAGTATCGAAAGATGCAGCCACGAGTCGATTTAATTTCACTGGGTGTCCGCAGTGTTGACGCCTCCCGCAGTTTCTACGTAGACGGCCTGGGCTGGCCCGTGCACCGGGAAGTCCGCGGCGAGGTCCTATTCATCCAGGCCAATCACGGCCTGATCCTCTCGCTCTGGGACGCCGGGCAGATGCAGGCCGAAGCCGCCACTGATCCCCCCGCCGGCCGTCCCTGCATCACCCTGAGCCACAACCTGGCCAGCGCGGCGGAAGTCGACAGCGCCTTGGCCGAGGCGGAGACGGCCGGGGCGGAAATCATCGCCGGGCCGAAGACCCAGCCCTGGGGCGGTTACACCGGCTACTTCGCCGACCCCGACGGCTACCGCTGGGAAGTGGCGTTCAATCCCAGCTGGGCGGTCGACGGCGGCGGCAACGTGACGCTCTAACGGCAACTAGCGAAGAGCCAACGCAAACCGGCGTTCCAACAACGGCGGGTCAAAGCGGGAATCCTGCTTGGTCTCACCGTCCTGGCACCAGCCATGCCTTTCTTCCCGTTCGCCACATCATCCCGCGGTCTCCCGAATGCAGCGCCCTCGACCTGCAAGGTGACCTGCATCAAGAATCCCTGCCAAGGCCGTACGCCAGGCCAGGATCTGGGAAGACGTAAAGTCCGGAACGTCGCCTTGGACTGCTTCCCGAATCGAAAAGTTGATCTTCAAGATGGGCTTCAGCAGACGGTGCCGTTGTGACCAAGGGCACAATGACCCTATTGAGCTGCTCGACTGCGCCGCTAATGTGGCTTGGAGCACACGGCGGCACGCTTTTCGAGCCGGTGTGCGGTGGGCTACGAAGCAGCGGTGGTGCCGCGTCTATACCGGCGGCACCCCGCAGCATTCGGAACACGGGAAGGACAGGCTCCGGGCCGGATAGCTCCGCCCCTTGCATTGAGCAGCCGACCCAGCTGTGTCCCTTTAGCCGTCCGTCCCACCCGCAAGTTCCGCCGGGATTGCCCCGGCGATGCGGCCGATAACGTCCTGCGCCGTGAGTCGGGACGTGTCGATGACCAGGCCGGCACCGGAGATCAACCAGTCCCGGGCCGCGGCGCACTCCGCGATGTGGTCCAGCCGCCACTGCCTGCCAGTTGACTCCAGTTGGTCATTCACAATCCCGTGCCGAAGGCTGGCTACGTCCGCGTCCAGCACCACATGGAATATCTGCTCGCGCGCCGAAGGTTCCGTTGATCCAGATCATCATGCGCTCGACGGTACCCTCGCTCGGGGGAGGCTGGAGGACCGGAGGTCGATCTGCCGCGGAATCGTCCCGGCGTAGGTTCCGACCGCTTCGTAACCGAGTTCGAGGGAGGCGCTGGTACTCAGTACCACCGCGGCCGGAAATCCCACGGGTGGCCGCCCAGGCCCTCAGCGGCGGTTTCGTCTAGCAGTACTTCATCCCATTGGTGACCGAGGTGCCGGGCGATTCGCGCCCGGCTAGAACAGGCTCCCCACCGGCTGGATGAGTTCCGGTGAGTCGTTCTTCACGTTCCCGACGGCGGTGCCGACGGCATCGATCGTCCAGCCCTCCGCGACGTCGTGCGCCCCGGCCCGGACCAGACCCACCAGTCCGGCGGCATCGTCGGCCTGCGGGTCCAGCCACGCCTGCATCGTCCCCCGGTCCATCGGCAGAGGAACCCGGTCGTGCAGGGCCGTGAGTTCGGCCAGCATTCCCCCGGCGTAGCCCTCCGGCGGCGAGTCAGTGGTCATGATCGACGTCGAGAGCAGCCAGCGTTCCGGGTCGCCCTCGGCCTTGGAGGGGTCCTTCCACCATTCGTAGAGTCCGGCGAATACGATCGGGCTGCCGTCCCTCGGGTGCACGTAGTAGGGCTGCTTGCCGCGGCCTTCGCCCTTCCATTCGTAGTAGCCGTCGGCGGGGACCGCGCAGCGCCGGGCCCGGGTGGCCTTCCGGAACGCCGGCTTCTCCAGCACACTCTCGCTGCGGGCATTGATCATCTTCGAGCCGATGCCCAAGTCCTTGGCCCAGGACGGCACCAGCCCCCAGCGCGCCAGGTGAAGCTGCCGGACCGGCTCCCCGTCGACCAGCCGTTCGAGCAAAATCGGCACGTCCGCCGTCGGGGCCACATTCCACGACGGGGGAATCGCAATCTCGTCCTCGAGTTCTGCGTCGAACTCGGCCAGCAGGTCTCCGACGGCCCGGGCCATCACGTAGCGTCCACACATGGCACCAGCATGCCACCGCACCCAATCCCTGTCACCCGGAACCGAGAGTCCCGGTTGAGCCCGCCGAGGTCGCCGGAGACCTGCGGAGTCGCCGGAACTTTCCAGCGACGTCGCAGCTTTCCCGCGTATTCGCGGCCGACGGCGTAGCAGGCAGCGCCCGCCCTGCGGGAATACCGGTCCGCGGGTTACGGTTATTGGGAGTAACGTACGACTTTTTGTCGCCAATCGGCGCTGCCACCGCGCGCCGTCAACCAGCTTTGAGGAGAACTTCGTGGACTTCACCCCCGAATCCGGCACCATCACCATGTTTTCGACCACCTGGTGCGGCTACTGCAACCGCCTGAAGAAGCAGCTGGATGCCCAGGGCATCGGGTACACCGAGATCAACATCGAAGAAGTGGACGGCACCGCAGATCTCGTGGAGAAGCTCAACGGAGGCAACCGCACCGTTCCCACCGTGCTGTTCCCGGACGGCACCGCCGCCACCAATCCCTCCGCTGCCGAGGTCAAGAGCCGTCTCGCGGCCTAAGGCACACCCCTGAACAGATGACGACGACGGCGCGGCCACCCACGGGGGGCCGCGCCGCACCCCCGTTATGCGGCAGAATTTGTGCGAGTGAAGTCTTGCGTGACAGAAGTCTTGAGACAAAGAGTGTTTGCGGCCAGATCCGCGACCGAGCAGAGGAGCTATTTTCCATGGTCCATAAAGTCAAAGGCGCAGTAGTCCGCTCCAAGGGTGCACCCGTCACCCTGGAGACCATCCTGGTCCCGGATCCCGGACCCGGCGAGGCCCTGGTGGACATCCTCACGTGCGGTGTCTGCCACACCGACCTGCACTACAAGCAGGGCGCCATCAACGACGACTTCCCGTTCCTGCTCGGACACGAGGCCACCGGTGTCGTCAGCGCCGTGGGCCCGGACGTCACCGAGGTAGCCCCCGGCGACCGCGTGGTGCTGAACTGGCGCGCCGTCTGCGGCGAATGCCGTGCCTGCGCTAAAGGCCAGCCGCAATACTGCTTCAATACGCACAACGCCGCCCAGAAGATGACGCTTGAGGACGGCACCGAACTCAGCGCGGCGCTCGGCATCGGGGCCTTCGCCGAGAAGACCCTCGTCGCCGCCGGTCAGTGCACCAAGGTGGACGCCGAGGCTGACCCGGCCGCCGTCGGCCTGCTCGGCTGCGGCGTGATGGCAGGCATCGGCGCGGCCATCAACACCGGAAACGTCAAGCGCGGCGATTCCGTCGCCGTGATCGGCTGTGGCGGCGTGGGCGTGGCGGCCGTTGCCGGCGCCGCGCTCGCCGGCGCCACCACGGTGATCGCCGTCGACATAGACCCGAAGAAGCTCGAACGCGCCAAGGACCTCGGGGCAACACACACCGTGGACTCCTCCGCCGTCGACCCGGTCGAGGCGATCCGCGAACTGACCGGCGGCTTCGGCGCCGACGTCGTGATCGACGCCGTGGGACGTCCCGAGACGTACAAGCAGGCGTTCTACGCCCGCGACCTCGCCGGCACCGTGGTCCTCGTGGGCGTTCCCAGCCCCGAAATGACCCTGGAACTGCCGCTGCTGGACGTATTCGGCCGCGGCGGCTCGCTCAAGTCCTCGTGGTACGGCGACTGCCTCCCCTCGCGCGACTTCCCCATGCTGATCGACCTCTACCGGCAGGGCAAGCTGGACCTGGACGCCTTCGTCACGGAGCGGATCACGATCGACCAGATCGAGGAAGCGTTCGACAAGATGCACTCCGGCTCGGTGCTGCGTTCGGTCGTGGAACTGTGAGCGGCGGACCCGTGAGCGGCCTCCGGATCGACCGGCTGATCACCTCGGGCACCTTCTCGCTCGACGGCGGCACCTGGGACGTCGATAACAACATCTGGATCGTGGGCAACGACGCCGAATGCGTCGTGATCGACCCGGCGCACGACCCCGACGCCGTCGAGGCAGCGGTCGCCGGCCGCAAGGTCACTGCGGTCCTGCTGACGCACGGCCATGATGACCACATCGCCGCCGTCGGCGAGGTCCGCGGGCGCGTCAACGCCCCCGTGTACCTCAACCGCGAGGACTGGATGCTCTGGGAGCGGGTGTTCCCGGGAACCGAACCGGACCACGCGATCGAGGACGGGGACACCTTCGACGTCGCCGGCGCACGGCTCGTGGCGCTGCACACGCCGGGACATTCCCCCGGCTCCATGTGCTTCTCCCTGGAGAGCGAGGGCACCGTGTTCAGCGGCGACACCCTGTTCCAGGGCGGTCCGGGCGCCACCGGCCGGTCCTATAGCGATTTCCCCACCATCATCGAGTCCATCAAAGCCAGGCTGCTGACCCTGCCGGCGGACACCGTGGTGCGGACCGGTCACGGCGATCCGACGACGGTCGGTGCCGAGGCGCCGCAGCTGGAGGAATGGATCGCCCGGGGCCACTAGGCACCAGCCGTTACAACCGGGCACCTCAGAAGGCCGGGCACCGCTGGTGCCCGGCCTTCTCCATGGCCTGCGGCGGTCTCAGCCGAGCAGGCTGTCGAAGTCGCCGTAGGCCAGAGTGGCGTAGCGGGCGTAGGTGCCGATCACGGCCGCCTCGATGGCGTCCACGTCCAGGTGCGGGACGAGGTCGTTGACGGCGCCCGCCGTGGCCGGGTCCCAGTCCAGGCCGAGGGCGGCGTAACTGGCCTCCAGCACTGCGCGGATCGGGGCCGAGTTCTCCACCACAATGACGGAGCTGAACAACCAGCCGCCGGCCACCACCCGCTGGGCCGTGCCGATCAGCTTGAGCTGGTGCTGCGGAAACTCCGGATCCTGGCCGTGGACACTGAATTCCCCGGGGCAGTACTCGCCGGGGATCTCCCCCACCGCGGCGTCGACGCCGGCGCTCCGCAGGGCGCCGGCCAGCAGTTCACCGAAGAAGGAAAACCGCCGCTTGGCCCCGGCGATCGCGTCCGTGTCCGGTTCCAGGTGATCGATCACGAGGGTTCCCTGATGGTACGCGGCGGCGCGTCCCCCGGCCTTGCGGACCAAAGGTTCGAAGCCCAGCTCGCGGCAGGCCTGCGCGGCGGCGTCAAAACCCGGCAGGTGCGTGTCCCGCTGCCCGAAGGCCACGGTGGGCGCCGGCCGGTAGAGCCGGATCGTGGGGCCCACACCACCGGTTTTGACCCTCCGCAGCAGTTCCAGGGCGAAGTCCAGGTCCGCGGCGGCGCCCAGGGATTCCTCCTGCCGGAAAATCGTCAGCCTCCGCGCTGCGCCTGCGGCCTCCGGCATGTTGTTATGCTCCCATATGGTCATTTTGCAGTTCCTTGTTGTAGCCGCCGCGTTCGCCGTCATCGATTCCGTCTGGCTCAAGTCGATGAGCAAGTTCTACCGGCGCCATCTCGGGCACCTCATGGCGGACAAGCCCCATCTAGGGTACGCCGTCGCTTTCTATGTCCTGTACAACGCGGGGATCGTCTTCTTCGCCCTGCAGCCGGCGCTCGACGGCGGCAGCTGGCTCACGGCGCTCGGGTACGGCGCGGCGCTGGGCACCTTCGCCTACGCCACCTATGACCTCACCAACGCCGCGACCCTGAAGAACTGGCCGCTCATCATCGTGGTCGCGGATATCGCCTGGGGTGCCGTGCTGACGGGCCTGGCCACGGTCGTCGGCTGGCTCGTCTTCCACTAGGCGTCAGACGGCTGCGCCTAGGACTTCCGGAGCGTCAGGATCTGCTCAGCGCGGCCGAACGGGCCGGTGAGGTCGTGGAGCACGGTGGAGGTCAGGCCGATCCCGTCCGTGCCGAAAGAGACCTCGTTGTCCAGCCCCAGCCACTCCCCTTCGGGGCGCCGGTACATGTGGATCTGGAGGTCCAGGTTGGGAAAGGCGTAGCTGCCCTTGCCCGGGGGAACACGGGCGGCAATGCCGTTGGCGGTGTCCACCAGGCCGACTAGCCGGGCGAGGTCGCTGCTGTCCTTCCGGTCCGTCAGCGGGTGCCCGGTGTGCAGCCAGACCGTGCCCGACCCGGCGCGGTGCCCGGCCGCGATCCGCATGTCCAGCGACGCGATGTAGCCGCCCGGCCAGATGCTCGCGGCGTCATACGGTTCGCAGTCTTCCGGCGCGGAAATCCTGGGATCCTCAAACGCCGCGATGGCGCTGGTGTCGGAGGTGATCATCCGCCACGCCGTGGCACGGATCGCGGTGCGGCCGCCTGCGGTCAGCTCGGCCTGCACCAGTTCGATCGTCCGGCCCGGGCGGAGGGTCGTGGTGACAACCTCGAACTCGCCGCCGGGGATCAGGCCGAGAATCTCGTAGCTCAGGCGCGCCATCCGCATGTCGTCGCGCGGCTCATGCCGATCCAGGCAGTCAGCCATGATGCCGGAGGCGGGAGCCATGTGCTGCTCGTGCTCATTCCAGGCGCCCTGGGCGTGGATGGTGGAGCGGAAACGCCCGCCGCCCAGTACCTCGTAGTAGAAGTCGCCCTCGGCAAGCTCCGGTAGTTCAGCAGTCATCAACGTCTGCCCTTTCGCGTGGCTGGTAATCCCAGAACACACTATCGCTTCCGCACCGGCGGCAGGCCCAGGGGCAGCCCGAACCCCGCCAGGCACTTTGCCATCGGCCACCTCGGTCACCACAGGCGCACCAGGCGCAGCTCATATCCCAGCCCTGGTCCCGCCACAGTTCCCGCACAGCCTCGCCGGGAATCGTAGAGACCAATCCACCCACTGATTCCCTCGTCCTGGCCGCGGGCGAGGTGACCGTGAACGCGGCGGACGACGGCATCCGGGGCAAGGACTGCACCGTCCTGCTGGACGGCGCGTACACCGTCACCGCCGGGACCCGCGGCCGCCGGTCCGACTCGAATGGCTGGACTGGGTAGACTCGGAATCAGACTTTCCACGACTATCCACCGAAGAGGTGCTCCCCTGATTCGAGTCATCAGCTACAACCTGCGAAAGCACCATGCCATCGGTGAACTGGTTGATCTGGCCCGCAATTTTGAGATTGATGCCTTGTGTCTCCAGGAGTGCGACACGAACGACCTCCCGGACACCATTGGTGACCTGCACCTTGCCGACGCCACCAAGGGCAACCGGCTGGGCCTGGCGATTTACTACCGCATGGACCGGTTCACGGCGTACGAGACGAAGACCTTCGCGCTGAAGAAATCGCTGCACGACCGCGTCCTGTCCCCCGCGCACGAGCGGCTGATCGGCACCCGGGTGATCGACAATGAGACGGACCACGACCTCGTCATTGCGTCGTTCCACGCAGCCCCCCTGACGGCGTCGAACTCGCTGCGGCGGAACCAGATCCACGCCGCGCACGCGGAACTGCTCAGCATGCGCGGCGGCCTGATGTCCCTGATGGTGGGCGACTTCAACTACCCCTTCTTCACCAAGAACCTCACGGCCAAGATGAAGGATGCCGGCTACGACCTCACCCTCAGTGACCGGCGGACGTACACGCGGTACAAGGTCTTCAACGGCCATTTCGACTTCGCCACCTCCCAGGGGCTGAACATCGAGAGTGTCGAAACCCTGCCGCGTGGGGCATCGGACCACCTCCCCATCCTCATTTCGGCGGAGTACGGCAAGGACTCGCCGGGGGCCGACGACTCCGCGGCCCCTGCCGCGTAGCCAGGACCCGGTGCGCGGCGCCAGGGCAATGAAACTCCCGCCCGGCCTCAGAATGATGCGGGACTACGAACGCCCCTGGCTGAAATCTGATCTGGCCTCCGGCGCCGCCCTCAGCGCGTTCCTCATTCCGGCCGGCATGGCGTACGCCGAGGCCGCCGGGCTGCCGGCCGTCACGGGCCTCTACGCCTCGATCATCCCTCTGCTTGCCTATGCGGTCTTCGGGCCCTCCCGGGTCCTGATCATCGGCCCGGATTCCAGCCTGGCCCCGATGATCGCCGCCGCCGTCCTGCCGCTGGCCGGCAGGGATCCGGACCAGGCGGTGGCCCTCGCCGGCCTTCTGGCCCTGCTGATCGGAGGCATGCTGCTGGTCGGCAAGGTCTTCAGGTTGGGGTTCGTCACCGCGCTGTTGTCCAAGCCCATCCGCGTTGGCTACCTCAACGGAATCGCCATCGTCATCATGCTGAGCCAACTGCCCAAGCTGCTCGGCATGTCGGGCACGGGCGGGTCGCTAGTCAACAGCGCCACGGGGACGGCGCAGGCGGTGGCCCAGGGCGGCATCAATCCACTGGCGTTGCTGTTCGGCGCCGGCACCATCGCCGTCATCGTCGGATGCCGCTTCCTGCCGTGGAAGCTCCCCGGTGTGCTGCTCGCCGTCGTGGCAGCCACGGCTCTGACGGCCGCCCTGGACCTGACGACGGCGCTCCCCACTGTGGGGGCCCTGCCCCAGGGCCTGCCGGCTCCCGCCCTCGGCGGCATCAGCATGGAGGACGTCACCGCCATGCTCGGCCCGGCGGCCGGCATCGCCCTGATCGCCTTTGCCGATACCTCGGTGCTCTCCAAGAGCTTCGCCGCCCGGAGCGGTGTCCAGGTTGAGGGGAACCAGGAAATGGGGGCGCTCGGTGTGGCGAACGTGGCCAGTGGCCTCTTTGGCGGGTTTCCGATCTCCGGCAGCACATCCCGCACGCCGATCGCCGTCGAGGCCGGCGCCAAGAGCCCCCTCAGCGGAGCCGTTGCCGCCGCCCTTGTGCTGCTGTTCATGATCCTGGCGCCGGGGCTGACGACGTTCCTTCCCTCCAGCGTGCTTGCCGGGGTCGTGATGGTCGCCGCGGCGTCGATCCTCGACGTGAAAACGCTCCTCCGGCTGCTCCGGATAAGCCGGACCGAGGCCGCGCTGCTGGTCGCGACCTTCCTGGGCGTCGCCTTTGTGGGTGTCCTCGAAGGCATCGTGGTCGCGATCGGGCTGTCCCTGATCGCGTTTGTGCTGCGCGCCCTGGACCCCTACCGCACCGAACTGGGCAGCGTGGGAGAGGTGCCCGGGTACCACGACCTGAACCGCCACCCCGAGGGCCAGCGCGTCCCCGGCCTCGTGATTGCACGCTTCGACGCCCCGCTGTTCTTCGCCAACGGCGAAGTCTTCACCGAACACATCCGGACGCTCGTGGCCAACGCCCCGGAACCGGTCCGGTGGGTGGTCGTGGCCTCCGAGGCCATCACCGGCCTGGACACCACCGCCCTGGATGACCTCGTGGCCCTCGACGACGAGCTCGAGAAGCGCGGCATCAGCCTGGTCTTCGCCGAGATGAAGGGGCCCATCAAGGACCGCCTGATCCGGTTCGGCGTCAGCAGCCGGTTCGGCCCGGACCATTTCTTCCCCACCGTCACCAACGCGGTGCGGAGCTACAAGAGGCTCTTCGGTCTGGACCTGCAGGACTAAGGCCTAAAGGGGGCTAGCCGGCAACACCGGCAAGACCAGCCTGACCAGCGACTTTTGGCACCTCAGCCCAGCAGCGGAATCACCTCGATCCTGCCGTCCGGGCTGACCGTCACAAGCACCCGTTTTCCGCTAACACCCTCGAGTTCCCCGGCCAGCCGTCCCGCCAGCTGGCCGTCGCCGGCAGCGGCACCGGCCCCGACGTCGGCCCGCCTCCAGATGGTCACCCCGGCCCCGGTGACATCTTCGATGGCCCGGTGCAGCGGTGCCGGATCGCTGCCGGTCACCAGGACGACGTGACCGATCATCCGCTTCCGGGCGGGCCCCGCCGCCGCGAGGACCGCACGTTCGTGGCGCCACACCGCGAAGTGGTAGCCGGCGACGAGGCCGGTGGCCACCAACAAACCGAGCGGTGCCCGGATCCTGTCTACCACGCTGCCGCCCGAGATGTCGCCCAGGGCATACTCGAACATTCGGTAGCCGATGACCAGCAGGGTAATGACGGCGACCACGGCGCTGAGGCCGAACACCACAATCAGGTAGATCCGGCGGGCGTTCTGCCAGTTACCGGTATCGCCGGCAGGACTGGGCGCCGCCGCCGGGGTCCTCTCCAGGGGCTTCCAGGTGAGCCACCAGACGACTCCGCCGACCAGGAGCGAACTGATGCCCCCGAGCAGGAGGGTGCGCGCCCCGGAGCCTGCCAGCGGGTTCGCCGCCATGGCCAGGGCGGCGTTCACGATCACGCCGATCCCGGAGGCGGCGGCCACCAGGGCGATGCCGGAGGTCACCAGCCGGCTCCCCTGCCGGAGGGCTTCGGAACTGTCGCGGGCCAGCCCGCGGTGGTACACCCAGACCAGTGACCCGATCGCTGCGGCGGCGACGGCCGGCGCTAGCGGCTCGAGCAGCTGGTCCATCCCCTCGGTGCGGTCGAAGGCGAGCCGCAGCAGGACGAACACCGTGACCCCGGCACCGCCAAGGGTCAGCACGCCGGCGCCGAGGACCCCGACGGCGATGAGCCCGACGCTGGCGAGATCACCGCGCAGCCGCCAGCCGCCGTCGTGCTTCCAGTGCCACCACCAGACCAGCCCGCCGCCCGCGGCCCAGACGAGGGCCTGCAGCG
Organism: Pseudarthrobacter ribosi; assembly: GCF_055412865.1. Classification (NCBI taxonomy): domain Bacteria; kingdom Bacillati; phylum Actinomycetota; class Actinomycetes; order Micrococcales; family Micrococcaceae; genus Pseudarthrobacter; species Pseudarthrobacter ribosi. The sequence continues at coordinate 210,878 of NZ_JBVAYZ010000003.1, read as the reverse complement.
CGGACACCCACCAGGGCTTGCCCACCGTCGCGGCCGCCAGCGCCCCCCGCAGAGCGGCATCGAGCAGGATCGACAGGGCTGAGACGGCGCCGCTGACCCCTATCACGAGCCCGATGTAGCTGCTGAGGACCGTGGGGGCGTCAGCTATGTCCACGGGCCGCTTGTCCGGACGCCGCCACATCCATCGGTGCCAGACCCAGACGGCTGCCCACACCAGCCCGGTGGCCAGGGACGGGCGCCACTGCAGCGACTGGCCGCCGATCAGCGTGGTCACGGTGCTGAGCAGGTTGCTCGTCGCCAGCACCAGGGAAAGCACGTAGGCGCCCGTGACATACAGGCCCCAGCCGACGGACGCCCGCTCCGCCTCGTCGTCCAGGCGGCGCCAGACAACCCACCACAGGAGCGCGGCCAGCGGCCCGCCGATCAGGGCGAAGGCCAGCGAACGCGCCAGCCCGGCCACGTCCCCGGCGGCCAGCACGGTGCCCGCCTCGAGGAGTCGTCCCAACAGTCCGCTGAGCCCGACGGCGGCGATCACCACGAGGGCGAAGAGCAGCAAGTAGGTGATGAGGCGGCGCACGGTCCGCTGGGCTCCGCCCACAGCAGAGTCAGCGCCCATCACTTCACCGCCGCGTTCTGGCACACCGTCAGCTGCCAGGGAGCCCTGTCGATCAGCCATTTGTCCCCCGTCTTGACCAGGTCAAAGCCGTCCTCGATCTGGTACTCGGCACTTCCGAACGGCCCGCCGCCCTCGGAGACGGTGATCAGCACCCTAACGTCCGCCGAGGCTGGCCGCTCGATCGTCGAGACGAGGGTGACGCGGAGGTTGTCCCCCGGCATCCGTTCCATGTTGGTGCTGCAACGGTTCTTGGCGGCATCCGTCAGATAGGCGGCCGCGGCAGTCTCGTCCCCGGCGATCGCGGCGGCAGCATACCGCTGGACCACCCCGGCGGGGGTGGCCTCGTCCACCGGCACCGGCTCGCCACGGGTGAACACAACAATCAGGGCGACAACCACGATCACTGAAACCGCGGCAAGAATAGCGAGCAGGGCGCGGTCCGGCCGCCGCGGTTCTGCTGCGGTCCCCGTGCCCGCCGGTGTTCCCGGCACCGGCCGGGCCGGTTCTGCTGCGGGTACTGCTGCCGGAGGTGTGCCGGTTCGGGCACAGCCGGCTCCGGTTCTTTCGCCTCTGGACTCATGCCGCCAGTATGTAGCAACCTGGGGGCGCCGTCATGGTGTCTTTCGGCCCATGGCGCCCTGACCTGCACTGACGCCGACTCCGGACGGCTCTGACAATTAGCGGGCGCCGCCTCCGAAAGACAGGTCCCCGCTCGGCGCGGGCACGTCGACGCGGCCCGCGGCAGGCACTACGCTCGGGAAATGGGAATCGTACGGAAAGTCCTGGGCCTCCTCGCTCTGGTGATGATCGGGCTGGTCGGAACCGGGCCGGCGGCGCAGGCAGTCACGCCGGTGGACATCGTCGTGGAGGACCGCGCCGGTGTGCTGGACCGGAACACCCTCCTGCCGGCGGTGCAGGCGATCGATTTCTACCAGCCCACCAAGGTGGCCGTCTACACCTACAACGGTTCGGCGTCGGACAACCTCAACGAGGAGGTGCTGCGGTTTGCCCGCTCCGAACATCCGGAGTGGATCAGCGAGGACGGACAAAAGTGGGCGAACGGACTCTTTATCTTCGCCCTGGACCCGGTGGGCCGGCACGTGGGGACCTACATGGGTGAAGACCGGAAAGTCTCGCCCGGACAGCGCGAGGACATCCAGGACGCATCCAAGGACCTTCTTCGCGACGCCCAGTGGACGGACGGCACCGTCGCCGGAATCCAGCGCGGCGCCGAACTGATCAATCAGCCCTGGTACCGCTCCACGGCCTTCCTCGTCGTGGCGTGGACCAGTATTGCGGCCGCCGTGGCGGGCGCCGGCACGTGGCTGATCGTGCGCTGGCGGACCCGGGTGGATAGCCGCAAGGAACTGGCCCGCGGCGACGTCAGCTACTCCAACGTCAGCTTGGACCTACAGGTCACGGACCTCAACGCCGGCACCATCCCGGAGGCCTCCCGCTACGGCAGCACGGTCCTCGAGAAGCACCGGACCTTCATGACCAAGTACAACACCGCCACCGGCCTCGCCAACCAGGTCCATGCCCTGTCGCCCAAGGACCTCAGCAGGCGGCCGAACCTGAAGCTGGTCCGCAGCTACGCCGACGCCGCGGCGGAACTCGATGCCCTCGACGACGTTATCGCCGACACCAACGCCCTACTTAACCGCGGCTCAGCTTGGGCCCCCGCCTGGGACCGGCAGCTGGCGCCCTTCCGCGCCGACCTGGCCGCGATCGAACAGATGCTCAGCAAGCGCAACGCCGAGGGCGACTCCGCGACGGCCGCCGCCCTGCGCTCCTTCCGCGATGAAAACCACCGGGAAATCGAACGGTGGACCGCGGAGCTCTCGGACGGAACAATCACGCCCGAGACGGCCCTGGACCGGCTGCGGGACGCGCGCACGCACCTCTCCGAGCTGCTCAAGAACCATGCCGATACCGTGATTGCCGGCTTCACCAAGAACGAGAAGGAAGCCCGGCTCATGCAGCAGGAGATGGAGGACGCACAGGCCGGAAGCAAGGCAAAATACGGGCGCACGTACGAACCCAGCATTCTGGGCACGGTGTACCCCTCGTATTACTTCCTCTCCGTGCCGACGTTCAACTCTGGCTTCACCAGCGGGGTCAGCAGTGTCAGCAGCGCCCGCGGCGGCGGGGGCGGCAGCACCACCGGCTACGGCAGCAGCGGCGGTAGCTTCTCCGGCTCCGGCAGTTCATCGAGTTTCTAGCCGCGGTCAGGCGCCCTTGCTGCTTTCGACGACGAAATCGCCGCCGGGGAACAGGATGGTCTCATGGCCGTCGTCAAATCTGACGTGATACGGCGGGGCCCCGTCGGCCCCCTTGACCTCCAGGATTTCGCCGTGCCGGTCGGACGACTCGACCGTGGTGCCACGGATGATGATGCGGTCTCCCTGGGCTGCTTTCATGGCATTCACCTCCCTTCTCCAGCGTACGGTTGTGGGTTCTTTGGGGGAACGGCCGCTTTCGTCAGAAGAGTCGGGCGGCGACTGTGCTGGTGAGTTCGTGGAAGACGCGGGCCCGGGTAGCCTCGGCGTCCCGGCCCAGCGTGTAGACGACAAACACATACGCCCGCTCCCCCCGCACCAGGATGCTCGCGTCGTGCAGGTTCCCGTTGAGCAGCCCGTACTTGTGGAAGACGCTGACCCCCGCAGGTGCGGCGGCCGGGATCAGCGTTTCGTAGTTGGTCTGCTGCATGAGGGACAGTAGTTGGGCTGTGTTGGCGGGGTTCAGCAGCCGGCCGCTGTATAGCTCGGACAGAATCGTTGCCATCTCTGCGGCTGTCAGGGTGTTCACGGTCCGGTCGTAGGGAATGCCCATCGAGGCTGCATAGTTGATCAGTCCCCTGTGGCCCACGGCGGCGAGGATCAACGCCCATGAATCGTTGTTGCTTTGCTGGACCATTTGCCGGATCTGCTGGCCGGCGGTGGATGCCCCCATCGGGGTCCCCAGCGAGGCCTTGCCGGTTTCCACCAGATGGTAGTAGGCGGCGGCGGCGAGGATCTTCCCGGTGCTGGCGGCCACGAACTTGGTCTTGTCCCCGTATTCGTGCACCGTTCCGTCAGCCACATCGATCAGGGCCACGCCCACCTGGTAGCCGCTGTTGGCCGCGATCACGGCGTTGATTTCTGCGTCCAGTTCCGGCCCGATGGCGGGAGCGGGGGGCGTGACGACGGCGGGTGTCGGCGTCGGGGGTTCTGCCGACGGCGTTGAGCCGCCGGCGGCGGACAGCGGGTCGGCGGCACCAGCTGAGGCGGACACCGACGCAACCGGCGCAGCCCCGGCGTCGACCGGTCCCCTGGCCTGCATGGTGCCGTAAACAGCCCCGGCCGTGATCAGGCCGAGGACGGTCACCAGTGCAACCAGGAACTGCGGGCGGATCCCGCCTGTGAACCGCAGCAGGCGTGGCCCGGCCCCACGGGCGGACTCTTGTGTGTGCCGGCCGCTGCTGTAGTGCCGGCCGGGTCCCCAGGATTCCACCGGTCTCAACCCCGGAACATCAACGGGGGCGCGACGTCGGCTGACGCCTCAGGCAAGCTCGTGGGCATGCTTTTCCTCCGAAAGTAAAGAACCGCGGGCGCGGCTTCAAATTTCCTGCATTCTTCTACCGGTGGGACCCGAGCGCAAGTGGCCACACCTGCGGGCCCGGGATCAGCCGGCCGGCTCCCAATGCTGGAACCGGAGTTCCCGCAGCACGCCGTGCAGCGGAGCCACCGTGAAAGGCAACTCCTCCAGTCTAATCCCGGGGGCCGCGGCCGGCGCGGTCCGGTTCCCCTGCCGCGGCTGAAGGGTGCGGCGTACGCTGGAACCCCAGTCGGCAGCGAACAGAAGGAGCCCGTCATGCGCAAGGTCATCTTTATGATGCAGGTATCCCTTGACGGATTCTTTGAGGGTCCGGAGCAGGATCTGAGCTGGCATCTGGTCGATGATGAACTGCACCGACATTTCAACGACGAGCTCCGGACTATGGGCGCTTTCCTGGACGGCCGCATCACCTATGAGCTGATGGCCGATTTCTGGCCGACGGCAGACCAAGACCCCTCAAGCCCTGCCCCGATGGTCGAGTTCGCGGGGATCTGGCGGGACATTCCCAAAATTGTCTATTCCAGGACCCTGACGTCGGCCGGCTGGGATACCGAGGTGGTGCACGACGTGGTCGCGGAAGAGGTGGCCAGGCTCAAGGAACAGCCCGGCGGCGATCTGGCGCTCGGCGGCGCCGATCTGGCGGGGTCGTTCCGGCGGCTCGGGCTGATCGATGAGTACCGGATCTATGTGCACCCGGTCCTGATCGGACGGGGCAAGGCCCTGTTCCAGGAGACGGATGCGGTGACTCCGCTCCGGCTGCAGGAGAGCCGCACGTTCGGTAACGGCGTGGTACTGCTGCGGTATTCAGTGGAGCCGGACGCCGGGCACGCAGAAGGCCGGTGATCTGCTGCCCCCAAGGCAACCGATCGACCGGCCTTCGATGTGCTGCTGGCGGTGCTGCTAGCCGGCGCGGACGAACGTCACGGAGCCGGTGGCGGTCAGCCAGGAGAGCGGGTGCGTCATGGTGGCGTTGACGCCGTTCATGCCGCCGCTGATCGCCTGGCCGTTGCCTGCGTAGATGGCGACGTGGCCGGACTGGACGATGATGTCGCCGGGCAGGGGGGAGGCGACGACCTTGCCGTACTTCAGGAAGGCCTGCGGGCCGATGTTGCCCACCGGGATTCCGGCAGCATTCAGGGCCTTCTCCACTACCGCGGTGCAGTCCTGCGTGATGCCGATCTGGCCGTATGCTACGGCCAGCATGGTGGCATTGGCTCCTCCGGCTGCCGGGGCAGCGGCGGGGGCAGCGGCGGGTGCGGCCTGGACGTTCACGGCTGCCTTGGCGGGGGCGGGGGCGGCGGCCGGGGCGGGTGCCGGTGCTGCCGGGGCTTTCGGAGCGGCCACGGGCTTGGGCGCCTCGACGACGGGCGCCGGTGTGGTCTCAACAGCCGGACGCTCGAAAGTGATCTGGACGGTCGAGTCCGCCAGAACCGGCGCGGAGACCTGGCCCTTGACGTCAACGGCCGACGCAGGAGCGGAGTCCCGCTCGGTCGGTGCATCGGCTGCATTCGCGGCCATGGCGCTGCTGAGCACCATTCCGGAAGCGGCTACAAGCACTGCGGCCTGGCGGCCAATGGTGCCGGCGGTGCGGCGTTTGCTGCGAAGATCGGCGCGTTTGGGCGCACGGGTATTGCTGAAAGTCATTTAAGAAGCCTCTCCCAATGCCTGCGAGGTGAGCTGTCGGATTCGGATGGGAGGCACCCGGCCGCACGCTGGCCCGATCATGACGGGCCGTGCGGCTTCACCCCAAGACCCCTGGAGAACAGCGGGTCAAAATTGGTTTCCCCGTCTCTGCCGGACGTTGCTGCGAGTTACCCCCGGGCCGCGGCAGAGTTAGGCAATCGGCTGGGGAGAGCCCGTCTCGGAAACAACAGGCACCTAACAACGGTAACGGAATGATTACGGAGTGTCACATCGAGCTCCGGTTGGGCTGTGCTTACCGGCGTGCTATGAACCCCGTCGGAACCGGCCCCAGGCATAGGATGATGCCATCACCGTTCCCCGAAGCGGAGGCTCGAAATGAAAAGTCCCGATGTCGCCAGGCACTGTGTCGCCATCTGCCAGCTGAGCAGTCAGCCGCCGGAGGACTTCAATGTCAACACCGAACTGCTGGTGCTGGAAAACGGTGAGGTCCGCGTCTCCACCTGGGACGCCGAGCCCCGCGACGGAGGGTTCGATGTGCATGTCCTGAACGACCGCGTGGACGCCCTCGGCTTTATGGTGATTACCGACTGGGAGTTCTTCGATGAAAAGGCCTATGCCGTGGTGGAACGCCGGCCGGGAAGCTAGGCCCATCCCATTCCGGCAGGGGCCCGGGTAAACCTCTGATTCCGTATCTACGCGGTATTTTGACTTTGTTGCAGACGTCATTTGATGACGCCAATGGAGATCGCGGAAGAATTATTGGAACGGCCACGGCTGTGTGTCACAGTGCCCGATCCGGCAAGCTCCTATTTCGCCGCCGCACCCGGGTTCCTTGCCCTGTTTCGGTGCTGTGTACCCGGCGCATGAGGCCGCTTTTCCCCATAGCCTGTCCTTGTTCCGAGCGACCAAGAATGAGGAAGAAAATGACTCAGACTGGAGTTTCAACTTTGATGACGGGGAATACTCCCGGAACGGTCAAGGTTCATTGCGCCCACCCCGGGAGCGCCCTGACAAATAGGAGCATTGTATGCATCGTGCGTGCCTTGTCACCGGACCGGTTCGTCTCCAGTGTTGTCGCTGCTGAGCTCGACTCGTTGAACGGGCCCATCCGGAGTGGCGTGGGCCCGATCGGCAGAAGGCGGAGCTGAATCGTCCCTGCGAGCCATGTCCGGCTCTAGGTCCGGGCGCAGCCAAACTCGCAGCGAGTCGTTCCGATAAAGGACGCTGCCTGGCGGTGGAGTGATGTGCTCGGCGACGGTGCTGGGTTCGTTGATTTCCATGCCTGTATTTTGCGGGTCCGCCCGGGGGTCGTGGCGGCCCTGCAGTAGCATGATCCGCAGAGTGTGACACCAGCGCGTCGGACGGGACGGCCCGTTCGTTTCGATAGACACGGGGACGGCCCCGTGGAATGGGGTTCAACCCGTGGTTTCCTCTACTGCAGGATCCATTTTCTCGCCCGTCGCCATCTCGCGGCTCGTGGTCGGTTGGGGTGCCGTCGTCGGGTTGGTGGTTGCCGGGCCCCTGCTTGAGGCACCCGTTCCTACCTGGCTACTGATTACTGCACTCGTGCTCATCGTCGGGGTCGTTCTGGTCTGCGCCTTCGGGGTGGTCCATGAGGCCGAACATCTCGCCCGCCGGCTGGGTGATCCCTACGGCTCCCTGGTCCTCACACTCTCCATTGTGCTGATCGAGGTGGTGCTCATTTCCGCCGTCATGCTCGGTCCCGGGGAACACACGACCATCGCCCGGGACTCGGTGATGGCCGTATCGATGATTATTCTTAATGCGGTGATCGGGCTCTCTGTGCTCGTCGGAGCGATCAAGCACGGCAATCTGGGCCACAACCGCACCGGCACGTCCTCGTATCTCGCCATGCTCGTTGTTCTGGTCTCGTTGGCTTTCGCCCTGCCGGCCCTGATCGGGCGGGATGGCTCCTACACGTCGGGGCAGGTGGTCCCCATCATCGTGCTGACCCTCGCCCTCTATGCCTTCTTCCTCTACCGGCAGATGGGCAGGCAGGCCGGCGACTTCCGGGAGGTCGATCCGCGCTTCGCCGCCGGCCGGGACCTACCTGACAGCCAGGCCGCCAAGCAAAGCAGCATCACCCAGGTCATCGCCGAACACCGGACCGAGGTGTTGCTGCGGATCGCGTTTCTCATCGTGACGGTGCTGCCCATCGTGCTGCTCTCGCACGACATGGCCACGCTCCTGGACGACGGACTCGACCGCGTCGGTGCGCCGGTGGCGCTTTCCGGCATTCTGATCGCCATGATTGTGTTCCTGCCCGAGTCGATCACCTCAGTGCGCGCAGCGCTGCAGGGCGAGATTCAGCGCGTCAGCAATCTATGTCATGGCGCCCTCGTCTCCACGGTCGGCCTGACCATTCCCGCGGTCCTCATCATCGGCGCCCTCACCGGTCAGGCCGTTGTGCTCGGCGAGTCCCCGGTCAACCTGCTGCTCCTCGGCGTCACGTTGATGCTGTCGGTGACAACGCTCGCTTCCAAGAAGGTCACGGCCATGCACGGTGCAGCCCATCTCGTGGTCTTCGCGGTCTACGGCATCGCCGTGTTCTCCTAATTTGGTCCAACCGGAGAGGGATTCGTTGGTGGCGATGGCCACGGACCCCCGAAGCACGTATCACCGCCCTTCTATCAGCCCCGGCCGAGCACGTCGTTTACGAGCTGTTTCGTCTGGACGTTTCCCCCCCGGGCGCGGACCGTCCAGCGGGGGTCCCCAATCACGACGGAGGCGACGTAGCAGGCGAGCGACGCCGTCACCAACCGCCGCGCGTGGGCGTATGTCCCTTTCGGGCATCGTCGGGCATTGCCATTTCGGCCCGCAGGCCTAGGAGTCGGATCGGACGGCCCGCTTCAATTCCGGCTGCGAGGTCCAGGGCCCGCGCGAGGATTTCATTCCGGTCGAATGTCTCGGGAATCTTCTTCGCGTGGGTCTTGGTGAAGAACGGCGCGTACCGAACCTTGAGGGTCAGCCCGACCACGGGCCGTCCTTCGGCGACAACATCCTCGAGGACACGCGCTGTCAGCTCCCTTACCGCGTCGTCCACCTGAGCGGTCTCGGTCAGATCCCGCTGGAAGGTGGTCTCCCTGCTATGCCCGCGGGCAACCCACGGGGTGTCGTCCACAACACTGGAGCCGTCCCCGCGTCCGAGCTCCGCGTACCAAGGACCCATCCTGGGGCCGAACTCCGGGACCAGGTCTTGGGGGTCGGACGCGGCGAGCTCGGCGACGGTGATGATGCCGAGTTTAGCCAGCCGGCCCGACACTTTGGTTCCGATGCCCCACAGGTCCATGGTGGGCCGACTGCCCATGACATCGAGCCAGTTACCGGCAGTGAGACGGAAGACGCCGGCCGGCTTGCCGAAACCGGTGGCGACCTTGGCCCGGACCAGGGTGTCGCCGATGCCCACGCTGCAATGCAGCTGAGTTCGCTCCAGGACAGCGGCCTGCACCTGCCGGGCGTAGGCTTCCGGATTCGCAGTCTCAATGCCTACAAAGGCTTCATCCCAACCCAGCACCTGCACAGTGGCGCCGGGCTGCGCGCGCAGGGTAGCCATTACCGTTTCCGACGCCGCGAGATAAGCCTCGTGATCAACGGGCAGGATCACAGCGTCGGGTACTTTCCGGGCCGCAATGCGTAAGGGCATTCCGGAACCCACGCCGAACGCCCTGGCTTCGTAGGATGCGGTCGACACCACAGCTCGTTCCGTGGGGTCGCCCCGACCGCCGACAATGATCGGCCTGCCGGCGAGCTCCGGGCGCCGGAGCACTTCGACCGCCGCGATGAACTGGTCGAGATCGACGTGCAACACCCACGGGACTCCGCTCACGCCACCAGTCTGCCCTAAACATGCCTGGCAAGCATCGGCTCTCCGCTGGGCTTGGGTCACAACCCTAATGAGGCGCGGCCGTGCGCTTGACCCAGGACTGGGCCGACGGGTTGATCGCACCTTCGTAGACTGATCTGGCTTAGTGTCGTGTTCGCCGGGTCAGAAATCCAGGTCCGGACGGTGCCTGGCCGTCTCGGCGAGCACCAGCGAGACCGCCGCGGCGGCGATCGCACCGTCGTCGTCCTCGTGATGCCGCTGGGGCGGCGGCGGCAGCACCAGACGGGCATGGCGCACGAACCGGGGCCAGTCCCCCGCGCCGGCCCGGAACGCTCGGAGCGGGGACAGCAGGGCAGCCCGGCGCAGCCAGCCGTCAGGATCCCGCGCCCAGCGGTCCAGGACACTGTCCGCGCGCACCCTGCCGACGACGTCGAGTCCCTCGATGAGGGGACCAACAACGTCGATGGCAAGCGGATCGACGAGGGCGGCCAGCCGTGCACTCCGCACAAAGCCCTCGATCCGGGTCAGGTCCGTGTTCGTCAGCAGGCTGACGCTGGATTGCAGGAGCACGACGGCGGCGAGGCGGCGTTCGTAGACGGGCACCTGCCACAGCTCGGAGCTGAGGGCGGTGACGTCATCGTGCGTCAGCCCCGGCTGGCGGCGGAGGGCATCCCGGACCGTTCCGCGCACGGCTCCGACGGACGCGCCGTAATACCGGTGGCCGCCGCCGTGACGTGCTTCGGACTCCTCCGATCGGCTCCACGACGACTCACGCTGAAGCGCAAGATCTATGAAATCGCCGGCATCGCTCATGGGGACATTCTCCCGCATTCAGCGGCGCCGGGAATTGTCGCAGGTGCACGATAGCGTGGCTTCATGGACCACGCCCGGACCCGGAAGCTGTCGGCTGGGCTCGGTGCCCTACTGCCCGGGTGCCCGGTAGCTCGGTGTTTTCTTTGCCGCTGCGTCAAGATCCTCTGGCGTCATGAGCGGTTTCAGCCGCACATTCACGGATCCCGTCGAATTGATCATGAGCGAGAGCGCCGCGGCGTCGGCGGGCTCCGGGACCTCGAAGATCCCGAGCACATCGGTCTCCCCGAATGCGTAGTAGAAACTTTCGAGGGAGCCGCCGACAGATTTGAGGGCGTCGACGAGCGCACCACGGCGCTTCGTTCCCCCCTCGCGCATGAGGCCTTTAATGCCCTCGCCGACGTAGTTCGCTTCGAACAGATACTTGGTCATGGTCTTTTCCGTCTTCCCGTGTTTCCGGTCGCATGATGGCCGGGGCTCGGGCATCCGAAGGTCGCCCGGCATTCTCCGTCATCAGGTCCCGGAGTTGGTCCCCGGAGTGGGGCCGTGGCCACATCGTAGGCCCTCCCCGCGCGCGCTTACAACGGGTTGCGGAAGAGTTCCCGGCGGCCAATTAACCGGGCCAAACCAGGGTTGCGCCGGCTGCCTGCGCCCTATGAGGCCTTCGGCCGGACGACGAGGACGGGGCAGGGTGCATGGGTGATGATCTGGGTGGCCGCCGATCCCAGGTGCAGGCCGGGAAATCCGCCGTGCCCGCGGGCGCCTACGACGACGAGATCCGCGTCCTTGGCGGCGTCCACGATTGCTGACGCCGGCGAATCACTGTGAACGACGTGCCCGGTGGCTGCCACCCCCTCGCTTTCAGCGGATTTGAGGGCGTCAGCCTGGAGCGCCTCTGCGCTTTGTTGCGGGGATCCCTCCGCCGCGATTTCACCGGCGGCCGTTTCGAGTACTGCCGGAAACCAGGACAGCGGCGGATTGCTCCAGGCCGTGACCAGACGGACCTCGCCGTTGCGCTGCCGGGCCTCGTCTATGGCCCACCTCAGTGCAGTCTGTGAATTCTTGGAACCGTCAAAACCAACCACAACCACGAACGAGCCTGTACTGGTCATTGTCTTTCCAATCCCTAGCTTCGGGACAGCCTGGATCTTTCAGTCTCGACGACCGAGAAAGTTGGTGTCAAGGTCCGCGCAATCGCGGCCGACGCTCCTGGGGTTCCCGGCAAAGTCGAACCATAGACCCTATGACAACGCGCCCGGAGCCTCTAGTCTCTTGCCATGAGAGTTGGGGGCGGATGTCGACGACGGAATTCCCGCCGTCATAGGCGGGATTGCCTGGACGGCGCGGCCCCACGGCGTGCGAGTCGCTCATGAAGGCCGACACACCCCCGGGCCCTAACAACTACGACGCCTTCCTGGCCAGGCTGGACGCTGCCACAACTTCCCTGAGCACGCGGGCGGCGTCACTGGAGAAGGCACTGGCGGCCGTCTCATTGCTCCTTGGCCCCTACGAATCGGCCGTCACGAGTTGGGAACGACGGCGGCTCCACGTCAGCGGGGAACTCGCCCGGCACTCCGGGTCGCGGCAGTCATACTCCGCGCTGGGTGAACTCCACGACGTGGCGGTCAACATGGAAGCGATGTTCCGGGACCGTGCCCAGCGCATCAGGAACAAGCTATCGGTGATGCAGGGCCGTCGCGAGGCAATCGACAAGTCCCTGCTGGAACTGGAACTGAGCCGGGTCAAACTGAGTTCGTCCCGGCTGCTTTCAGAGGACCGCGAAAAACTCAGCGCTGTCTTTTCCGCCCTGGCGGGTCCAACCGCGCCCTCCTCGGCCCTGCCCGACCGGGGTCTGCTGAACGATCTCAAGGAAGCACGCAAGGCGGTCATCTTGGCGGAAGCGCTGTTGGAAGTGAAGGGGTACTAATCATGGACAATGCACGGCCCGATCAGTCCCGGCAGAGCACTGTCGCGCTGGTCCGTTGGTCCAAGAAACCCGGCGAGGATCCTCCGGTCCGGTTCGTCATGTTCAGCGTCTTCGCTTTGATCCTCTGCCTCATCCTGATGATTTTCATCCACGGCCTGAGGAGTTTCGGGGCCGTTGTGTTGTTCACGGTCATCGTCGCGGCGGTACTGACGAGTCCCTCGGTCTCGCGTCGAAGGTCCTTCATGACGGGGCTGACAAAAAGGGTAAACGATACGATCGCCGAGGTAACGGGAACCCCTGGGGAACAACTGTCGGTCAAGGAATTCCGGCGTCTGGTCAAGAGCGGCGAGCGTCTGTCGCTCCTCGTCGACGGGGTGCCCGGGCTGAACCTGCACGTGGAACGGGTTGCATCGGTGCAGACGGGAGCCCCGGAGAAATGGTTTGCAGTCTTCACCGTGGTCCCTCCAGAAATCGGAACCGCGAGTTTCGATCGGCTGATCGCCGCGGCCAGTGACGCGTACCCCGGCACCACCAGCACCAACGGTTCCTAGGCGGCTGGCGCGGGGTTTAGGCCCTTGGCATACGCGGCCTGCCCGGCGTGCTGGAGACAATCGGCAATCGTGCTGACCAGCCGCACACCCAGGGTGACGGGCGGATCCCAGCGCGTGTCGACGATGCGGTCGAAGTCCGTATCGCCGAGCCCGGCCAGGAACCCCACTGTCTGCCAGTGAACGGCGTCGTAGTAATCGAGCAAGAGCTCCGGCGGTGCCTTCACGGCGTCGACCTGGCTGCTGGAATGGCCGTAGCCGGTGTCGCGCCCGGACAGCGGCAGCTCGAAACGGCCGCTGAACCCCTGCGAGGTCCAGACCTGTTCCAGGCCGGCGGCGGAGGCCAGCTGTGCGTCCTCGACCCGGCTGAGGTGCCAGATCAGCCACGCAACCGAGTTACCGTTCCCCGAAGGTCGGCGATGCAGGACCTCGTCGTCGGCCCCTTCGAGAGTGGCGGCCACGGTCTCGCGGATCCGGGCGAAGGCGTCGAGCAGCAATTCGTTGGATTTCATCGAGTCCCTTCTCTGTGAATTTGCGGTGAGCCCCAATGCCTGCATGGATGCAGCACCACGAGATAGGGCGCTCCCCCGGGCCTGGTGGGTCCGGCACGCGAGCCACTCCGGCTCGCTTCATCGCTTCGGCGACGCTTTGAGGACCATCGCCGAACCGCCGCCGCGCCTCACCGGCTCGGCCGCTGCAACCATGCGGCCGTCGGGCAGGAACTCGATGGCGGTTGCGGCACCAATTTCTGCTGCCGAGGTGAATGCGTCCCCCGACGGCGTGAACTGATGGCCGTAGGGCGTGAGCTCTTGGCCGTGCACCCCGATGAATTCCGGCTCGGCCGTGACGCTAACCGTGTTCCGTTGCGAAGCGCGGGGCGCAGCGATGGCCTCCGAGATGGTCATTCCCAGATCCACCCGATTCAGGATTGTCTGCAGCACGGTTGTGATGATGGTCGATCCACCGGGCGAGCCGAGCGCGAGGAACGGCTGGCCCTCCTTAAGGACGAGCGTGGGCGACATGGAAGAGCGCGGGCGCTTGCCCGGCTCGATCCGGTTCGGGTCGGTCTCGTTGTAGACGGTCGAAAAATCCGTCAGCTCGTTGTTGAGCAGGAACCCGCGGCCGGGGACCACGATCCCGGACCCGCCGGTCTGCTCGATCGTGAGCGTGTACTCGGCCACGTTGCCCCACCTGTCCGCGACCGTCAGGTTGGTCGTGGAGATGTTCTCGGTGTCCTTCTCATTGACGGGCGCAGCGGCGGTAGCCGGGCACGCGCCGTCGTACGAGGAGACGTCCCCCGGCAGGACGGGTTTGGCAGCGGCGTTCCGCGGGTCGATCTGGCAGGCGCGCTCCTTGCCGAACAGCGGGTCGGTGAGCGCGGCGGTGGGAACGTCGCCAAACGCCGGGTCTCCCACGTAACTGCCCCGGTCGGCGAAGGCAATCGCGCTCGCCTCGAGGTAGTGGTGCAGCGCGCCGGGAGCGGACATCCCGGACAGTTCGAATGTGTCCAGGATGTTCAGCGCCTCGCCCGTGGTGGTGCCGCCGCTGCTCGACGGTGCCATGCCGTACACATCCAGATCGCGGTACTCCACTGTTGTGGGCTCCTGATCCAGGGCACGGTAGGCCGCGAGGTCCGCCATCGTCATGGAGCCCACCGGGACGGGCAGCTCCGTGTCGGCGGTCTTGGGCGGAGCCTGGACGGTGGCCGCGATTTCCGCCGCGAGCGGACCGCTGTAGAAGCCGTCTGTGCCCTTCTTCGCGAGGAGCCGGTACGTTGCGGCGAGGTCATGGTTCTGGAAGACGCTGCCGACGGCGGGGGCGTCCCCGCCCGGGAGGAAGAGGCTGCTGGTCGAGGTGAACGCCTCGAAGCGGGCCTTGTTGTCGAGGGTCTGTTGGCGGAAGGTGTCGTCGACCACGAAGCCGCGGGTCGCGACCTTGATGGCCGGTCTGAGGGCATCGCCGAGGCTGACGGAGCCCCACCGGTCGAGGGCACGCTCCCACGTCGCTGGCGTTCCGGGAACGCCGACGGCGACGCCACTCGTGACGAGTTCGGGCGTGAAGCGGTAGGGCTTTTTCGTCGCTTTGTCGATAAACGCGTCATCAGTGATGCCGGCCGGTGCCGTCTCGCGGCCGTCGATCGTGCCCACTTCGCCGGTCTCCGCGTCGAAGTACACGAAGTAGCCTCCCCCGCCTATCCCGGCGCTGTACGGCTCGGTCACACCGAGGGTCGCTGCTGCGGCGACGGCGGCGTCAGCCGCGTTGCCGCCCTTGCGGAGAACCTCGATGGCTGCGGCGGATGCCTCCGGGTCCACGGTGCTCACAGCGCCGCCGTACCCGGTGGCGGTCGAGGTCTTGACGGTCTCCCGTGGATCTGCGAACGCGGGGCTGGCGGCAGCGCCGCCCGTCATGCTTAAGGCCAAGGCCGCCGTGAAGGCAACCATCCGACGTGTCACCTGTGACATGATCGCTCCCGAATGCGTGTAATGCGCTTTGACATTTCCTGTCACGCTACTACCCGGCGATGAGACACTCAATACTGCCCGCCGCGGACCTCGACGCCCCGGGCATGGTCAGCTCCCGAGTGACGAAGCCCACAATCCGCCAGGACAACCGTCGGGCTGCCGTCTCCCCCGGCGATTCCGGATGCCGGGGCTGCTTCAGCGCCATACTCCTTATTGTGACGGAATTATATCGCCGCGGCCGCAGATTTCTTGAAAAGAAGTTCGGATTAGGTGCCTCCAACTTCTGTTTGGCAGAATTTATGGCGTGTGCGCGGACGATGTCCGCCCCCATCCCTGCGGAAGCGCGGGATTCCAGCCACCCAGGGAGAACCATGATTTCCGTAAGCCGGGTCTCGAAGAGCTATGGCTCCGGGGCGACGGCAGTCCGGGCGCTTGACGACGTCTCGGTGTCCGTCGGCCGTGGCGAAATTTTCGGCGTCGTGGGCCAGAGCGGTGCCGGCAAGAGCACCCTGATCCGCACCATCAATTCACTGGAGCGTCCGGATTCGGGCAGCGTCAGCGTCGACGGCCGCGAAATGACCACCCTCGCCGGCAAGGAATTGCGCGCGGCCCGGCACAACATCGGCATGATTTTCCAGCACTTCAACCTGCTCAGCAGCAGGACCGTGCAGGCGAATGTGGAGCTTTCCCTGGAGATCACCGGCGCCGGACGGGCAGCGAGGCGGACCCGCGCACTGGAGATCCTCGACCTGGTGGGCCTGCACGGCAAGGCCGCCGCCTATCCCGCACAGTTGTCCGGCGGGCAGAAACAGCGAGTCGGCATTGCCCGGGCGCTGGCGTCCAGCCCGTCGGTCCTGCTCAGCGACGAGGCGACATCGGCGCTCGACCCGGAAACCACGCGGCAGATCCTCGATCTCATCCGCCAGCTCAGAAAGGACCTGGGGCTGACCGTGCTGCTCATCACCCATGAAATGGATGTGGTGAAGCGGATCTGCGACTCCGCCGCCGTCATGAGCGGTGGGCGAATCCTGGAGCAGGGTCCCGTGGAACAGCTGCTGACAACGGAGAAGTCGTTGTTGGGCCAGGCTCTCTTCCCCCTCGGGGAAATCCCGGAGACCTCCAGCGCCATCGTGGAAATCACGTTCAACGGCGTCACCGCGGACCGTCCCGTGATCGCCCAGCTGGCGCGCAAGCACGGCATCGACGTCGGAATCCTGGGAGCCGCGGTGGAAACCATCCACGGGCACCAGACCGGGCGCACCAGGCTTGAGCTGCCCGGCGACACGAAGACCGTGGCCGACGCCGTAGCCGATCTCCGCTCCCAGGGACTCTTCGTGGAGGTACTCCAGTGATTGACCGCAATGACCCGTACTTCTGGTCCGACCTCCTGGACACCATCCTCAAGGGTGCCGGTGAGACGTTCTACACCGTGGGCTTGAGCCTGCTTTTCACGGTTGTTTTCGGACTGGCCACGGGTGTCCTGCTCGTGACCACCGAGTCCGGCGGCCTGCTGTCGAAGCTCTTCGGGAGCCGGGCGCTGGGTTTCTTCGTCAACCGGGTGCTGGACGTCGTGGTGAACATTGGCAGGTCCATCCCCTTCATCATCCTGATGATCCTGCTGATTCCGTTCACGCGCCTGCTGGTCGGGTCCTTTATCGGACCGACCGCTGCCATTGTCCCGCTGACCATCGCGGGCATTCCCTTTTTCGCCCGGCTGGTGGAGATCGGCATCCGCGAAGTGCCCGTCGGGCTCGTCGAGGCAGCCCAGTCTCTGGGTGCCACCCGCTGGACGATCCTGACCAAGGTCATGGTGGCTGAGGCGGTCCCGGCCCTGGCCCTCGGCCTCTCCACCACCGTCGTCGGCCTCATCGGCTACTCGGCGATGGTGGGCGCCGTGGGCGGCGGCGGCCTCGGGGATGTCGCCTTCCGCTACGGCTACCAGCGCTACAGCCCCGAATACATGTTCGGCGTCGTTATCCTCCTGGTCCTGCTGGTGCAGCTGTTCCAGTCGCTGGGCAACTTCGCGGCGCGGCGCCTGTCCCACCGGTAGCCGCACCGCACCGAAATTTCCTTCCTCCACACGTTCCATCCTGCGAAAGAGTTCCAAAATGTTCCGTTCACATGTCCTGAAGGCCGCCGCCACCGGAGTGGCCGCCATCCTCGCCCTGTCCGCCTGCGGCGCGAGCACCTCCACCAATTCGGCCGAGACCATCAAGGTGGGCGCCCTCGCGGTGCCGGCCGGGGACATGCTCAAGCATGTCCAGCGGGAGCTCGCCGCCAAGGAGGGCCTCACCGTGGATTACAAGGAATTTAGCGACTACAACACGCCCAACCCCGCCGTGAGCGACGGCGACATCGACGCCAATCTGTTCCAGAACACGACGTTCATGGAGACCTACAACAAGGCTTCCGGCAAGGACCTTGTCAGCGTGGGCAAGGTGTACCTGCCGCCGATGGCCCTGTACTCCAACAATGTTGCCAGCCTGGAGGAGCTTCCCGACGGCGCTTCGATCGCCATCCCGAACGACCCCACCAATGAGTCCCGCGCCCTGAAGCTGCTGGCGTCCAAGGGGCTGATCGAGGTCAGCGACAACCCGATCACGCTCAAGGATGTCAAGGCGAACCCGAAGAACCTCCAGTTCACGGAGATCGAAAACGCCAGCCTGCCGCAGGCCCTCAACGACAAGGATGCGGCCATCGTGACGCTGGCCTTCGCCCTTCCCGCCGGCCTGAGCGCTGACAAGCAGCTCCTGGTCGAGGGCAAGGACAGCGCGTATTACAACGTCCTGGCCGTGAGGGCCGAGATGAAGGATGATCCGCGCGTGCAGAAGCTGTACAAGATCCTGACCTCGCAGGACATGAAGGATTTCCTGCAGACCAAGTTCAAGGGCCTGGTGATCCCGGCGAGCTGACGGGTATCTGGTGGGCGGCCTGGCGCAGCACGTCACGGCAGACGCCCGCCAGGGCCTCCCGGTGCCCGTCCAGCCACGCCAGCCGCTGGTCCTCCAGGCGGATCTTCTCGTAGTCGTTGCCGGAGAGGAGTTCCCCGTCCAAGGCTCGGCTGCGCCGCCCCAGGCCCCGCTTCAGCCGTTTGGCCTCCAGCAGCAGCGGCAGCGCCTCCATCTCCGCCGCCGTGGGTTGCATCTCCCGGCTGTAGGCGGCGAGCAGTTCAGCGACGCGGCCGAGATCGAGCGCCACCTTGTTGCCGTCGTCCCCGGAGCCGGTGTAGACCTTGCCGACGTCGTGGACGGCGACGGCGAGCCACGAAGAATCCCTCATAGCGGGTGTCAATCCACGGGTCCCGCCCGGGGTCGAACTCCTCATAGTCAATACCGTTGAGAATGCCGCGGGCGGTGTCCCCGCGGGTGCCCAACAGTTCGTCCATCCCGCTCCCTGGGCTGGAGTGAGGATCTCCTGCATGTAGCGGGGGCTGACGGTGTTGACCCGGTCTGCGAAGGCGATGCCCCGCTCAAGCAGGGTCCCGGCCGGAGGCAGCCCGATCAACTGCTCGGTGGCGGCCCCGACCCGCCCCTGATAGGCGATGTTGTGGATCGTGAAGACGATCCCGGTGCGCTCGAGTGCACGCCGGTGCGGACCCTGCCGGGCTTCCTGGGCCACCAGGCCGCAGTGCCAGTCGTTGCAGTGGATGACGTGGGGGCGCCATGCGTCCAGAGCCGCCAGCGTCGTGACAGCCTTGGAGAACAGCACGAACGGCATCACGTCGTCGTCCTGGTAGCTGACGGGACCTCGCGGTCGAACCACCCCGGGAGGCCCAGTGTGAAGACTTCCACTCCCCCCAGCGACGGCAGGCGCCGGACCACGACCTCCTCGGCGACGGGGCCCAAAAGCACCTCGAAGGTCAGCACCGGGCTTCCGTCGAGCCCGCGGTACCCCGGGATCACGAGGCGGACGTCGAAGCCGACTTCGGCCAGCCTCTTCGGCAGCGCGCTGCTGACGTCGGCGAGCCCGCCCACCTTAACGAACGGATAGGCCTCCGCACTGGCGAACAGCACCCTCTGCGTCCATGGCGACGGGACGCCCAGGCTGGGTTCGCCAAGTACGCCGGGGTCGTCGACGTGGGTCATCCCCACGGGCCGGTTCGGCCGGAGCTTCATCGGCAGCGGGCTCTGGCCGCCGGCGAGCGCAGTGTCCATCACGGGGGTCCGCAAGTATTCGAATGGAGCCGGAATCTGCATTGTCCCACCTCACTCCAAGGCGCTGAAAATGACCTTCAGCGCTTGTTGTGTGGATTTAGTCTTCTCTTGTCCGAAGAGGGGTGTCAACATCAAAGCGAAATGACGGCGAGACCATCCGGTTCGGGTGAGGTGCCGTCCGGCGCAGCGCCCCTACGGTCAGGAGATGGGCGGGCGAAAGTTCGACGGCGGCCTCGCCAGCCCCGGCGGTGTGACGAGCGGGGACCTGCGGCAGTGTGATCATAATTTTAGAGCGTGGCATACGGGGGGAACATGGCGCTGGCGGATCGTGCAGAATCAAAGTCAGCTGCCGGCCTCCGAGCGGTCCTCGGCTACTTCACTGTGAGCGTGATCTGCGGCGTCCTTGCCGCCGGCCTCGTGGTCCCCGCCGTCGCCGGGGTCGGCGTCGCACTCCGGGAATCGCTTGGGTTCTTCGACAATCTCCCCGCGGAACTAACAGTCGAACCGCCGTCGCAATCAACCAAAGTCCTGACTGCTGACGGGAAGACCATCGCCACGTTCTACTCCGAGAACAGGGTGAAGGTCAGCTTGGACCAGATGTCGCCTTACATCAAGGACGCGATAGTCGCCATCGAGGACCGCCGCTTCTACGAGCACGCCGGTATCGACCCGCAGGGAATTCTTCGGGCCCTGGCGTCCAACCTGACCAGCGGCGGCAGGCAGGGCGCCTCCACCCTGACCCAGCAGTACGTCACCAACGTCCTCAACGAGTCCCTGGTGTCGGCGGACAAAGGAGACCGGATTGTTCTCAACGGCCAGAAGGACATCGGCGACAAGGTGCGCGAAATGCGGCTCGCGATCGAGCTGGAGAAGAAGTACACCAAGGACCAGATCCTGGAGGGTTACCTCAACATCGTGTTCTTCAGCCGGGATGCCTACGGCGTGGAGGCCGCCTCGCGCCATTTCTTCAGCACCACCGCCAAGAGCCTGACCCTGCCGCAGGCGGCACTCCTCGCCGGCCTGGTCAAGAGTCCGAGCTTCTACAATCCCGCCGTCAACCCGGACAACGCCATCCAGCGACGCAACCACGTGCTCGACGCCATGCTCGACCTCGGCAGGATCTCCCAACCGGAGCACGACGACGCCGCCGCCACCGGGGTGGAACTCACCCTCAGTCCGGGGAAACAGGGCTGCGCCGGGGCCGAAATGGCACCATACTTCTGCGACTACGTTTCGCACCTCATCCTGAACAACCCGGCCTACGGCGTCGACCTTGCGTCCCGGGTGAGGACGCTGTACCGCGGCGGCCTGACCATCACCACCACACTGGACAGCAGGCTGCAGCAGGCCGCGCAGGCACAGGTCGACGCCACGGCCGGGGCCAACCCGGACAAATGGGGCGCGTCGCTGGTCTCCATCGGGCCGGGCACCGGCAAGATCCTCGCCATGGCCCAAAACACTGTGTTCCTTCCCGAACCGGACAAATTCGATACCCAGCTGAATTTCAACGTCGATTCCAAAGACGCCGACGGGAATGACCTGAACGGCGCCGGCGGGTTCCAACCCGGGTCCACCATGAAGCCGTTGACTCTTGCCGAATGGCTGAACGAGGGCAAGTCCCTGGCCGACACGGTGGATGCCTCACGGCGGTCGTATCCCCTCGATTTCAAGTGGAAGTCCAGCTGCGGCAAGGTGCTTGGTGCCTACAGCACGAAGCAGAGGAGCCTCGGCGCCGCGGATGATCTGCAGAACAACGACGCCGGCTACTACCGGCCCATGCGCGTCGATTACGGGCTGTATAACTCCATCAACACCGCCACCTTCGCGGAGGCCGCCAAACTGGATTTCTGCGGAATCCAGAAGATGGTGGATGCCACAGGAATCCACAGCGGGCTGGATAACGCCCAGGTCAACATGCACCAGCTGGGCAACCTGCTCGGCGCGATTGGGGTGGCGCCGCTCGTGCTGGCCAATGCCTTTGCCACGTTCGCCAATGACGGCAGGTACTGCGAGCCCGTCGCCATTGTGGCAGTGACCGACGCGGCAGGGCAGCTCCCGGCCCAGACCAAATCCTGCCGTGACGCCATCAAACCCGACGTTGCCCGGGGCGTGAACTTCGTGCTGCAGGATGTGCTGAAAAGGGGATCCGGCGTATACATCAAACCCAAGATCCACACGAGTTTCCCGGTCGCGGCCAAGACCGGCACATCCAACACCAACGGTGCAACGTGGGTGGTCGGCTACACCAGCGGTCTGGCCACCGCGTCATTCTTCGGAGACGCACTGGAGGGCCAGAAACGGCCCGGCCAGAACGTCACGGTCAATGGCAAGTTCTACAAGAGCATTGACGGCTACATGCTGGCAGGTCCTCAGTGGGCGAACTACATGCTCGAAGTCGCCGGACTCTATCCCGCCGAGGCGTTCCCGCCGCCACCCGACTCGATGACCAAGAAATCCGAGTCGCTGACCACCAAGAAGCCCGATCGAAAGGATACGGATCGAGGGGACTCCGGCCGACGACACGATTCTGACCGGCGCTGAGCGGAAGGTCGCCCAAGCGGATCATCGGACCCACGCCGCGAAGGGACCAAACAGCCAAATATTATGGAAATGTGACCCCGCCTGTTGGAGTCGGTACTCTGGAGGTGGTCAGGGAGCGGCCACACGATTCGTAGAGAGATAGTGTCTATGACAAGCAATCTGGATGTCACCATGGCCGTGAACATGGATTCCGGCACCAGCAACGTCACCCCCTTCGCAATAGCCATCCGCAACCATGTCCCCGCACTTGCCCCCGTGGCCCGCCGGACCGCTCCCCCGCGGGAGATGGCGGCTTGACGATCAACCGACAGGTTCCTCCGGGCGTCCCGTCCTCACAGATCTTCGGCACCTTCCGCCGCTGGCCGCTGGTACCGTCCGCCGAGCTGTACAGGCTCCAGGCCGCGCTGACGCAGTGTGTGGAGCTCGCCGGGTCCGAGGCGGCCCACGAACTGCTGACGCTCGTCACAGAGGAACTCCGGCAGCGGAGCGCGAAGGAGCCTGCGGAAGACCGCAGACTTTCCGGGCAGGCCCGGGCGCCGCGGAACCGGGCAAGCGAAAACTGACCCACCATCACCGGCACTGACTCCACGGCACCCATAGCTCAGCTGGCAGAGCAGCGGACTCTATAATCCTCGGGTCGTGGGTTCGAATCCCTGCGCGGATGTGGCCCGCCCCCAAAATAATGCGGGCCACACCCCACCGGGCAGGGCAAGAGGGTCGGAGGCACTGGGTGCCGGGGGCGGGGTCGGTGCGACATGTTCCGCCTGCCCGTGCCTGCACAGAGGGTTGGGGCGGCGGCCGCGGCCCGCAGCTGGCGTCACTGGGTCTGGCTATCATCGACGGAGCTCTCCACGAAGCTGAGGGGCCGACTGCCTGACCGCCATCAGGATAACAAAAAGGTCCCGCCGGTAAGAAGGGCCAGCACGCACCCCCGGAGGACCTCGATGGTGCGCCGCCGGCAGTTGTCAGAGAATGAAGTCAGCGAGGTCCGCGTTGGCGTCCGCCACGTCGAACGCCTGTGGATCCAGCGTGTCGCCCGGCAGCATTCCCAGCCATTCCCGGTATTCCTCGTGGTCTTCGTGGCGGGGATCGTTGACAGCCTGGACAATGTTCGCCCACGCCCAGGTGCCGCCGCTGTCCTCCGCCGGCGCCATGCCCCGTCCCGCAGCGCACCGCGGGAGCTGCCCGCCGTCGTTCGCCAGAATTTTCTCCACCTTGATGGCGAGTACCCAGTTGTCACCAAAATCGTACGTGTAGCCCAAGCTGCTGCCCACGGCCGGCAACAGTTCGCCGACCGTCACCGTCGATTCGTCGAGGGAAGCCGCGCCGACGAACTCGTCGTCACCTTCCGGATTCACCGGCGCGTAAGCGGTGCCGCGGAATCCCCCGACCCGGAACTCGTGCAGGTGATAGTCCAGCCAGCCGAACACTGCCTGGATCACCTGGTGCAGCTGAGGGAGCGGCATGCCGGCGGGAACCAGGACGCGGCGCCAGATGGGCGGCTTCGCGTCGTTGAGCGTGATCTTCAGCTGCAGAATCGGCGTCTCGACCGGCCGCGGATTTTCCCGGACCGCGGCCAGCGCCGGGGCCGGAAGCGTCGTCTCCGAATCTGCTTTTGTCTGCTCGGTCGGCTCGAAGTCGGTCGGCTCGATGTCGGCATCGTCCGGGGCCCGACTGATCCCCAGGTCGGCCAGCAACCAGTCGTCGTCGAAGACATTCGCGATGCAGCGGATGAGGGGCGGGGGCACGCGGAAGTGCGTGTCGATGGTCAGCAGCCCCAGCTCCGCGAGCTCTTCGAGGCGGCTTATCGCCACCCCGGTCAGCAGCCCGGCCGTGGCCCGTTCCGCAGGCGGCGCGTTGTCCGGGCCCGCAAGGATGCGCGCTTTCTCCGGCGGGTCCGAAGTTGCCGCGGCGAGCAGGAGCGAAGCCTGCAGTCCCGAGACCGTCCGCTCCCACGGCTGCGCCGGATCCCATCCGAGCACCGCCGTGTCCAGGAACTCGTCAACGAAGAACACCAGTTCCGCCAGCCGCTCCGAAGGCCCTCCGGCCAGGAACACACCGGAATCGGCAGAGGGAACGACCTTCGTCGACGTGATCTCTATGAGCTCGGTCGCCTCCAGCGCGTTCCAGAGCCGGGCCAGCAGCGGCACCTCGTACATGCTCCGGACCGTGGGCACGGCGCCCTCCGAGCCGGAGGTGCCCGGCAGCGGGGAACCGGACCGTTTGGTGCCGCCCCTGACGGCAACGCCGAGGCAGGCAGCGGCGTCTTCAACGTCCCTCAGACGGAGCGCGCCGGTAGCCGTGACGGGCTTCCCCGCTCCGATCCACTCGAGCAACGCCGCCGCCCGCCGGATGAGCGGCAGCTCGGAGAAGGCCGCCAGGGCATCCTCGTCGGGGATGTCCGGCACATCGATGAGACCCCGGCCGCCGTCGTCCTCCGCCGTCGCGTCGAGGAAATCCATGACGGCCGCCAGCTGATCCGCCGAGCCGCTCCACCGGCCGGTCTCGACGAGGAATTCGACGAAGGCGCCAACGGAGTGGACGACGAAGTGCGTGCTCTCGACGACACCCACTTCGGCGGCCGCGGCGCCGGCCACGTCTTCGGCGTCGTCTAACGCGGCCAGGATCTCGTCCGACACGGCGACTGACAATCCAGATGGTTCAAGGCTTGTCACGTCGGCCGCTGCGGTGGTGTCCATATAGCGGCCCAGGACGGCCTTGATCGGCTCCAGGCATTCCAGGGCGGCAACCGCCGAGCCGGGTGAGACCTCCTCAAACCACCGGACAAATGCCGGCGTGAGCGCGTCCACGGCACGGTCGGCCCTGACAGCGCTCAGGGATTGGGGTGCGGAGGCGTGGGTACCGGGACCGCCGGCGCCCTTGCCCCTGTGCCGGTTCCTGCCGTGCTTGCTCATGGTTCCCCCGCCTGTGTGCGAATTGGTGTTACGACGACGGTACTAACCCTGCGGGCGGCGTGCCAGTGCTTCGCGGGGCTGAGGCGCTGAGGCGCCGCAAGGCTGCAGACGGCGCCTGCGACATCGGAGTGCAGCCCTTGATCGCAGCCGGTTACATCATCGTTGTACCGCGTTGGTGTTCTATGGCGAGGATGGTGATGTCGATCGCGCCTGGCGTAAGGCCGGTGTGGCTGATGCTTTCGCGAACGCGCTGTTGTACTGCTGCGGCGACGTCAAGGGCGGTGTAGGCGATGTCGGTGGCGATATCGAGGTGGACGCGTGCCGTGCCGTCGCTGATGGTCGCGGTGACGCCGTCGTGCCGGTACGTGCCGTCTTGGCTGCCGGGCTTGCGGAGGTGTTGCAAGGCGGCGGGACCGAGCCGGGCCAGGAAGCCATGTACGGTGGGCTCAAGCCGGAGGACTCCGGGCGTTTCCAGAGCGGTGCGGGTGGCGAGGGAGGCGATGAGCCGGCTGGTGATGATGGAGCCTTGGAGGGGCGGGTCAGACATCGTACAGGTCCTCCACCGTGATATTGACAGGCCCGGCCCCAACACCGACGCTGGCCGGAATCGCGTTGCTGATCTCCTGCCGCAGTGCCTCTGCCATGAGGGGGATGTCGATGCCCGGGGCTGCGGCAACCCGAAGATTGACAACGAGGCGAGGACCGGCAGTGGAGGTGGTTCCGGACGGGTGGTCTTGACCGGCGAGGCCGGAGGCGGCTGAGCGTATTTCGATGCGACAGCGTCGCGAGTGGACACCGGGGATCGCTGCTGCCGCGAACCGGACGAGGGAGCTCAGGGCCTGTTCGCTGATCTCCGTGGTGCCGTTGTCTGCGCTGCGCAGGAGGATTCTGCTGCCCCGGCGGACCTCCGCGCGGGCCACGTCCATGATGGCGTTCTTGATCCCGGGACGGGGTTTCAGCGCGGGATTGTGAAGGTCGCCTTCGCGCATTGAACGGGTTGCTTCACTGAGTTTTTCCAGCTGGGTTCTGGCGGTCTGGCATTGTTCGCACTGTTCCTCGTGTGCGGCGGGAGGCCGGTCGATGCTGGCCCAGAGGCTGTCGATGCTGCGGCCGCAGCCGAGCCGTGGTACGTCTTCTAACGCCATTGGCTCATCCCTTCTGCTATCTGGTGCCGTGCCCGGGCGAGTGTGCCGCGAACTACTGTCGGGCTGATCTTCAGTGTGACACCAATCTCGGCGTAACTGCGTCCGTGCATTTCCCGCAGCAGCCAGCAGGCCCGTTGTGCCGGGGGGAGCGTGTTCAGCAGTACGATCAGGCAATCCTGTTCGGCGGACCATTCAGCCTCACGGGCCGGATCCCATCCGGCCGAGACCGAGCGGGCGTGGGCTCCTGGAACAGCGTCCATGTCGTCCGAGTCGATGATGTTCTCGGCGTGGGCGGACCGCTTGCGCAGTACGTCCAGGCACTTGTTCGTCGCCAGCCGATAGATCCAACCACCGAAGGCATCGACATCAGCGAGCATGGGGAGGCCGCGCCAGCTCGTGGTCAGAGTCTCCTGCACGATGTCTTCGGCTTCGCCGCGGTCGTTGAGCATCCGATACGCCAGCCGAAAGAGTCGGTACTGATAGGTGATCACCAGGTGTTCGAATGCTGCCAGGTCGCCGTCCTGGGCACGGGCGACGATACTCCCCTCATCGAGGTCCGGTTCGAAGCCGGGGCCATGATCATCCATGCATTGTCCATCCCGTCCTGAAACGCACCGGACCCTGGCCCCAATATGCCACAGCCGGGCGACGTCAGGAACCGAACTGCGGTGCTGCTGCCCGGTAGGAAAAATGTCGGCGCCAACACGTGACGATTCCTGCTGGGCTTCGTCTATATGGGTGTAAGCACGATCACCAGGTCCGACGAGGAGATGTTTTCCATGACCGAGACACCCAGAACCCCCGGAGCTTCCAGCGGCGTCATGGCCACACCCGAGGAGCAAAAGCACGGCAGCGCGCTGGCACCAACGAAGGCGAGGGACGCACTGCACACCGACCGCGGTGCCACCACGATCGAGGAAACGGTGGTGCAGAAGCTGGCCGGCATAGCCACCCGCGAGGTTCCCGGCGTGTACGCCATGGGCAGCGCCGGCCGGCGCGCGTTCAGCGCCCTGACCGAGCGCATTCCCGGTTCCCAGACCAATGTCAGCGGCGGGGTCAGCGTGGAAAAGGGTGAACGTCAGGCAGCCATCGATGTCTCGATCGTCATCGACTACGGGTTCTCCGTGGTGGAGGTCAGCCAGGCGATCCGCCGCAACATCATCCAGTCCGTTGAGCGCGCCACCGGACTGGAAGTGCTGGAAGTGAACATCAATGTCAGCGATGTCCACCTGCCCGACGACGAGCAGGACGTCCACCAGGACCAGAAGACCGAACTTCAGTAACGGCCCCGTCAGAGTATCTCCCGCCAAGGGGAACGGGACGATGATGAAAAGGATGGCTATGTCTACTACACGTTGGTGCGTGACGATAGGTCTGGTGCTGGGAATCGTTTTGAGCTTCGGCGGCTGGCTGGCGCTGCTGACCGCGGTGATCTTCGGATTCATCGGCCTGCTGGTCGGTCGGGTTGCGGAAGGAAAACTCGATGTGCAGGCCCTGTTCGGTAGAGCATCGAGCCGATGATCCCGCAAGGAGCCCACGCGCTGCCCTTGCCCTGGACCGGGGAGGCCAGCGAGGATTTCCGTGAGACGGGCGCGCGGGGCCAGACCTTCCTGGCGGCCAGGGTGATCGAAAAAATTGCCGGCCAGGTCGCC
Organism: Pseudarthrobacter ribosi; assembly: GCF_055412865.1. Lineage (NCBI taxonomy): Bacteria > Bacillati > Actinomycetota > Actinomycetes > Micrococcales > Micrococcaceae > Pseudarthrobacter > Pseudarthrobacter ribosi. The sequence continues at coordinate 183,023 of NZ_JBVAYZ010000003.1, read as the reverse complement.
AGCGACGAATCTTCCGCCGGCGGCTCCTCCGGCGGGTTTCTGGGCATCGGAACCCGTGCTGATCTCTCCGCCCGTCCCAAAGCGTCCGTGGAGCTCACCGGTAACATCGCGACCCTAAGAGTCGAGGTCGGGATGCTGTATCCGGTGCCGCTACGCCAGGCCACCGAGGAACTGCGCCGCCGGATCGCGATCAGGGTGACCGAGTTGACCGGAGTTGACGTCCGACAGGTCGACATCAGGATCGCTTGGCTGACCACCGGAACCGACACCAACGGACGAAGGAAGCTGCTGTGAGCCGGCACGACCAACGGTCCACGCGCCTGCGGCACCGGCCCAGCCGCGCTGTCCCGGCACTCATCGCCGGAATAGTGCTCCTGGCCGCCGGCGTCGCGCTGGTCTGGTTGAGCGTCACCCGGCTGGTCTACGGCTCGTGGCCGACCGTGCTGCAGGGACCCAGCGACTGGCTCGCCGGGCTGGCTTGGAACGACCCAGCCGTCTGGCAGATCGGGACAGCAGCCGTCCTCGCAGGGGTCATCCTGTTGCTGTGCGCCATCATTCCCGGAGGGTTCAGTGCCCTCGCGATCGATGATTCCGGCACGGGCGCCGGTGTTGAGGCGCCACCGGTCCAGGAGCAGGAGACAGTGATGACCCGCCGCGCGGTCGCCCGCCTGGCCAAAGCCCGGTGTGTGCAAATCGACGGCGTCGGTTCGGCCTCAGCGACAGCCACCACCCGGCGCGTACACGTGAACGTGACGACTTCCCTGCACGAGCCTGGGGACCTGCGCCAGAGAATCACCGACGCCGTCCGGTCCCGTCTGGAAGAAACCGGGCTCTCGCCGGTGCCGCAGGTTACCGCCACGGTCCGGTCCAGAGACTAACGCCACCCGCTAACCCCGACTATTCGAAGGATGGCCTCCGATGAGGCAGACCGCAGGAACCCTGAACCGGATCTGGCTGACAATTCTCGGCATCCTCTTCCTGGCCGCAGGCACCGCACTGCTCCTGCAGGCCAGCGGGACACTGCATACTCTTCTAAACACCGCCCCCGCATGGCATTCCGTCGTCACCGGTGATCTGCACGCATTCTTCGCGCTGCCGTGGGTGGCGGCCGTCGTACTGATCATCGGAGTCATCATCGGGGTCCTCGGGCTGCTGTGGATCATCGCCCAGATCCCGAGGAAAAACACGGCGGGCGCCTACCGGCTCCATGACGACGGCAGTCAGGGATTCACCCTCTGCGACCCGTCGGTCCTCACCGCCGCCGTCGAAAAGCAGATCAACACCCTGCCCGGTGTCGTCACTTCCGCGGCCCAGCTGCGAGGAACAGCCACGGCACCCGACCTGACCCTGAAGGTGACGGTCAATGACAGGTCCGATGTCCGGGACGTCATCCACCGCATCCAAACATCCACCCTGCCGGAGCTGTCCAGCGCCCTGGAGGTGCCACTGCAGCGCAGCCGGCTGCAGATCGACATCAGCGCACGAACCCAAAGCACCGGAACCGTTGTGCATTCCACCGGCACCGTCATCTACTAGCATCTGAGCCATATATGAGACCGAGCGCCCCGGCGCATCGGAAGTCAGCAAGGTTGCCGCCACGTGTGCTTCGGTTTTATGATCCCAGCGCCGTGTCCGCAGCGCGCGCCATCTTGAAGCCAAGGGTCAAAACCCGGAGTGACAAGTCCTCCGGATGCAAGTCCGCTGCCGCCAGGACCGGCTCGTCCACACCCACGACGTGCGCCGCGGCGCCGGCGTTTTCCGCAGCACCGGGCCCGTGCGCAAATCTATCCATCTCCGGCGACCGCATTCCCGGGTTGCTTAGGAGAACAGCGGACCACACCGCCTCCACTGTCGCGATGGCCACGGTGGCCCCCGTCGGGCCCGAAACCTGCCAGCCGTCGCTGGTGGCGGCCACTTTCGGGGCCCCGGGCCACGTTTGGCAGACGCTATTGATCGTTTGGGCGACGATGAGGTGCTGCCGCATCGTTCGATTCGGCCCCAGCACCGGGTCGCTCACAACACTTCTTCCGCACGCACCGCACATGTGGGGGTTCCCTTCCTAGGGCATGACGTCGCCGGAATTTGGCCCGAGCGTCTGGCCGACATACAGGTTGCCTCCCGGATCGCTGGCGAGAAGCAGCGCCGTAGGCGCCACCTCGGCCGGAAGGCCGAAGCGCAGCAGCGGCAGTCCGGCACGCTTCGCCGCTTTCCACTCCGCGGAAATTCCTTCAACCAAGGGCGTCTCAATAGGGCCCGGGGCGATGCTGTTGACCAGCACGTTGTCGCCGGCGGTTTCCAGCGCCAGGGCCTTGGTCAGTCCGACGACTCCGGCTTTGGCCGCACAGTAGTGGCTGAGCCCGGTTCCGCCTTTGATGGCCAGTTGGGAAGCGATGTTGATGATGCGGCCCCACTTTTGCTGCCGCATCTCCCCCACCACCTCCCGGCAGCACAGGAAGACACCCGTCAGGTCAACCGAAATCGTCTCATTCCACATGGCCAGGGTCATGTCTTCCAGCCGCGATTCGGTTAGCAGGCCCGCGCTGTTCACGAGAATATCGATGCTCCCGAGCTGGGCGCGTGCGGCGGCGAAGGCGCCCCTCACGCTCGCTTCGTCTGAGACGTCGACGGCGATGGTTCCCGCCACACCTGACCGGTCCAGAACAGCCACTCTGTCGCCGTTGGCGGTGAAGGCTTCGGCGATGGCCCTGCCGATGCCGCTGGCTCCGCCTGTGACCACTACGGCCCGGCCCTCTGTGGGACGCGAGGCTTCTGAGTTGTTCATCCTTGTCCTTCCAGGGCTTTCAGGCACGCATCTTGATGGTGAGTCCGCCGTCGACTATCAGGGACTGGCCGGTGACGTAGGTGGCGTCATCGGAGGTCAGGAAGCCGATCACGCTGGCGACCTCCTCGGGCCGCCCGACCCGGCCCCAGGGGATTTCCAGCCCGGCGCGTTGCAGACCCTCTGGCCCGAGGGAGTTCACTGGGTCCAGGGACTGCGGAGTTTCGATCAGTCCGGGGATAACAGCGTTGGCGCGAATGCCGCGCGGCCCCAACTCGGCGGCCACACTGCGGATCAGCCCGAGGATGCCGGACTTGGCGGCTGCGTAGTGGGCATGTTCCTCCCACCCGTAGACACCGCCGGCAATGGAGGACACGGCAACCATCGCTCCCCCGTCGGTCATCTTCGTGGACCCGGCGCGCAGGGTCCGCATCACGCCGGTGAGGTCGACGTCGAGCATGTCGTGCCAGCGCTCATCGGTCATCTCACCCAGCGGTGAGTTGCGCAGGATTCCGGCGTTGGCCACCGCGTAGTCCAGGCGGCCGTACTCCGCCAGGGCGCGTTCGGCGAACGCGTCGACGGACGGTGTGCTGCGGACGTCGACTTCGTGGACGACTCCCTGGCCGCCTGCGTCTGTCACCAGGCGGAGGGTTTCTTCCGGGTCGTGCGGGTCTCCGGGAAAGGTGCCGATCACCGAATGCACGCCGCGGTGGGCGTAGTGGACCGCGAGGGCCCGTCCAATGCCGCTGGCCGCACCGGTGATCACGGCCACCCTTGTATCCGGTGTCATGCTTCCACCTCGTGCGGGTGATCCTCGAGCAGGGCCTCGGCCGGGGGCTTCGCGGCGATCATCAGGAGGCCGGAGAACAGCGTTCCGGCCGCGCCGACCCACAGGGCTGCAGCACCGGTTCCTGCGCTGGCGGCTGCCAGCGTGAACAGGAACCCGCCGAGAATGGTGCCGGGCTGGCTCATTGCGCCGATGAAGGCTGTGCCGGTGGCACGGCAGCTGACGGGGTAGCACTCGGCCATGAAGTACTGGATCGCGGCGTACGGTCCGACCAGGAAGAACAGACCGGCACCATAGGTTGCGATGATCATAAAGGGGCTGGTGGCGATGGGGCTGAGCATGATGGTGAACGAAATGCCGGAGAGAATCCAGCCGCCGATAATAGTCCGCTTCCGGCCGATCTTGTCCCCGAGCCACCCGTGGAAGACGTAGCCGAAGTACGCCAGCCCGTTGATGACGATCAGCATCCAGAAGGCGTCGGTGAGTTCCACACCCTTGGCGTTCTTCAGGACGGAGCTGCCGAGAATGCTGAAGATCAGGATGCCGAAGAAGTTGAAGATCCAGGCCAGCGAGAAAACGATCGTGTTCCGCCGCAGGTGCGGCTCCCAGATGCGCTTGAGCGGGGCAGCGGAGGAATGTTCGACGCCGAATGCGCGGGCCAGGGAGTGGGCTTCCTCGGTCTTGCCGCTCTTCTCAAGTTCGGTCAGCTTGTGGTGCAGCTCGAACTGCGGGGTCTCCTTCAGTTTCTTGGCAATGAGCCACACGATGATCACGGCCGGAACGGTCGCCATCAGGTACAGGGCGCGCCAGCCAAGGGACGGAAGAAAGACGAGGGCGAGGGCGCTGGCGAGCAGGAAGCCCAGCGGCCAGCCGCCCTGGATGAAGGAGTAGTGGAAGCCGGGGCGCTTGCGCTTATCGGCGACTTCGGTGACCTGGTAGACCTCGTTCATGTAGGTCGCGTTGACGGCCTGCTCGGAGAATCCGAGCCCCCCGAAGGAACGGACCAGAATCAACAGGCCGTTGCTGAGGAACGGGATTCCGGTTGGGATCAGGGCGGTCAGGCCGGAGACAATGGCGGTTCCGCCGACAGTGGTCATCATGCCCTTGCGGCGGCCGAGCCGGTCAATGACGGGGCCGATTCCGAAGCAGACGATCGCGGTGCCGACGGCGATCCAGGTGTTGATTGCGTAGGCTTCGGTCGCGCTCCAGCCGAATTCCTGCTGCATGGCCGGCAGGAGGGTGCCGAAAAGTCCGAAGTCGAACACGGCGACGGTCCAGGCACACAGCGCCAGCACAGTGGCGGTGGTTGTGTGGTGCTTGGAGAATACCGGGAAGCGGCGTTTCTCGTTGGGGGCAGGTTGCGTCAGGTCGACGTCGGGCTGCTGGGTAGTCATGACTGGTTTTCCTTTCGGGGGCTGCGTGCGAGGAAGGAGTCCGCGATCTGGTCGAAGGTGAGCCAGCTGACGCCCTCGTGGGAGTTGATGTGTTCGATGAGGCGTTCGAGCATGAGCAGGACCTGGGGACGGCCCGAGACATCCGGGTGGATCGTCATGGTAAAGGTGGCCTGGTCCATTTCGCGGTATACCCAGTCGAACTGGTCGCGCCACATTTGTTCGATGTCCCTCGGGCTGACGAAGCCGTGCGAGTTCGGGGCCGCCTTGATGAACATCATGGGAGGAAGATCGTCCAGGTACCAGTTGGCGGGGATTTCGACGAGGTCGGTTTCCTTGCCGCGGACGAGCGGCTCCATCCAGGTCTCGGCGGCCTTGGTGTAGTCGATCTTCTTCCAGCTGTCACCGACACGCACGTAGTAGGGCTCGAAATCGCGATGCATCAGGGAGTGGTCGTACTTGATCCCGCGTTCGAGGAGGATCTCGTTGGTGACCGGGGAAAATTCCCACCAGGGGGCGACATAGCCGGTGGGGCGACGGCCGGAAACCTTTTCGATGAGTTCGATTGACCGGTCCAGGATGGCAGTCTCCTGCTCGCGGGTCATGGCGATGGGGTTTTCGTGCGAGTATCCGTGCACTCCGATTTCGTGCCCTGCGTCCACGATCATCCGGGTCAGGTCCGGGAAAGTCTCGATTGAGTGGCCGGGCACGAACCACGTGGCGGGCAGGCTGTACTTCTCGAAGAGGCGGATGATGCGCGGGCCGCCGACCTCGCCGCTGAACAGACCACGTGAGATATCGCAAGGGGAATCCTCGCCCCCGTAGGAGCCGAGCATTCCGGCCACGGCGTCCACGTCCACGCCGAATGCGACTTGGATGTCCTTGGTCATGGGATCAACCTTTCATTGCGCTTTTGTTGAGGTTTGTTGGTGCGGTTCTGCTTTGGGGTGGAACTAGTCCGGGAGCGTTCCCCGGTGGGCGAAGCTTTCCGCGATGCGGGCCGCGGGGGTTTCGAGTCTGAGTAACAGGCTGAGAAGGACCAGGGACTGGGATGGTCTGAGCAGCCCGGAGGGTATGGCGCCGGCCGCGCGGAGGTCGGCGCCGCCGCCGTCGCCGTATCGGGGAACGACTGCGCCGGCTTCCACGCGCGTGCTCGTCACCACCACGACGCCGGCCGCGATTGCGTCGGCGACGTCCCGGCACAGCGCACGGTTGGCGTTGCCCGTGCCAGTTCCCTGGAGCACTACCCCGGCCGCCCCGGCCTGCAGGGAAGCCCGCAGGAGCGTGGAATCCGCTCCGGGATGAACAGCAATGAGGTCTACCCGCGGCGAACCGGCGCCTAAGCCTGGTAACGGTAACGGGGCAAGGCCGTGCTGTGCTGCATGCAGGCTGACCTCGCCGGAGTCCGACACTGACCCCGCCGTTCCGAAGTCCGGGTTGGCGAACGCGTCGAGGCGGGTCGTGTGGCTCTTCCGAACTCCAGCAGCCGGGAAGATTGTCCCGGCAAAGGCCAGCAGCACGCCCTTTCCCCGGGCGTGCGGGGAACCCGCAACGGCGATCGCGCGAGACAGATTGCCGGGACCGTCCGGCGTCGGGGAGTCGGCCGCCTCCTGCGCTCCGGTGAACACCACCGGACGAGGATCATCATGAGTGAGATCCACGAGATAGGCGGTCTCCTCCATCGTGTCCGTGCCGTGCGTGACCACGACCCCCAGAACCTGCGGGTCGGCCAGGGATTGCCTGATGCTGGCGCAGATCGCGATCATGTCATCGATCGTCAGCAGGTAAGAATTCTTCCGGAAGACGTCACCCACCCGGACCGGATACGAAGCTCGCACCCCCTTGCTGGCGAACACCTGCTCCCCCGAGTCCGACGCCACGGCAGCCCCCCCGGCCTCCGCTGCACGGGAGGAAATTGTCCCTCCCGTCGCCAGGAGCACCACATGGGGGCCAGCCAATTCTGTGCGAGTCATGTCCACTCCAGTTGTCCTGCATCTGCTGCCAGACGCGTACCCAATCGATTGGGTTGTGGGATGAAACTATTCCTGCGATGTCCTAAACACAGCTACCCAATCGATTGGGTAAGCGGTAAATTGACTATAAGATGTGAGGTGCGGCACGTCAAGGGGTTCTCGGACCACAGATCGGCCTGATATTGGGCAGGCTTGGTGGCGACATCGTTATTTAAATGAGGCAGGTATGCGCATGGAAGGAACCATGGCCGGGAACCCGACCGTCACGTTGAAGGATCTGGCGGACGAGCTTGGCATCCACCCGTCGACCGTGTCCAGGATCCTTCACTCGGACTCCGCAGTGGCGCGTGGGGCGGCCTCCGTGGCTACGGCCGAACGTGTACGGGAACTGGCCCGGAAACGGGGATACTCCCCTGACCCGCAGGCCGCCGGCCTGCGGACTCGGCGCACGCGCCTCATGGGAGTGATCGTGCCCCGGCTTTCGGATCTCGTCCTGGCGACCATGTACGAGGGCATGGACGAGGCCGCCGCGGCGCTGGGCTATTCGACGTTTGTCATGAACTCCCGCGACGATCCCCAGGAACAACGACGGAAAACTGACACCATGCTGGCCCGGCGCGTGGACGGACTGATCATCGGCGACGCTCACCTCGACGGCGGCCTGCTGCGGGAGTTGACGGACCGGAAGGTGCCTTTCGTACTCGTGAACCGCCGTGTCCCGGGCTACCCGTCCGCCACTTGCGACGACGTCCTTGGCGGCGAACTTGTTGCCGACCATCTGTGGAGCAAGGGGCATCGGAACGTCGCTGTCATCGCCGGTGAGCCCTACGCCAGTACGGCCGTTGACCGGACGGCAGGCTTCGTGGACCGTTGGCGTTCACTGGGCGGCACAATCCCCAGGAACTCCGTCGTCTGGTCTCGATTCGATACCGCCGGCGGTCGGGAAGCGGCCGAACAAATGCTGACTCACTGCCACCCTCAACCAACGGCACTGTTCGCCGTCAACGACTTTGCGGCGATCGGTGCCATGGGAGCGTTGCGGTCCCACGGCCTCACTGTCGGCGACGACGTGGCGGTGGTCGGTTTCAATGACACCTCGCTGGCCGCAGAACTTCCCATTCCGCTGTCCTCCGTCCACTCGCCCATGCTCGACATCGGGCGCGCCGCGGTGCAGCTTCTGAAACGGGTACTGGACGGCGAAACGGTCGAGCCGGTCAGGCTGGAACCGACCCTCTGTGTGCGGGAAAGCAGCGCCTGACACCACAGCAGCTGCAGCGGCAGCAGCTCCGGCCTGAGCGGCCCAATTCGTCGCGCGGTGTGTCATCGTGCCTTCCGGACCGGGTCTCGCGCATGTAGGAGGAACCTGTATTGCCGCTGATTCAGCTGCCCTGCGGGGCCATATCGCCGCAACCAAGATGCCTGCCTAGGACTTCCGGCACTGGTCCCTCGGCGGCCGGCCGGTCTATTCTGGACGCATAAATGAGCGCGACAGTTGGACAACATGGCGCCGAAGAAGCGGAATCGATCTCGTCTTGCCGCGGCCCTTTGGGGGGTCGTCGGATTCCTAACAGTGAGCGCCGTCTGCGGTGTACTCGTCGCCAGCCTGGCGATTCCCGGCGTCGCTGCCGCCGGCGTTGCCGTCAGCAGGTCAATCACCTTCTTCAACAACCTCCCCGCTGAGCTGTCGGTTGATCCGCCGTCGCAGTCAACTAAAGTGCTGAGCGCGGACGGGAAGCCAATCGCCACCTTCTTCGCGGAGAACCGCGTAAAGATCAGGCTGGACGAGATGTCCCCCTACATCAAGGACGCGATTGTTGCCATCGAGGACAGCCGGTACTACCAGCACGCCGGCGTCGACCCCCAGGGGATCCTTCGGGCGCTCACGACAAACCTGACCAGCGGCGACAGGCAGGGCGCGTCCACGTTGACGCAGCAGTACGTAACGAATGTGATCAACGAGTCCCTGATGTCGGCGGACAGGACCGATCAGGTCATCCTCAGCGGGCAGAAGACGATCGGCGACAAGGTGCGGGAGATGAAGCTCGCCATCGAGCTGGAAAAGAATTTCACCAAAGACCAGATCCTTGAGGGCTATCTCAACATCGTGTTCTTCAACCGTGACGCTTACGGCATTGAGGCCGCGGCCCGGCATTTCTTCAGCACCACCGCCAAAGACCTCACCCTGCCGCAGGCTGCCCTGCTCGCCGGCCTGGTCAACAGCCCCAGCTTTTACGATCCCTCCGTTAACCCCGACAACGCCGTCAAGCGGCGCAACCAAGTGCTGGACAAGATGCTCAGCGACGGGAAAATCCTCCAGGCCGATCATGACGCGGCCGTCGCCAGCGGTGTCGAGCTGAGGATCACGCCTGCAAAGCAGGGGTGCTCGGCGGCTGACATGGCGCCCTACTTCTGCGACTACGTCTCTCACCTAATCCTTAACAACCCGGTGTACGGCGTTGACGCCACGGCTCGCGAGAAGAGGCTGTACCGCGGCGGCCTGACCATCACCACCACGCTGGACAGCAGGCTGCAGGCGGCGGCGCAGGCGCAGGTTGATGCCACCGCCGGGGCCAACCCGGACAAGTGGGGCGCGTCGCTGGTCTCGATCGGGCCAGGCAGCGGCAAGATCCTGGCGATGGCCCAAAACACCGTGTTTCTGCCCGCCCCCGGGAAATTCGACACCCAGCTGAATTTCAACGTCGATGCCAAGGACGCCGACGGGAATGACCTGAACGGCGCCGGCGGGTTCCAACCCGGGTCCACGATGAAACCGTTCACATTCGCGGAATGGCTCAATGAAGGCAAGTCCATGGTCGCCGAGGTGGACGCCGCCCGACGGACTTATCCGCTGGACTTCCCGTGGAAGTCCAGCTGCGGGAAGGTCCTCGGGGCCTACAACACAGCTGAAACGGCCCTCGGCGCCGCAGACGACCTCCAGAACAACGACGAGGGCTACTACCGCAAGATGCCTGTCAATTACGGGCTCTACAACTCCATCAATACGGCGACCTTCGCAGAAGCCGCCGATCTGGACTTCTGCGGCATCCAGAGAATGGTGGATGCCGTGGGGCTTCACAGCGGCGTCGATAATGCCCCGGTGAATATGCACCAGCTGGGCAACCTGCTCGGTGCCATTGGCGTGGCGCCGCTCGTGCTGGCCAACGCGTTTGCGACGTTCGCCAACGACGGGAGGTATTGCGCCCCGATCGCCATCTCGGGCGTGACCGACGCGGCGGGACGGGAGCTTCCGGCCCAGATCAGCGACTGTCGCAGCGTGGTTAAGCCCGACGTTGCCCGGGGCGTGAACTCCGTGCTCCAGGATGTGCTGAAACTGGGGTCCGGAGTCCACATCCAACCCAAGGTCCACACCAGTTTCCCGGTCGCAGCCAAGACCGGCACGTCCAACACCAACGGCGCGACCTGGGTGGTCGGCTACACCAGCGGCCTGGCCACCGCGTCCTTCTTCGGAGACGCCCTGGAAGGCCAGACACGGCCCGGCCAGAACGTCACCATCAACGGCAAGTTCTATCAGAACATTGACGGCTACATGCTGGCCGGACCGCAGTGGGCGAACTACATGCTCGAGGTCGGGCGTCTCTATCCCGCCGAGCCTTTCCCGCCTCCACCCGAGTCCATGACCAAGCCCTGACCCATCTCGCCGATGTTCTGCGCCCAGATGTTATAGCTTGGCCTCATGAGCGAACACGTCGATGTGTTGATTGTCGGTGCCGGGCTGAGCGGCATCGGATTCGCCAGCCGGCTGAAACGCGAAATACCCGGGAAGACCTTCACCATCCTCGAGTCCCGCGGTGCGGTGGGAGGCACCTGGGATCTTTTCAGGTACCCGGGCATCCGTTCCGACAGCGACATGTACACCCTCGGATACTCCTTCCGGCCCTGGGCCGGCGCGAAGGCCATTGCCGACGGCGATGCGATTCGCGAATACATCGAGGCGACGGTCGCGGACGAGGAACTCGAAGCGCGGATCCGGCTGCATCACCGGGTCGAATCGGCCGAGTGGTCCAGCGAAACCGCGCTGTGGACCGTCACGGCCGCGCTCACGTCCGCCGGCGAATATCGACCGGACCGTCCGACGTCGCACGCCGCCCAGTCAGTCACGTTCACCTGCGCGTTCCTGTCCGTCTGCTCGGGCTACTACCGCTATGATGAAGGGTTCACCCCGGCCATCGAGGGGGCCGAAACGTTTGCGGGATCGATCGTCCACCCGCAACACTGGCCTGCTGATCTCGACTACGAAGGCAAGCAGGTGGTGATCATCGGCAGCGGGGCAACCGCAGTGACCCTCGTCCCGTCGATGGCGGGCTCGGCTGCCAAGGTCACCATGCTGCAGCGCTCCCCCACCTACATCGCCCCCGTGCCCTCCCGGGACCATCTGGCCGACCTTCTTCAAGGCAAGGTGCCGGCGCAGCTGGCGTACAACGTCGTCCGGGCAAAGAACATTCTTTTTTCCATGCTGACGTACCAGCTCAGCCGACGGCGGCCGGAAACGATGAAGGCGATCCTCCGCAAGGCAGCCATCGCCAAGCTGCCGGAGGGCTTTGCGGTCGACACGCACCTGGCCCCGTCGTATCAGCCCTGGGACCAGCGGCTCTGCGCGATCCCCAATGGCGACCTTTACCGCGCCATCAGCGCGGGCACTGCCGACATCGTGACCGACCGGATCTCACGGATCACCCCTGGCGGGCTTGACCTGGTCTCGGGGAGATCGATCCCGGCCGACGTGATCGTCACGGCGACAGGCCTGAACCTGCTCGTGCTGGGCGGGATGACTCTCCGGGTCGACGGCGGGCCGGTGGACGTGGGCAAGACCGTGACCTACAAGGGCATGATGCTGGACGGTGTTCCCAATTTTGCGCTCACCGTCGGCTACACCAACGCGTCGTGGACGCTGAAGGCGGATCTGGTAGCCGGCTACATCTGCAGGCTGCTGAAGTACCTCGACCGTCGGGACCTGCAATGGGTCACGCCCCAGGCTCCCTCCGACGTCGCGAAGGTTGAGCTGACGTCCCTGATCGACCTGAAGGCCGGCTATATTCTTCGCGACGCCCAACATCTGCCCAGGCAGGGCGCCGGCTCGCCTTGGCGATTGCACCAGAACTATGTGCGCGACTTCGCCCTGCTCAGGGCCGGCAGGCTGACGGACCACGTTCGTTTCGGTCGACGCGGGCAGCGGGTGGCCGCGCCTGGACGGGAAACCCCGGAGGCGTGCGAGGACCCTCTCGACCTGCCGGGAACAGCACACCTCGACGTCGCGGGCCGGCGCCTGCGCTACCGAAAGACCGGCACCGGGGACCCCGTGCTGCTCCTGCACGGCATTGGCCAGAGCCTCCATGACTGGGACGAGCAACACCAGCGACTCTCGGCACGCCACACCGTCTACAGCGTTGACCTGCCCGGCTTCGCGTACTCCGACCGAGTCGCCGGGCCGGCGACTTTGGCGAAGCTTGCTGATGCCCTGCCTGCAGTCCTCGACGCCCTCGGGGTGCACGAACCGCTGCCGGTCATCGGCAATTCGCTCGGCGGTGCCGTCGCCATGAGGTTCGCTGCCGACCATCCCGACCGCGTTTCGGCACTGGTTCTGGCCGACAGCGCCGGATTCGGCCAGAGGGTTGCCCTGGTCCTGCGCCTGCTCACGGTCAGGCCGCTCGCTGCAGTTCTCATGCGTCCCGCCGAGTCAGCTTCGCGCCGCACGGTCCAGTCGCTTTTCTACGACAAGGAGCTGGCGACCGATGCCCGCGTCGACCATGCATTCGCGCTGTCGCAGCGGGCGGCCCACCGCCAAACGACCCACGACATCGCCCGCGATCTCGGAACCATCGCCGGCATCCGGGCAGAATGGCGGACGGCCCTCGTGGCGGCCTTAGCGCAGTCGGACATTCCGACGCTCGTTGTCTGGGGCGACCATGACCACGTCATCCCGTGCAGCCAGCTGAAGGCGGCGACCGCAGCGGTGCCCCGTGCCGAGTCGTATGTCTTCTCGAACACGGGGCACATGCCCCAGATCGAACGGCCTGATGAGTTCGCCGCGGTTGTGGAGGAGTTCCTGTCCCGGGTCATGGCGGGCCGCCAGACGGCAGGCATCTGACGCGAAAGGCGCATCTCTGTCCTGGAGGTGCGCCTTTCGTGTGACCCTGTGACCGCGGAGTGGTTCAGGCGTTAGAGACCTCGGTCGCCTTCGAACGGATGAAGTCATGATCCTCCTGGGATATGACCGTCTCGCCGTGCTGCCCACTGGCGAGATCCTCGCCCGCCGCCTTGGAGACAACTGCGGTGATGGTCCTGGGAAGGATCTGGCATCCGGGGTTGTCAATGAACCACTTCCGCGTGGCAGGGTCCAGACGGTCCCAATGGTCCTTAATGTGCATCTGACGATGCCGCCTTCCTTCTCGGTGTGCGGTTCGGGGTGGAACATGGCCTGCTGCGAGGGGAAACGGTGCGCGCCCCAGCCCAACAAGTTAACGCCTTGCCGAGGAGGAAGACTAGGGCCATAGTCCCTCAATTTCATGCGAGCCACGCCTCCCAAAAAGGGAGCGAAGCGATTCCCGCCGACGTCAACGGTCAGCCGGCTACTCTGGAAGCCCAACTCCGAGGAGGACATAGATGGAGAACCGACCTCCGCAGTCCGGGGCCAAAGACCCCGGGCCGTTCTACCACGGCACGAAGGCTGACCTGTTGCCTGGGGACCTGTTGAAACCCGGTCATAGCTCGAATTTCGGGGAACGGAGGAGTGCGAACTTCGTCTACGTGACTGCGACGCTGGATGCGGCCACTTGGGGAGCGGAACTCGGCGTGGGCGAGGGGCCGGGCAGGATCTACCGTGTGGAACCCACGGGCCCCTTTGAGGATGACCCCAATCTGACGGACAAGAAGTTCCCGGGCAACCCGACTCGTTCCTACCGCACCCAAGCTCCGCTGCGGGTCGTTGACGAGATCCTGGATTGGCCGCCGCACTCCCCCGAGGTGCTCCAGAACATGCGGAGCCACCTGGAAGAACTCAAGCGGCTTGGCATCGAGGCAATCGACTGAACTCCCGCGCTGCGTCAGTCACGCGGCCGCATGAGCGGCGGGTTGAGCACCGCCCTGATTGGCTGGCCAGCGGCGGGACGGGCGGCGCCGGCCAGCCGGAAAAGCGCCGCCGGGCGGCCGGTCTCGCCCGTCGTCATCCGCCCTGTGTCTTCCAGAAAACCAGGCGTTCCCGTGGCCTTGCGGTGGAAATTCCGGGGGTCCAGGCGCGTGCCCCAGACGGCCTCATACACAGTCCGGAGCTGTGCGACGGTGAACTCCTCGCCGCAAAAGGCCGCCCCCAGCGGGGAATATTCGAGCTTCGACTTCGCCCGCTCCACGGCGTCGGCGAGGATCCGCCCGTGGTCAAAGGCGAGCTCCAATTCGCCACCCAAGACCTGGCCGACCGGGTACCAGGCGGCGTGCTCGGCGTCGCTCCCGGCGGACAGGACGGGAAAGTTCGGTGCGAGCAGCAGGTGGGCCACTGTGAGCACATCGCCGCGAGGGTCCCGCCCCCTCGGCCCGTAGCTCCCCAACTGCTCCAGGTGGCCAGGGACCTGCTCGACGCCGGTTTCCTCCGCGAGTTCCCGGCCCGCCGCAGTCACGAGGTCTTCGCCGGGCAGCACGAAACCGCCCGGCAGTGCGAGCCTGCCGCGGAAGGGCTCGATGAGGCGGGTGACCAGCAGGACTCGCAGGCCGTCGTCGACCACGGTGAGGGCGACGACGTCGACCGTCACCGGGAAGGACGCAGGTGCCGAGTGGGATTCAGGCATGAATCCATAGTAGGGACTTATCGTCACCTTGACAATAACTCGGGGCGTGTTCTAGAGTTCAGTTATCGTCAAGTTGACGACAATATCGAACGGTTTAGGAGAACTCCATGGCCAGCATCAAGCGCTACCCTTGGATCAGCCACTTCCTTGGCAGCCCCACCGGCCACGTCGTCCACCTGCAGAAGGGCCAAGTCAGGCATCAGGGTGTGGGCCAGGCCTTCTGGTTCCGGCCGGCGAACTCCGTGCTCAGCGAAGTTCCTGTGGATGACCAGGAACTGCCCACTCTCTTCCATGCCATCACCCGTGACCACCAGGACGTGAGTGTCCAGGCCAACGTCACCTACCGCTTCATCGACCCGGTGTCCGTCTCCACGCGGCTCGACTTCGGCCTCCAGCCGGCCGGCTCGGCGCAGGCAACCGGCAAGGAGCAGGTCGCCACCATCATCGGCCAGCTGTGCCAAAGCCACGCCATCGACCAGATCGCCACCACCACGCTCGCCGAGGCACTGGAACGAGGAGTCAGCCAGCTCCGTAGCGTTCTCACCGAAGCCCTCCGTGCGGACTCGCGGCTCCAGTCCACCGGCATCGAGATCCTTGCGGTGCAGGTCCTGGCGGTCAGGCCGGAGTCCGATGTCGAGCGGGCACTGCAGACACCGGTCAGGGAACAGCTCCAGGCCGAAGCGGACCGCGCCGTGTACGAGCGCCGGGCCGTCGCCGTCGAACGCGAACGGACAATCTCCGAGAACGAAATGGCGAGCCAGATCGAACTGGCCACCCGCCGCGAGCACCTGGTCACCCAGGAAGGCGCCAACGCACGGCGTCAGGCCGAGGAAAAAGCCGCCGCGGGACTCATTGAGGCGCAGGCCTCGGCCGAACGCCAGGGCATCAACGCCTCCGCCGAAGCGAACCAGATCCGACTCGTCGGCGAGGCAGACGCGGCACGCGAGGCCGCCACCATGGACGTATACCGGGACATGGAACAGGCAACCCTGCTGGCACTGGCCCTGCGCGACGCTGCCGCATCACTGCCCAACATCGGGAACCTCACCATCACCCCGGACCTGCTCAGCGGTGCACTCGCCGGGCTGGTCAGGGAACCTGCGGCCGGCCCTGCTACTGCGGCCGGTGTCAGGGCTGCGACCGCCGTCCCGGTCGGGAAGTAGCCTCCGGTCATGGCAAACCCCCGTCTCGTCATCGTCCACCGGCGCACCGAACTCCAGGAACTCCTGGACCGTCACGCCACCCGCGGCCAGGCCGAATTCTTCCTCCGGACCCGCGGCCGCACGCTCCAGGATGTGCAGGAGCGCCATGACCTGCTCACCGCGGCTCTGGCGGCTGTCCGCGCCGCTGTTCCGGCCGAGTGGCGTCACGCCGAGGTGGAGCGCGCCGACCTGAGCCGCTTCCTGCTCACCCCGGAGGACATCATCGCTGTGGTGGGTCAGGACGGGCTCGTGGCCAACGCGGCGAAGTATCTCAACGGCCAGCCCGTCATCGGGATCGATCCGGAACCGGGGGCGAATCCGGGTGTCCTGGTCCGGCACACGCCCGACGCTGCGGCAAAGCTGCTCCATGAGGCTGGCCTCGCCGGCCCGGCGAAACGGGTGCGCTGCCGGGAACTCGCCACGGTGACGGCACGGCTCGACGACGGGCAGGAACTCTCGGGGCTCAACGAGGTATTTATCGGGCACGCCTCGCACCAGTCGGCCCGATACCAGCTCACCACCCCGGACGGCCGGGCCGAACGCCACTCCTCGTCGGGCGTGATCGTCTCAACGGGCACGGGCGCCACCGGCTGGTGCGCCTCCATCGCCCTGGAACGCGGAGGACGCGCGTTTCCGGCACCAACGGATCCCCGGCTCGCGTGGTTCGTCCGTGAGGCCTGGCCCTCCCCCATCACCGGAGCCTCCTTGACCGAGGGGGTGCTGTCGGCCGGCGAAACACTGCGCGTCACCGTTGCATCCGACCAGCTCGTGGTGTTCGGCGACGGCATGGAGGACGACCGTCTCACGGCGTCCTGGGGCCAGGAAATCCTGGTGCAATTGGGGGAACGGCCGCTGAGGCTGGTGGATCGCTAACCTGGCCTACGCTGGTCCGCTTCAGGGGCGGTCGTTGGAGTAGTGGAGCAACACCACGCCGTTGGGGAACGTTTGCGTCCCTTCGAGCCGGAGACCCATCCGGACATCAGGGGCCTCGAACAGCGGCCGGCCCTGCCCCAGGACCACGGGATGGACGAGAATCTGAAATCCGTCGATCAGGCCGTGCCGCATGAAAGAGGAGGCCAAATTGGCGCCGCTCAGGGCGATATCGCCCCCGAGCCGCGCCTTCAGTTCCGCTATTTGTTCAGGCACGACGTCGTGAATCACCGTGGTATTCCACTGGGTCGGATGGAACAAAAATTGTCGTAGCCATCTTCTAGTCTGAACGCATGGAAAGCACGGTCTGGAGTGCGGAGAGCAGGGAGGCCCTGGCGGCTGTCGCCGCGTCCGTTGCTGCTTTGGCTGTCTTCACCGGTTCCGGGGAGGACCACGCTGATTCGGCCCGCATCATTCCGTCCGGCGCCGGTCCGTCCCGGGGTGCCGGGTCTGGTCCGCCGTGGGCGGATCCGTTGCGGCTTCTGGCGGACGCCAGCCTGGACGGGCTCTCAGGGTTGGCCGTTGTGGAATCCCGGTTCGCGGCGTTGAAGGTGTTGCTGACCGCGGACTATGCGGCGGCGACCCGGGCCCTGGCGTCCCCGACGGCATCCCTGCGGGACCGCACCGTCCAGGAAATGGCGATGGTCGCCGAACTCGCCTGTGTCCTGACGGTCAGCGAACACGCCGCCGGAGCCCTGCTCGGCGAGAGCCGGGCCCTGACGACGTCGCTGCCGCTGACCCTGGACGCGTTGCGGGACGGGACGATCTCCTGGGCCCACGCCCGGATCATGGTCGACGAAACCGGTGACCTGGACCCGGCCGGGGCGGCGGCACTGGAGGCGCACTTCCTGGACCCCGACGCGCCCAACCCGGCCCGCGGATGCCCGGCCGGGGAACTCGTCCCGTACCGGTTTCGCGCCAAGGCCCGCACCTGGCGCGAACGCCACCACCCGGTCAGCATCGAACAACGCCACACCAAGAGCGCCAAAGACCGGCGGGTCGAATTCCGCCCGGATTCTGACGGGATGGCGTGGCTCTCCGCCTACCTCCCGGCCGATACCGCGGCGGGGATCTGGCAACGGACCACCGCCGCCGCCCGCGCCCTCCAGGGCCCGGACGAGCCCCGGACCCTGACCCAGCTCCGCGCCGACATCGCCGCCACCTGGCTCCTCACCACCAACAGCGCCACCGGTACCGACGCCGACGGCAACGGCCTGACCGGGGAGGTGCCGGTCCCGCGGGCGCAGGTCCTGATCACCGTCCCGGTCCTGTCCCTGCTCGGCGCCGGGGAGGAACCGGCGGTCCTGGACGGGTACGGGCCGATCCCGCCGTCCATGGCCCGGGCCCTGATCGCCGACGGCGCGGAGTCCTTCCACCGGGTCCTGACCGACCCCCGCGACGGGGCCCCGCTGGAAATCGGCCGGACCAACTACCGCCTCACAAAGGCTATGCGCCAATGGCTCCGGCTCCGCGACGGCCGATGCCCCTTCCCGGGCTGCAACAACCCCTCCCTGGACAACGAGGCCGACCACCTCCTGGCCTGGGCCGACGGCGGCACCACCGGGCTCAACAACCTCGGACAGCCCTGCCCCAAACACCACCGCCTCAAACACGGCTCCGCCTGGACACCCGCCGGTGCCAGCAAAGACAAACCGCCCGGCTGGACCTCACCCTCAGGACGGAACTACCCCAGCGAACAACAGGACTGGGAACCACCCCACTGGCCACCAAACATTCTGGCCACCGACGAAGGCCTAAACGAACGCCCGCCCCGGGACCCCGGCCGGGATCCCGACCTGGACCCGCCCCCGGACCGCGGCCGGGATCCCGACCTGGACCTGCCGCAGGACCCCTTCCCGGACTGGTACGAATTCGCAGCCGGGCACGACTTCCCTGCCGCAGGCCCGGAGGATCCACCCTGGCCACCGCACCTTGAGCACGGCACCAAAGCCGTGTCGGTGGCCGAAGCTTTCGTGGCCGCGTTCTTGGCTGATCAGCATGATGTCCGGGCGTGAGCCGGAACCTTCCTACTGGTCGGGCTGTCGGCGCACCATCTCCGTGATCCAAATGGGCGCGAACGGAGACGTGCAGCCCGGGGAAGTCGGGTAGTCCTTGAGCACCTCCAGGCGCTCACCGATGTCGATTGCACGAGTGCGGTGCTCGGCGTGCTCGATCCCGATCTGAGCCAGGCAGTGGTTCATTGCCCACTGCAGGCGATCCGGGGAGTGTTTCATCTCCGCCTCGATGACATCGAGAAGTCCGGCGAGCTCCAGGCCCTCGGGCTTCTTCGCCACGCGTTCGGTTGTTAGGGCCCAGCCCGCACTCGCAACCACGGGATCCGGATCGGCGGACCAGGCCAGCCGCAGGTCTTCGGAGTGAGGGTTCTTCTTGACCACGTAGTTCACGAGCCAGTCGTGCACCTTGGGTGCTCGCGACTCGCGCAACATGCGGTCCAACACGTCCGGCTCGAACGCCTTCGGGCGGCAGATCAGGATCGCCAGCAGTCTCGCCGGGGTGTCATTTGTCTCCCACAGCCGGCGCGCGAGGTCCTGTTGTGTCTTCAGCCGCTTCGCCAGAGCGCGCAATTTGCTCAGATTCACACCGTGATCGTCACCGCGTTTCTCGTTCACCTCGCGTGCCCTCGGGTCCTCAAGCTGCGCCAGCTCGGCCATCACCTCGGCCACCGTCGTTTCCGTCACTTCGGCCTCCTGTCGATTAGGTCCGAGGTTCAGCCTACGACGGAAGTCGGTCCCCCCGTCGTACACGAAGGCCCGGCGACAGAGTCCGCGCATTGGGCTGTCGACCGGACGCGACGAGCCAGCGAATATTCCTTTCTGACCATGGGACGTCGGCTATCGCTGGAGCACCGGGACTCAATCACTAGCGCAGCCGCGGGAGTCGCCGTCGGGCCCTGGCCCTTGAACCCGGAACAGCGGTGCCAGCAGCGCGTCTCTCAGCTCGTCGCTAATCCCGTCGGGGACGTCCAAGTCAACGTCCATGGCCAGCAACGCCCTGCTGAAGAAGTTTCGTGCAGCCGCAGCCAGGGTGATGTCGGCGATCTCACGGTCACTGAACCCGAAGTCGCGGAGTCGCTGCCCGTCGCTCTCGCTCATGGAAGCCACATCGGTGCTGAGCTTCACGGCGTAGTCCATCATGGCCACCTCCGCCTCCGGAAGACCCGCATCGTGGAAGTCCGTGGCGATGGCACGCAACTGCTCTTCGCCGATTATCGTGAGCGTCTTTTTCCCGTGAGCCAGCCTGCAATGACTGGATCCGATGCCCTGGGCCGCGGCCAGCGTCACCAACTCGTAGCGGCGGATGCCCAGGGATGAGCTGATGGCCTTTGTGAGGGACTCCCAGGCAAGGAATGCCTCCGGGTTCAGGCTCATGGCCTTCGTGTGGCTCGGCACGTAGCCGAGCGTTCGGCGGTCGGCATCGTAGATCTCAGCCGTCAACCCGGTGGCCTCGGCCTCGTGCGTAACACTCAGGATCGTCATTGAAAGCTCCTCAGCTTCGCCTGCTGCGGCAAACGGTCGGTGCTGACCATTCCGGCATAGGAGGCCGCGATTTTGACTCATTTTGGCCTTCGGTCTGGCGATTGTAAATAACCCTCCCGCAGCCCTCCTGGATCGCTTCGGGTGGCCCAAGGTCTTCCGTTTTCTCCTCGGACAACGAACTGCGCTCATACATAAAAGCTGCTCCCCGAAAGTCGGACCTGAATTCACAGTCCGACTTCCGGGGACCAGTTCACGGCATGGTCCTGGCTCTTCCGATTCATATCTGGCGGCAGCGTGTTACTTCCTGGCGATGAAGTACGCGTTGAACGGATCCGATTCGATGTCCTGGGACGCCACGTTCGCGAAGCCGGCGTCGGCGAGCATCGACTGCGCGAGCTGTTTGCCCCAGACGGTGCCCAGCCCGTCGCCGTCGAGCCCGAGTGAAACGCTCA
Organism: Pseudarthrobacter ribosi; assembly: GCF_055412865.1. Taxonomy (NCBI): domain Bacteria; kingdom Bacillati; phylum Actinomycetota; class Actinomycetes; order Micrococcales; family Micrococcaceae; genus Pseudarthrobacter; species Pseudarthrobacter ribosi. The sequence continues at coordinate 162,216 of NZ_JBVAYZ010000003.1, read as the reverse complement.
TGCAATGGAAGGTCGAGATCGCGTACAGGTAGCTGCCCCAGGGGAGCTCAATGTTCTCCTCCACCTTGCTGGATGCCTTGATGTCCACCATCAGGAAGATCCCGTCCGGCCGCAGCGCCCGGTGGATGTTACGCAGCACCGCCGCCGGATGCGCCTGGTCGTGGATGGCGTCGAAAGCCGTCACCGCGTCGAAGCGGGCCTCGACGTCCAGGCCGGTCACGTCAACGACCTCGAAGCTGGCGTTCGCCAGGCCCAACCGTTCCGCCTCGCCGCGGGCGGCACGGATGGCTCCCTCGGAGAAGTCATAGCCGGTGAACCTGCTGGCCGGGAAAGCCTGCGCCATGACGTTGATCGCATGGCCGCTGCCGCAGCCGACGTCGGCGACGTCGATCCCGGCGTTCAGCCGTTCAGGCAGACCGGGTACCAGCGGCAGGATCACGTCCAGCAGTGCTGCATCGTGCACTGCCGCGCTGGTCTGGGCCATGTTCCGGTGGAAGTGGGGGTAGTCCTCGTAGGACAGCCCGCTGCCGTGCCGGAAGCGCTCGATGATCTTCTGTTCAACTTCGCCCATCATGGAAATGTGCTGCATCAGAATAGCCATGTTGTCCGGGCCCGCGGCGCTGGTCAGGACGGCGGCATGCTCGCGGGGCAGCCAGTACGTCCCGGCCGCCGGGTCGTAGTGGATCACGCGCGCCGCGGTCATCCCGCCCAGCCATTCGCGCACATAGCGCTCGTTGAGGTCGCAGGCGTCGGCTATCTGCTCGCTGGTGGCGGCAGGCAGGCCAGCCAGCTTTTCGAACAGGCCGGTCTGGTGCCCGACGCTGGTCAGCAGGGCGATCGCGGCGTCGTTCAGGATGCCCACGAAGCGTCCCGCAAATGCCGTGGAGGCCTCGGCGTCGAACTCCGCCAGTGAGGTTTCTAGCTCGATGGTCATTGTTGTTCCTTCCTTTGCTGCAGGCGTCTGTGCCTGATTGCTTCCAGCGTAGGAATTGCCACGTGCCGTCGGCATCGGGCGAATGATGCGTTCTGGTTGGAGCCCATGGGGCGAATCATGCAGACGCCGTCTGCCGGTGCTGCCCGGCGTCGGCGGGAAGGCAGCGGGACCTAGCGGCGCGGCTGCAGCCCGTGTTCGTGAGCCCAGGCTGCGGCGGCCGTGCGCGAGGAGACGCCGATCTTGGCATAGATGTTCGCCAGGTGCCTGCCGACCGTCTTCTGGCTGATGAACAATGCCTCGGCAGTTTGCTTGTTGCTGGCTCCCGCGGCAGTGAACGCCAGCACGTCCGCCTCGCGCTCGGTCAGCCCGCCAGGAAGCCGGCCGCCGTCGAGCCTGCGGACATCCGGCAGGGCACCGAGTTCGCTGTAGATCGCCAGCGCCGTCGCGGAATCCGCAGCGGCGACGCTGGCCTGCCCCAGCCCGCGGTGCGCCTGGGCGAGCAGTTCGTAGACTCTGGCTGTGTCATAGCGGGCGTGCAGGGTCCGGTACTCGTGGACGGCTGCCTGCAGCACGGGCAACGCCTCGGCGTGCTGCGACTGCGCGATCAGCAGTGCGGCCCGGGCGTGCCCGGCCCAGGCGCGGAAGCCGGCGGTGGCGAACACCGCTGCGGTTTCCTCCATCCGGGCGCAGAGCCGCTCGGCCTCATCAAAGTGTCCGAGAGCCAGGGCGATTTCGACGCCGGACAACAGCAGCCGTGCGCAGGCCAGCCGGTCCCGCCCGGCCAAGGCGGCACACAGCCCGGCCCACGCCGCCTCGTTCTTCCCGCCGGCATGCTGGAGCAACGAAGCGCCCGGCTGCGGTTCGGTCCCCAACTCCGTGGCCCGGGCGTAAGCTTCCTCGGCGCCGCTGCTGTCCCCGCGAAGACGGCGTATTTCGCCCAGCTGGTAGTAGGCCTCGCCCGCCACCCAGTTGTTCCGGCCCACGAGCGCCGCCGCACTCTGCTCGATCGCATGTTCCGCCGCATCCCAGCTGCCTTCGATGCTCAGCAGCTGCAGCCGGTGGATGCGGCAGATGCCGGCATACACCACGTCTCCCACGAACTGCTCGCCCCACTGCTCGGTGGCGTCAGTCCAGGCACGCATCCGGTGCAGGTCGGCCAGGTCGTGGCACGCGTGGATCACCGTGCAATAGATTTCTCCTGCCCATTCCGGCGGCAGCCGGCCGGCGAGCACCGGAAGCATTGCCTCGTCCAGCTGGGCGAAGCCCGATGCGGTGCTGCCGCTGCGCAGGTCTGCCAGGCCGGCGAGCACCAAACCGAAAGAGGTGAGTGCGGGCTCGCGCAGGCTCCGGCCCAAATCCTGCAACTTGGCCGCGGTCTCCCTCGCGGGGCCCGGGTCCGCGAGACTAAGCGCGAGGCAGGCGTCCAGGTAAAGCAGGTAGCCGTGCTCCGGACCTTCTGGAAGGTCCTGCAGTAGTCTCCGGGCACGGCTCACCCAACCGGAAGCGATGACCACATCTCCGCGGATGAACCACAGCAGCCCCAGGTGCAGGGCCTTCATGGCCGCGTCTGATGCGTCGCCGTCGTCCTGGAAGCGGTGGTAGACGTCCTCGGAAACTTCTAGCGATTCCTTGACCTGTCCGAGCCACCACGCGGCTCTGCCCAGGAGACTCAAGTCTTCCGTCTCCAGTTCCGATATCTCCCGTGCCTGGCTGAGCTGCCGGTAAGCGGCATGCCAGTCGCCGCGGGCGTACGCCGTCCGCGCTGTGGCCAGAAACCCGTCAAACTTGTCCATCCCAGACATCACTTCAACGGTAGCGCCGCGGAGAGCAGCCGGTCGAGCCACTCTCAAGGGCAATACCGGGGAACGAGCGGGACACGTGCCGGGTGGTCCAGAGGACTTGGCGGTAGACCGTCGCTATGAGGGGATGGCCTCTGATGCGGTGACTAGGCATGGGAGGATCGGGGGTATGGAAAACTCCCCCGAGGTCCTCCGATATGCGGCCTTTTCCACGACGCCAGACGGCGGCAATCCTGCCGGGCTGGTTCTGGATGCCCGCCACATGGATGAAGCCGGGATGCTGGCCGCGGCGGCCGCCGTCGGGTATGCCGAAACCGCCTTTGTGACGGAGCAGGGCGTCGACGGCGACGCGCGTCGGAGCCGGGTTCGGTACTTCTCGCCTATCGCCGAGGTGCCATTCTGTGGCCATGCGACGATTGCGTTGGCCGTTGCGCTGAGCATTCGCGACGGGGCTGGATCCTTCACCTTCGACACCCCTGTCGGCCCGGTCGTCATCGAGACGGCAGGCGATGGCGCCGACATCACCGCATCGTTTACCGCCGTTGAGCCGCGGCTGGCCGAATTCGACGACGCCGTCCTGGCAAAACTCCTCGGATTGCTCGGCGTCGGGCTGGGCGATCTCGATCCGGCCTATCCGCCGCGGATCGCGTATTCGGGAAACTGGCATCCGGTGCTGGTCCTCGCCGAGACTACTCTTTTCGATTCCATTGCCTTCGATCCGGAGGCGGTGCGCCGCCTCATGGACGTTCAGGGCTGGGCAGCAACCGTGACGATCCTTTGCCGAATTGCAGATGGCGAATTCGAAGCCCGGAATCTATTCCCGGTGGGCGCCATCACGGAGGACCCTGCAACAGGGGCCGCCGCGGCTGCGGTCGGCGCCTACCTGCGCTTCCTGGGCTTGGTCGAGCCTCCATCGAGGGTCCTCATCCGCCAGGGACGACACGTAGGCCGGCCGGGCTTGCTCACAGTGAACATTCCCGCCGCCGGCGGGATAGTGGTCAGCGGCAGGGCCGTCCGGATTCCTGTTACTACGGACAACAGCTAATCCGAGTTCATCCGACTAGAGACTCTGTCCGTCGCACCCACGCAGGACTACGATTTTGCGTGTTGACGAAGCACACGGTGACCAGCACAGGCGGTGGCAGATGCAGAGTGGGGAAACGCTGTGACCGGAGGGCCGAGGCTGAGCGGACCGCACTGGCGGCGAGTGGTGGCAGCCCTAGCCAACAAGGACGCGCGGACCGCCTACGCGCAAATCGTGCTGGGCGCCAAGCTCCCCGACGTGGTTGCTGAGCTGAATGCCCGACGGCGAGACAGGGCCATCGCCGCCCTGCTTGAGTCCGGGCTCGTCGAACGGAATGCTGCCAACGAACTGGAGGCGTCCGAGGCGATCTTCAGCGGCCTACTCACCCAGCAACCCCGACGACAAGCGCAGACCGGGTTGGCTCGCTTCATGCGCCTGGGCAGGATCGAGCGGTATCCGGCCAACATGGCGGAGCGGCGGGAGCTCCTCGCCTGGATTGTCAGCGAAGCCATCGAGCCCGGCGAACAGTTAACGGAAAAGCAGGTAAATGAACGGCTCCTCAGTTATACCGATGACGTCGTAATGCTGCGCCGTTACTTGATCGACTTCGAACTGTTGGAACGGACGCCCTCCGGCTCCTCCTACTCACGGCACGACCCAACATAGGGCTTGGAAGCGAGGCCCGGCCCCGTCGGCCTGACCAGCGACAACATCCCGAAGTCCCTGGATCATCGATAGTTCTCCACCTCCCCCGGAGGCGGCGATCGCATGAACACTGACGCTCGTCGTGCCCGTGAGAAGCATCTCAAACAATTACGGCCCCAGTGGAGAACCAGCCGCAGGCAGGTAACGTTATCTCTTCGTAACATTCCCTGACTGAAATGCGTTGTGAATATGCCTGAAGACTCCACTATCGAAGACAAGCCCAAACAGCTCCTCGGACTCAGTGGCACCCAGACTATTGGCTCGGCTCTGGCCGCGGTGACCTCTGCCTTGGTGGGGTCCTTTCTCGGCGTTGCCGGGACGCTGATCGGCGCCGCACTCGGCTCTATCGTTGCCACAGTGGGCGCCGCTCTCTATGCCCGAACACTCAGTTCGGCCGCCACCGTCGCCTTGAAGAAGATCCCCCAACGACGCACGCCCGGACTGCGCGCTGACGAGGGCGACATGCTCGCCGCCAGCGCACCGGCCGAGAGCGACGAACCTCGAGCCAAACGTGTGAGGGGCAAGTTCACGCCCGAGACCTGGATCAGGCTCGGGGCGGTCAGTGCCGCCGCATTCGTTGTCGCGATGGTCGGTGTGACCGCTGTCGAATTCGGAACCAATCAGCCCATCTCCAGCCTCGTCTCGTCGACGTCGAGCATCGACGGCGGTGCGACCGGGCCCACAACGACGCTGGGCAAAGCATTGACCGGCAATCCGACTGTCCCGGACGAGACAGACGAACCGGCCGAGAACCCGGTGGAAGTGCCTGGGCAAGTCGAGGAAGGCGCTAACCAACAAGAGGGCATGACTACGGACGGCCTGACTACGGATGGCAGCCCCAGTCGCGGGGACACCGGCTCGGCCGGAACTGAAGACCCGGGAGCCGACGAATCAGGAGCCGACGAATCAAGCGACTCCACGCCGGCGGACCTCGCCCCCGAAACCGAACAGACTTCGGCGCCGGAGGTGCCCTCGGATTCGGAACCGATCGAGCAGCCGGCACCGTGATGACGAGGACACGGACGCAGGCCCGATAGGAAGCCCCTGATCACGCAGCAAGGGAGCAGGCATGGCCTGCTCCCTTGCTGCGTGATCACTTTCAGGGTCTAAGGCGTCATGATGACGAAGCCGGCTGACGGGACGGTGACGCTGATCGCCAAACCGTTCCGCGCCTCAGCCGACACCCCCGATCCAAGCTGGGCCGGGTTCGTCGAATAGGCACATTGGAACTTGGAGCCAACGGCATGCAGGCGCGCGTCTATGGTCACCCACACTGTCCTTGGCGCTGCCAGGTCCGTGTTGATTGCACACACTACTTCCCGGTTCGCGATGATTCGGCTCCAGGCGACGATCGACGTCATCCGCCCCGGGCCGATCTTGTTCGGATACCAGAAGACGATGCCGTCCTCGGAAATCGGCCTCATATACTGCCGCCCGCGGCGGAGTGCGAGGTCGCTGGTCCGGACGGCCAGGATTTTGGCCAGCTCCTGATAGGTCTGCCCCGTCTCGTCGAAGAAGTGCCTGTCCCGGCTCCTGAACGACCCAAAGCGGCCCCCGAACATCGTTTCCCGGATATAGCGGTCCGGCCTGTCTTCTTTGTCAGGAGGAGGGATCAAGCCGGACGGGAACTTGCCGTCGAAACGCTGTTCACTTCCGTAGTAGATGCAGGGGATTCCCAGCGTCGTTGCGTTCATGGCGAGGATCGCGAGCTCCAGTGCCCGCCCATCCGGGTCGGCAGCAAACCTCGCCTTCCATTCCTTGTCCAGCCTGATCAGGTCGTGATCATCAAAGGCAGTGACCACGTGGTTGCGGAACCACGTGTGAGAGGCTTTGTCGACCTGGCTCGAGTTGCGGAACAGCTCGAAGTAGTTGGCGGGGTCGCCTGTGCCTTTGGCGGCGTCCACCATGAAGCGCTGAACGTCCCCCAGGCCCAGAGCAGCGTCGAGCCCGGTCTCGTCACGCGTACTGATGGCGTATTCACGGCTTCCGGCGATCTCTCCGACCAGGAAGAACGAATCCTTGCCGATGGTCTCAGCGAACTCATGAATCTCAGAGGTGAAGTACCGGGTCGCCCCATGGTCCATGTGCTTGACGGTATCGACACGGAAACCGTCAAGATCCGCGTAGGCGATCCAGTACTCGTAGGCCTCCGCGAGGATTCGAAGGGCTCCTGACGGCGCGTAGTCGGACACCGGTCCAGCCCCTTGGTGAATGTCTTTCAATCCGGAGAAGTCGCCCTCCGTCGTCTCCGGCCTGGCATCCCAATGAACAATGTTCCCCTTGCGAGTGAATGCGTCCGCAGTCTGGAGCTCCTCCGGCCAAACGGCACTGTCCTCGTCCGCCGGGTTAACTGGCGTGGGGAAGGGCAGCGTGGCGGCCCCGGCGGGATCCCGCCATCCGAGCACAGGATAGGTAGCGCCGCTCCACTCAGGCGTGTAAAAGTTGCCGGCCGGATCAACGGTGTTGTACTGGAAAACGTCGGCGGAATGGTTCAGGATCACGTCCAGGATGACGTAGAGCCCGGCGGCATGCGCGGCCGCGACGAGGTCCTTGAAGTCTTTGTCTGTGCCGAAGTGCGGGTCGACTTCCAGGAAGTTCTGAATCCCGTAGCCGTGGTAATCGTCCACTCCGGGGCGCTGCCGCAGTACCGGGCTGATCCACAGCGTGGTTATGCCCAGTCTCTTGAGGTAGCCGATTTTGGATGTGATCCCTTTGAGGTTGCCGCCAAGCCATTGGGCGCCGGCGGACTCCCACTTCGCAGTGTCGGCCTGCGTCGTGACGGCGTTGCCGGCGTCGGCCGCCGAAAACAGCGGGGTGGTCCCTTGAACGGCCAGCCCGGCTAGATTTTTGTAGCCGTTTTCCTTGCCGTCAGAGAACCGGTCGATCAGGAGGAAGTAGATCACCTGGTCCGACCAATCGCGGGGGGACGGGTGATGGTGGTTTTCTTTCAGGAGCTCCGCCCACGGGATGTTCTTGATTGAAAGCATCATTGCCCTCACTATCAGATTTGCCAGATTTGCAGGGAGGAAGCAGGCTCATTGCCCCGCTTCCCAGGGGACTGCCCATGCCTCTCCAGATGGGATCCCGCCGGATTCACGGCCAGGGCGCGCAGTGCGCCACTCGCTATCGGCGTCCGAGCATTCCCCAAGGTGCAGGGCTGGCATCGGAAGGCGATGAGCCAAGTATGGCGAAGCGGGGCAGAGCGCGGAAGTGGGCGACGGAAAGGACTTCGCGAAGGCGCCGCCGGACCTCAGTGTCGGTGAAGGAGCCGGTGATAATGCCGTCACCGGCATGCCTCGATCTGTCGGCTTCAGAGTCCCGCCCCGTCCTCGGGGCGCCGGGCCGGTCCGCGGACCGCGATTCCACCCCGCCCTAAGGCCTAGTCCCCCACCACGATGCGCCCGACCATCAGGCGCATAATCTCGTTGCTGCCCTCCAGGATCTGGTGGACCCGCAGGTCACGGGCGATCTTCTCCAGTCCGTATTCGGACAGGTAGCCGTAGCCCCCGTGGAGCTGGATCGCGCTGTTGGCGACGTTGAACCCGGCATCCGTGGCGACCCGTTTGGCCATGGCGCAAAGCTTGACGGCGTCGGGCGCCCCGCGGTCCAGCGCGTCCGCTGCCCGCCAGAGCAGCGTCCGGGCGGTGACGAGCTCCGTTTCCATGTCGGCGAGCTGGAACAGCAGGGTCTGCTGGTTGATCAGCGGACCGCCAAACGCCTGCCGATCCTTCAGGTAGGCCACCGACTTTTCCAGGGCCGTCTGTCCGCCGCCCAAGGAACAGGCCCCAATGTTGATGCGGCCCCCGTTGAGCCCCTTCATCGCGATCCCAAAACCGCTGCCTTCCTCCCCGAGCCGGTTGGCAACCGGAACCCTGACATTGTCAAAGACCACCTGGCGGGTCGGCTGGGCGTTCCACCCCATCTTCTTCTCGTTCGCCCCGAACGACAGGCCCGGCGTGTCCGCCGGGACGACAATGGCGGTGATGCCGCGGCTTCCGGTATCGGCGGTGCGGGCCATCACGATGTAGTAGCTGGAAGACCCTGCCCCGGAGATGAACTGCTTGACGCCGTTCAGCACATAGTCTCCGCCGTCACGCACCGCCTTGGTGCTCAGCGCTGCAGCGTCGGAGCCGGCGCCAGGCTCGGTGAGGCAGTAGCTGCCCAGCGCCTCCATTGAGGCCATCTGGGGTACCCACTGTGCGCGTTGTTCATCGTTGCCGAACGAGTCGATCATCCACACGACCATGTTGTGGATGGAGATGTAGGCGGCGATCGTCGGATCCGCCTTGGCCAGTTCCTCGAAGATCAGCACCGCATCACAGCGCGTCAGCCCGGAGCCGCCGAACTGCTCCCGGACGTAAATGCCGCCCATGCCCAGCGCGCCAGCCTCGGCCAGCACGTCCACCGGAAAGTGCTTGGTCTCGTCCCACTTCGCGGCGTGAGGAGCCAGCGCCTCATTGGCGAAGTCCCGCACCATCGCAACCAGCGACTGCTGGTCCTCGTTGAGTTCAAACATGCCCAGTCCTGTCGAAGATGTGGATTGTGACCTCAAATATAGTAGGAAGACCTAGTAATTACTAGGACTTCCTGCTTCCTGGCGATCCCGCGTTGGGGCCCCGTCAGGGACCCCCAAGGAAATTTCGCTGGATGAAGCATAATCTCAGCCTCAGGAAGCCTTGGGGGGAGTAAATGCACTGTGCAGATGGCCCACCAGGGCATCCAGGTCCGCGTGCCGGGCACGGTTCTCTTCGTTCGGGGCATCCTGCCGGTATACCCACCGGCTCGGCCGGGTCCTTGTTCATGCCAAGGAGGGCTGCCACGGCATTGTTGCCGAGCGCGTTCACCAGGCGCTGCGTGACGGCCCGCGGACCGTAGTCCGGGTGCTTTGACGCTTGAAGTCCGCGCCGTGAGGGGGCTCTGAGTCTGTTCGCCGAGTTCCCGGGCGTCAGCACGTCGGGTTCAGCGGCGTCCGATCATCTCGGCGACGCGATCTAGTTCTTCCTCCGCTTGCATCGAACGCAGATGTCGACGCAAGCGGACAAGAGCGTTGGCATCAAGATGCTCGTGTCATCAGTTGCAGGTGAACAGTGGGTGAACCTGGTCTGTGAAACGCCGGCCGATCCGGACCGGCAGACACTGTTGGCGCGTGCAGTACTTTGAGTCGCAGGCTCTGATCAATGCCCGCCTTTCTACGGCGTGGGAGGTCCTCACCGACAACAGCAACCTGACGGTCTGGGCTTCAGGGTTTACCTACTTCACGGGCGACCTGCGGCACGGCGGAAAAATCCGCATACGAAGTGCCCGGGGCGGGGACCGTACCCTCAGGCTGCACGTGGACCTGGTACCGGCCGAGACCATGACGTGGACGTTGCGTGGGCGATTGGGGCTGTACAAAGGAGTCCGCACCGTGGCCGTCACCCTGCAGGGCGCCAAACGCACCTGAAGGTCACCGTCTCCTTCAGCGGGCCCCTGGACTGGGTCCTCGCCAGAATGTTGCCCGAGACGGACCAAGCCCTCCGGGACTACTCCGCTGCTGTCACGCACCGGGCTGAACTCCTCGACCGGGCAGGTTAAGGTCAGGCGGGCTGACGGCGTCGGGCCACCTCCTGGTCCAGCGGTACAGGGGCTGATGTTTGTATTTTTTTGCCGCATCGCTGGTGGCCGAAACCAGCATCCTAAAATTTCTTCGGAAGTGTTCCACGAGTTGTTCTCGACGCATTCTGGATCAAGTGTCGAGGTGGGCGGTCGGTCCAAGAGATAAGGAGTTGATTGGTGGCATCCTCGACGTACCAAATCGCCCGTCTCCCCGATGAGTGGCGCTCTCTCCCCGCCCAGGTGGCGATACAGCCGCAACCTCCCCACAGACTGGTCCTTCCCTCTTGACCGCCTGCCTTGCCGATGTAGAGAACAGGAGTTGGGAGATCCCATCTTCTTTGCAGTTTTATCAATGGGTATGCGGGGTTCTCGCTTCGGACCAGAAGGCATCTCTGGTTTCAGAGCGAAGCACCGCTGAACCCCCACGTTGAAGCACGGCCTATGACCGGGAAGGCCGTTGCGGCTGGGCCGGCGTGAGCCGGCCCAGTTTGGATTCCCTCAGCAATCGGATATCTGTGGGTTCAGCTTGGTTGAACTGTTGGTGATGCTGCCGCCGGCCCGGAACTTCGTTGTTCCTAACGGCTCGGCTGTCGTTGTCACGCGTGGGTGTCGCGTTGAACGGCGGTCCGCCGCGGGTGAGTGGCTGCGTTGTAGCTCAGTGGACGGCGAGCTCGATGGCGAGCACTGCGAGTCCGAGTGCCGTCATGATGGCAAGGACCAGGATTTTAAGCCATGGCTTCACCCTCAAACGCCGCACGGCGAAGAGCGTTACGACGATCAGCGTGGCGACGAGCGTTACCGCGATGATCCGGAGCGCCGGTGCCAGTTCGATCACGCCAAGCGCGCTGAGTCCGAGGATCGCCATTGGCGCCAGGAGCACTCCCAAGGATCCGAAGCTCACATACGCGAGGTGGGCGATTTCCGTCCGGGATGGCAGCGCGCTGGTCCTGATCATGTGTGCGGTTACATCTGCAACGAACACGGCCAGCAGCGTGCCCGCGACGGTGAGCAGTAGCGTGAGTGCAGCGTCGCCTACGGTGGCATGTTCGGCGTCGCGTTCGAAAGCGATCGTCACGGCCAGCGCGGTAAAGGTGACGTAGACGCGCTCCTTCAGGGCTTCTGAACGTTGCTGCGCGTCCGCGCCGGGTCGCTGGCTGGATGGGGAGGGGGTCACGTTCTGCCCTTGGTTCACAGCATCAGATTACGTGGTGGCTCACCTGTTGGCAGGAAGGGCATCTCGCCTGCGGGCCGCGGCGCTGACGGTAGTGCCATCGGCGCCGGCCCAAGACAGGGGGGACTCCGGACCCGCACTCTAGCGACATGCGCCGCGGCGTCAATGGCCATGCGTAATGCGAGCCGTCCAGTATCGAGGAGCTGCGCGCCTGCTTGAGTAGCCAACAAGCGGGCCCGGGTAGCGCGATTCAGCGGGCCGTGTCTCCTTTTGTTGACGCCTCGTCGACTGCACCGCGCAGCCTTGCAGTCTGGAGTTCGGGGAGTGGGATGCGGCATATTGCATGCGCTTCGTTGGCAGACACACCCAGCATTCGCAGGAGTGCCTCGGTCGCCCGGTCCGTCGCTTCGGCGTCGTCGCGGTCGGGTTCGGCTTGGATTAGCTGTCCGAGGAAGGTTGCCGCGCCGACGGCGCACGCCACGGCGACGTCGACGTCTGTCATTGTGAACCGACCGGATTCGACGCCGGCCTCGATGTCACGCCGGACACGCGGTGCCAGTCCTTTCTGCGCGCCGAGGAGGTCGAGGGCGCTGTGCAGGATCACCTTGCTGAGCTGTGGTTCACGGCGGTGGAAGCGACCGGTCAACCGGAAGCTGGTCGCAAACGCGACGGCGGGGTCTTCGACGTCGGTGGTGAGCTCGTCGAGGACCGCGCCGAGGAGGTCCATGACGTGCTCTACCGCGGCCTCGAACAGCTGGTCTTTCGACGCAAAGTGGTTATAGAACGAGCCAATCCCAACGTCCGCGGCCTGAGTAATCTCCAGCACCGGCGTGTTGGTCTGTCCTTGAGCCAGGAAGGACTGTGCGGCCCGGACCAACGCGGCGCGGGTCTGCGCCTTCCGTCGATGCGTCCGGGTAGGTTCCGCGGAGGCGGCTGGGGCTTGGGTCATCGCTGGCTCCTTGAATTCATCCGGTCACACGAATTCTACCAGCACACCGTCATGTCTGAATAAATCTTCAGATACTCTTGACTGACGATATCTTCATAATCGAAGATATAGTCAGAAAGAGAGGACAACATGAACGACCACCATGACCACGCTGGGACCCACAGCGACCTGCACAGTGACCTGCACAGTGAGCAAGGGGCACTGGGAGGCGAGCACCGCGGACGAGCGGCGAACCCGATCATCAAGGTGCATGACATCGCCTGGCTCGAGTTCCAGAAGCCAGACCTGCTCGCTGCAGAGACCTTCGCGCACGCCTTCGGCTTCGCCACGAGCCTGCGCACCCCTGACGAGCTGCACCTCCGGGGCACCGACACCGGAGCGCCGTGCGTGATCGTACGGCGAGGACCGAGATCGCAATACCTGGGCGCCGCGTTCACTGCGGCCGAGGCCTCGGACGTCCTTCGCCTGGCCAACGCGACAGGTACGACCTCGAAAAAGCTACCGGAGTCGATCGGCGGCATTGGGGTCGACCTCGTGGATCCGAGCGGCGCTGCGATTCGCGTCGTCGCAGACACGCACAAACTCCCTTCGCTGCCGGCCCAGACGCCCCTGACGTTCAACGCCGGCCACGAGGTGGCGCGGGCCAACCAGACCCAGCGGCCACTGCGTCAACCAGCGACGGTCCAACGCCTCGGTCACGTCGTACTGCAGAGCACAAAGTACCGTGAAACCCTCGACTGGTACCTGGAGCACCTGGGCCTGATCGTCAGCGACTTCCTCTACTACCCCGGCCAGCGCGAGCGCGGTCCGACAATGAGCTTCATCCGCTGCGACCGGGGTTCGACACCAACCGATCATCACACCATCGCGATGACGCTGGGCCCGACGAATCGCTACGTGCACTCGGCATACCAGGTCGCTGACATCGATGCCCTCGCCGCTGGCGGTGAGCTACTGCGCGACCTTGGGTACCACCGTTCCTGGGGGATCGGCCGCCACATCCAGGGCAGTCAAATCTTCGACTACTGGCGCGACCCCAACGGCTTCCTGGTCGAACACTTCACCGATGGGGACATGTTCGACTGCACCCTCGAGCCCGGTTGGGCACAAATGTCCGCCACCAATCTCGCCCAGTGGGGGCCCCCGGCCAGCAAGGACTTCCTCGGTATCGCCCCTGGCCGAGAGTCGCTGCGTGAGCTGGCCTCGATAGTCTCCGCGCTCCGCGCCGACAACGAGTTCGATTACAAGCGCCTCCGCGGCCTGATGAAAGTAGCCACCTCATGACCGTCTCCATCCTGCGCACGGCCGACGGCTGGTGGGTCCACACGCCCACCGGCGCCGCCCGTATCGCCACGCCCGCGACCACCACGGGCGAACTGCTCGCCGATCGCGCGGCCATTAACGCCGCGATCGGCGGCAGCGAAACTGTACCGGTGGAAAACCTGGACCTCATCTCGCCGGTCACAGTGCCGTGCCGCGTGGTGGCCCAGATGACGAACTTCGCCTCGCACGTGAGGGACGCCGGCATGGATCCTAAGAAAATCCCGCTGACCTTCTTCCGCAAGTCCTCGGGCTCGATCAGCGGGCCCCATGACGACGTCGTCCGGCCCGGGCACGTGCGGTTCCTCGACTACGAGGCTGAGATCGGCCTCGTGATGGGCCAAGAGACCCCGGTCGGCTCTGTCATCACCGCTGACACGATCGCCGATTACGTCGCTGGGCTCGTTATCACCAACGACATCTCGGCCCGCGACCTGCAACTCCCGAAGACCCAGTTCTATGAGTCCAAGTCCTACCCGAGCTTTACGCCCACCGGACCGACGCTCGTGCTCTTCGACGCCGAGGACTGGAACCGCTTTGGTGAGCTACGGTTGCGGCTGTGGGTGAACGGCGAGATCCGTCAGGACATGACGGTGGCCGACATGATCTACCTCCCCGTCGAGGCGCTGCGGGCACTCACCCGCTTCCAGCATCTCTCCCCGGGCGACCTGGTCCTGACGGGCACCCCTGTCGGCACCGCACTGAGCGCACCGCCGAAGCCGGTCGAGATCATCAGCAATCTGCTGCCCGCGGCCACTAAGTGGCGCCTGTTCTTCAAGGCCCAAGGCCGCAATCCGAAGTACCTCAAGAGCGGAGACGTCGTCGAGATCGCCATCAGCACCGACGACGGGAAGATCGACCTGGGGCGCCAGCGCACGACGGTGAAGGATGCCCAGTGAACGGCACGCCGCTCTGGCCCTGGTATTCGCGCCCGGACGACGTCGTCGAGATCGAGAGGACCCCTCTCTCCGAACGCGGGCTTCCGGCATCGACGTACGAGCTGTTGTGCCGAGCCGCCCGGCTGTGGCCGGATCGGACGGCGGCGGCAGTACTTCCGAACACTGAGCGCTGGCAGGAACCCGTCAAGCTGACGTTCGCTGAGCTTCTCGCCGATGTGAACCGGATAGCGAACCTGCTGGCAGAAATCGGGGTCGGCCGGAAGGACACTGTAGCCTTGCTCTCGCCCAACTGCCAGGAGCTCATCTCCGCGACCCTGGCCGCCCAGGCTGCCGGGATCGCCGTCCCGATCAACCCCGGTTTGTCCGAGGATTACATCGCCGAGCTGCTCCAGCGCTCGGGGGCGCGTGTGCTGGTGGCCGCCGGGCCCGATCTCGATCCCGTCGTCACCGAGGTCGCATTCAGCTTGGCGAAGAAGGGTCTGGTGGACTGTGTGCTCCTCCTGTCACCGACCGGGCAGGGACCAGCCGGGCAAGCCGCGACCGTCGGATCCGCAAGCGTGGACTATCTGACCCGCCGGGCAGCAGACGCGTCGTCTGAGCAGTTCCACGGTGATCAGCCCGGACCAGGCGATCTGGCGGCACTCTTCCACACCGGCGGCACGACCGGTGCCCCCAAGCTGGCGGCACACACCCACGCCAACGAGATCGCCGACTCTTGGATGATCGCAGCCTACGACCTCCTCGAGGAGGACGCGGTGTACTTCGCCGCCCTGCCGTTGTTCCACGTCAACGCCCTCATGGTGACCGTCCTCGCTCCCCTTTTCAAGGGCCAGACGGTTGTGTGGTCCGGGCCGCTGGGCTATCGCGACCCTGCCCTCTACAAGGTCTTCTGGAAGCTCGTCGAACACCACCGGCTTACCGCGATGAGCGCCGTCCCTACCGTCTACGCCACACTCGCCGCGACTCCCGTCAACGCCGACATCAGCAGCCTGCGCTACGCCATGGTCGGAGCCAGTCCCCTGCCCGCGGCAGTGCGTGTCGGCTTCGAGACAGCCACCTGCGTCCCCCTGATCGAAGGCTACGGCCTGACGGAAGGGACGTGCGTCAGCGTCCGGAGCTTCCCAGGCGCCACCGGGAGCTCGCTAGGCTGTCGACTGCCCTACCAAGAGATCAAGGCGGTGCATGTCGACGACGCCGGACACTGGCATGATCTCAGACCAGGCAGAAGGGGCCTGCTGGTGATCAAAGGCCCGACGGTCTTCCCCGGCTACGTCATCGGCCACGGCCCCGACGGCCTCCTGCTCGACGGCCTCGGCAAACTGCGGTGCGGCTGGCTCGACACCGGCGACCTCGGACAGGTCGATGAGAACGGATTCATCCAGCTCACCGGTCGCACCAAAGACCTGATCATCCGAGGCGGCCACAACATCGACCCCGCAATCATCGAGGACGCCCTCCTCATCCACCCGGATGTGACCGGCGCAGCGGCGGTCGGCAGACCCGACCGGCATGCGGGAGAAGTACCGGTCGCTTACGTCACATTGGCCGCGGGTGCGGCCACCAGGACCGAGGACCTGATCCGCTGGGCGGACGACCGGGTCGGGGAACGGGCGTCCTCGCCGAAGTCCGTCACAATCGTCGACCAGATTCCGGTCACTGCCGTCGGCAAACCATACAAGCTCGCACTCCGGGCGGACGCCACCAGGGTAGCCATCAGCGAGGCCCTGCAGATAGCCTCCGTGCACTCCGTGGAGATCGACATCGAGGACGGCACAATAGTCGTCACCGTGAGTGCTGACGAGGCATCGCATGCGGCCGTCAAGCGCACCCTCGACGAGTATGGTGTCCGATGGCGGATCACGCACCGGCCCCGGGCAAAGGCGGGACGATGATCATCGTCCTCACGATAGCGCTGGTTGGATGCTTCACCATGCTCGGCCTGGCAAAAGTGGTCGGCGCGGCGGGGATGCCCGCCCGCGCCGCACATGTGGGCTTCACCAGCACCGCCTACCAGCGCATCGGCGCCCTGGAGCTGCTTGCCGCCCTCGGCCTCCTGCTCGGGCTGGTCGAGGCGTGGATCGGCCTCGCGGCAGCCGTCGGCCTCGTGCTTCTGATGACGGGAGCCTGCGTCACCCACCTCAGGAACGGCGACGATCCACGTGAGATCGCCCCGGCGGTGGTCATGACGGCGGGACTCGTCAGCTATCTTGTTCTCATTGCGGCGGCAATAGGATGAGCGCCCGCATCGCTGGCTCGTTGCCGGTGGTCGTGGTCGGCGCTGGCCCTTCCGGGCTGGCCGTCGCCACCCTGCTCGGCCAGTACGGCGTCGAATGCCTCGTCCTGGACCGCTGGGAGGGCGTCTACCCGCTACCACGGGCGGTACATCTGGACGACGAGGTCTACCGCATCCTCAACCGCCTGGGCGTGGCGACGCAATTCGCCGGGCTCAGCCGCCCTGCACACGGGCTACGTCTGCTCGCACCCGACCACGGGGTGATCGCGGAGTTCCAGAGACGGGCCGATGGCGGCGCCCACGGCTACCCACAAGCGAACATGTTCGACCAGCCGGACCTCGAGCAGCTCATGCGTAACAACCTCCGGACTATGCCTACGGTGACCCTGCGCGGAAATGTCGAGGTTCTCCGCGTGACCCAAGCCAACGCGACAGCCCAGGTGGACTTCACGGATCGTGCCACGGGGAAACGCGAGTCGGTCCGTGCCAGCCACGTCCTCGGCTGCGACGGCGCCAACAGCGTGGTGAGGAGGGCCATCGGAGCGAAGATGGAGGACCTGGGCTTCGAACAGCGCTGGCTGGTAATCGACATTGACACCTCGGCGCCACTGAACCAGTGGGAAGGCATCCACCAACTGTGCGACTCCCACCGCGCCGGTACCTACATGCGCGTTGGAAAGGTCCGCTACCGCTGGGAATTCCGACTGCTGCCCGACGAGACTGCCGCCGACTTCGCGACGATGGATACCCTCCATCCGCTGATCCGGCCCTGGACCGGCAACGTCCCGGTGGACGACCTGCGCGTGATCCGCGTCTCCGACTACACCTTCCGCGCCCAGGTCGCCAACAAGTGGCGCGACCGGCGCATCTTCCTCCTCGGCGACGCCGCCCACCTGAGTCCTCCCTTCATCGGTCAGGGCATGGGGGCGGGACTCCGGGATGCAATGAACCTGGCCTGGAAGCTCGCCGGGGTTCTTGCCGGCGAGCTCCCCGCAACCGCGCTGGCCAGCTACCAGACCGAGCGCAAGCGGCACGCGAGAAGAACCATCACCGTCGCAAAGCTGTTCGGCCTCACCATGACCGCGGGAGGTCGCGTCGGTACCGGCCTGCGGAGGTTCCTCGCACCGGGCCTGCACCTCGTGGCAGGCATCCCCGCACAATCCGGGACAGCTATACCCCTCGGCTCTCGACTCTCGGCACTCGCCCGCACCTCCGCCGTCGGACGTCTCTGCCCCAACGCCCGCACCTCAGTCACCCCGGACGCCAACCGATTCGACGACATCGCCGGCAACGGATTCGCGTTGCTAGCCCTCGCGATGACTCCCGAGGAACGCCAACGGATCCTTCACAAAGGCGCGGCACCCGTCGTCCCCGACCCCGGATCTGAACTCCACCAGTGGCTCGTCCGACATCGGATCGCTGCTGCGGTTGTCCGCCCGGATCGCACCGTGATGTTCACCTCCGACTCCGTCTCGGGAAGCCTCACCTACCTGCCGGCATTCCACTCGACAGCCGCGAAGACAGAGCGGACAGAGTGATGAACGAATACGCGTTGGTCATGTAGGCGTCTCACCCCGACGCAACGCACAAACCCGAGCGCAGAGGGCGTTTCAAGAAACGGCTCCGATTTCTTCGACCATTCCCGCCTCCGGTCCACTGCGAACTTTCAGGGAGTGGACGCCGGCATCAACTGCCGTCCGCGGCCATGCTGTCAGCGTCCTTTCGAGCCAACGCGGCGTCGAGCACCCTGTACTCGGCTTCCTCTACTGCCCAATAGGCGTACTTGATCGCGAATTTGGCGTCTGCCTCGGCGTCGTCTGCCCTCTGCTGCGCGGCCTTGACGTCGAGCTCTGCCTTCTTGGACTCAATATCCCCACGGATCGACGCGATGTCGTCTTCCCAGCTCTTCTGCACGCCGCTCCACCACGCGGCGACCTTGCCCTGGTTCGCTTCGGCTGCCTCGCGCAGCTGGTCCGTGTTCTTATGCAGCGATTCACGCGCGCTCTGGACGTCTTGCTGCAACTTCGCGTGCGCATCCTGCTGTGCGGCGGCAGATCGATCCTCTGCAGCTTTGGCGCGGGCCGCGAGCTTGCTCAGATCATCGGAGAGGGTCATGGCAATTCCTTTCACAGTGTTGTGACGTGGTTGTGACTTGGTTGGTTGGGGCTTGTCCGGAGATCGTTGTTTCCGAAACCGGCGGCGTCCATTCGGACGGGGTGATCCCACCTTCCCCTTCTACACCCGGCCTCGAGCTCGCGGGCGTTTTAGGGCCGAAAGTCCTATCGCCGTGCTGCCCGCCCGTGGCCTGCCTCAGTCTCCCTCGGGCCTTGCTGTGAGCGACAGACCCGTCACCTTGTGTGCCTTCTTCCTGGCACTAACTGCGAGGGTTTTCGCCCCGCGCCGTTACCGGCTTGGTCGCTCGCCCGCGGCGGCTCATGCGGGGAGTGTGTCAAGGGACTGTGGGCTCGTTATGCCCGGACTTGCCGCCGTCGAGTCCGCAGTAGACCTCGTATCCTTCGTCCATCCTGCGCCCCTTCGCACCACGTTCCGCGGTCACGACACCCGCTGCTGGAACCCACGTTACAAAGGGACCAGGCACCAGCGGGACCGACCGTGTCCCTATTAGCAGCCGACGCGCACCTCCGAGCAGGCGACACCCCCCCGTGTCATCAATGACAGGGCAAGAAGGTGTCATACGGGCCCGGCGATCAATCCCGGGCGTTCGCGGACCCAATGTCACGGGCAACTTGTGGCAAGGCCCGATCGGTGAGGAGCTCGCTCGTCTAGGGTGGCAGTTTCGCAACAGGCATCCCATTTCACCCCGGTGGCTAATGCGGGGTGGTACGCGGCCGCAGTGGTCGGAGCTCCAACCAACGGCCGAGAGCGCTGCGCAGCAAGTCCCACTGCGCCGAACGGGCCGGGAGCGGACGGGCCGCCGGGGAAAGCCGGGTCTCTCGGGGAAGACGGATCCGCAGTGCGCCCGGCCAAATGCTGAACAGCAGTGGGGCCGCCATGCGGAGCGCCTCCCCGTCCATGCCGACGTCGATCGGCCCTCCCGAATCCACCTCAAACGTTGAGGGCTTCCAGGCGAGGGAGCCGGGGAACCTCTCCGGGTGTCCGCGGGCCGCGCTCAGCTGGCGCCGTGCTTCCGCCGGATCGTCCGGGAGCTTGACCGCGATCACCCCAAGGAAGCCGCCGTCCAGCCGGGCCCGGTTGGCGAGGGTGGCGGGCGTGCGGCCATACGGGTTGTTCGAGACCTGGACGACGTGCGCGCCGGTGTACTGCTCCCCCGCCGGACCGGTGAAGCGCAAGTCAAATGGTTGGCTGCCGGGCCCCAACATGCTCGGCAGCATGCTCAGGGTGGTGTCCACCTTGGCATCTCGGTACTCGGGGGAACGGACGATCTGCGCGTACAGCCCGAGCGAGACGTTGTTGACGAACACCCGGCCGTTGACCTGACCGAGGTCGATGCGGCGCTCCACCGCCACTCCGAACGCGTCGAGCGCCCCCAGAACATTGCCGCGGTCCAGGCCAAGGTCCATGGCCAGATGGTTGAGGGTGCCAGCGGGCACCACGACCATGGGCACACCGTGCCGGGCGGCCACCTCCGCGACCAGCCCAAGGGAACCGTCCCCGCCAGCCATGCCGAGCACATCGACGCCGCGGGCCACCGCGGCCTCGGCCAGCTCGGCCAGGTTCTGCCCCGGTTCCAGGATGAGCACCTCAATGCCCCGGGCCCGGCATTCGCTGACCAGGCCAAAGCGCTCGGCCTTACCGCCGCCGCTGCGGGGGTTCACGATCAAGGCGGCATGGCCCGCCGCCGAAACGGCGCGGCCCTCAGGTTCCGGCCGTCGCCGGGCGCGGATTTCGCGGATGGCCGCGCTGCCCGCCAGGGCGAGCACCATCCCGGCGATGAACACCCCGACCCAACTGGTGGCGAATCCGGTCGAACGAGTCACCGCGCCCCGCGGCCAGACCACACCGCGGGCAGCCAGGGGCCTCCGGGCAATCGGGGCGGCACCCCCCGGGCCATAGGCGCAGGTCATCACTGACCGATCACACGTCGATGCAGCTCCGTCGTGAGCTTGTGGATCTCACGGGTGAGCTCGGTGTTGGACTTCAGCTCGGTTTCCTGCTCGATGAAGTCGTGATCAGCCTTCTCCTGCTGGAAGGCCGATGCGCGGTTCTGCCCGATCATGACGAAGGTCGACAGGAAGATCGCCTCCAGCGAAACGACGAGAGTCAGCGTCGGCCACGGGCTCTCCTCGACGAAGAGCATCCACCCTGCAAAGACGACCACATGGACGTAAACGAAAGGCATCGATCCGGCAAAGCCGGTGATTGCATCGGCGATCCTCAGTTGCGGGTGCTCGGCGCGCTTCTCCCGGAACCTGATCACGACCGGGTGTTCGCGCAGTGGCGGCGGCGGCTGTATTCGGGGCATTGCTCTCCTTGAAAGTTGCGGCGGACGAGCCACGCTAACGATCGCCGGGCCGTTACTGCACTACGGCGTCAACGGCCGGGCCCCGGGATGCTCCGCCGCCTCGGGCGACCGAGGACGCTCAGTCGCTTCCAACAGCCGCTCCAGCACCTTGGAGGGACGCTGTCTCTCACCTCCAGTCTTGACCGTCGGAACCGGAATGATAGGGGCTAAGGTCCCGAGACGTCCTAAACGCCGGGTTGTTGCTTCAACTGGGAAGATCTCACGACAGCAGGGCCCGATCGCCACTGGGCTATCTCTTCACCACAGGCCTCTGCGCGACCGCTGCCTTCTTGGCAGGTTCGCGATACCGCGCGTGTGGCCAATGTTTCAACCCATCCCTTCAAGGGACGAGACGGAAAGTGAGGCCGCCGCCGGGCGCTGAAAGGTAGTCACTCCCCTATTGAGCCCGGCCGACCGACGCAAGAATCGCCGAATGGATGCCAGTGACGGCCAAGGGAAGCTGCAGCGCCTTATAGAAGTGTGGGAGCTCTCCCGCATTCTTGGACAGCTCTCCCCATGAGATCGTGACGCTGACGGCCAGTCTCGACCCCGGCCCCGGACAGGGCCATGACCACGAGGACGTGGGTATCCGACGAGGACGGGACCAGTGTGGAAGCAGACCAGATGGAACCGGTTCTGATCCTCGAACGGCCACCGGAAGAGTGCAGCCTGGAGGGATTACCAGGCCACCGCACTCGTTGAACTCGAGGCCCGCCGGCGGATCGACAACGAGGTCGCCGACCTGTTCGTCCGCGATCCCTGAACGGGGGCGACGGTAGCCGTGCTGCGCCTTCGTCGTCGACGACAATCACGATGATGATGCTGCTGGCCAGCACGACGACGCTTACACATTCATTGCACCGGGGGTACACTTTGTTCCATCGTTCGAAGCTCACCTAGGCCGCTCTGCGCCTCAAGATGGCAGCTCTGCGACTCAACTTATTCATCGTTCTAAGCCCAGCCGAGGCAGCCCTGCGCCTCAAGATACGGCAGCTCTGCGCCTCAATATTTCGTAACGTCGGGTCCATGCCCTCCTTGAAGAGGCCTGTTCACCGGACGGACAGGAGGAAGGCAATGACTCCCATGACCAACGTGAAGTCGGGGAAGGGGCTCAGCTACGGAGTGGTGTCCGAGCTGGCCACGTACTGGGATGTCCTCCCTGGCCACGAGGACGAGCTGCGCGCGGCCACTGTGCGGTTCGCCGACACGCTGGCCCAGGTCCCCGTCGAGAAGAACATCCACACAGGCTTGCGGGACCAGCGCCACGTGATCTTCGACGACGGGAAACGGATGATGTGGGCCACGACGTTCGAGAACGAATGGGACCCCTACTTCGAGGACTTCCTCCTGATCGGGATCGAGCATTTCCTGGACTGGATGCAGCACACCGCCCAGTACACGCACGTCACGACCTGGCTGGAGTCGTCCGGTGGGGTGCAGGCGTTTGATCAGAACAGCCCCGGTGTCGTGACGCACATGAAGCAGACCGTCGGAGGGCTCAAGGCGATCGTCCAGTCCGTACAGAGCCCGGCCACCGGCTACTTCAATAACCTGGGTACCTGGACGATGCCGCAGATCCTCAAGGCCCAGCATCTGCAGGAGGTCTTCCAGCGGGTGCTCGACGACCCCGACGCCGCTGAGGCGCTGCAGCACCCGGCGCTCAGGCCGTTGCTGGACGAGGCCGCCGACTGAACCCGGTTGCAGACCCCAGCGTCTTCCCCGGCCCTGCGGTCTGCGGCAACCATCGCTATAGAGGACCGCTGAAGACACCATGGCCACGCAGGCGAAGACCTTGTTAGAGCTCGATGACATCCAGGCCGCCGCCCTGATGCCCCGGCCGCATCCGTACGCGGGCGCCTATCTGGGACTGCGGATCGACGACCGGCGCTCAGGTCGGGAGCTGCTGCGGCGGCTGATCCCCCTGCTGGACCCGGTCAGCCGGTTCGACCCGGGCAGGCCGGTGTCGTTGGGGGTGGGTCTCAGCTTCGCCGGGTTGGAGGCGCTCGGCGTGTCGGCCGAGTCGCTGGCCAGCTTCGCGCCCGAGTTCCAGCAGGGCATGGCGGCTCGCGCGGAGCACATCGGGGACGTCGGGGAGAACGCGCCGGAGCACTGGGAGGCGCCCCTGGGATCGAAGGACCTCCACCTCGTGGTGGCCGTCCTGGCCCAGGACACCGGGCTGATGGACACGCTGTTCCTGCTCGCCCGTGACGCCGTGCGCGACCTGCCTGGAGTCACCGCGCTCTGGCAGCTGGACGTGCACGTGCCACCGGACGGCCGTGAGCAGTTCGGCTTCCGGGACAGCATCGGCCAGCCGGCCGTCGAGGGCACCGGGATCCTCGGCAACAACCCGCACGAGGCACCGCTGAAGGCCGGCGAGTTCGTCCTGGGCTACCAGGACGAGACCGGCGACGTGGCGCCCGTGCCGCAGCCGGAGGTGCTGGGCCGCAACGGCACCTACGTGGCCTTCCGCAAGCTGCACCAGCGGGTGGCGGCCTTCCGCACCTACCTGCAGCAACACGCCTCCGACGACGCCGAGCAGCAGTGGCTGGCCGCCAAGATGGTCGGGCGCTGGCCCAGCGGCGCGCCGCTCGCCCTGGCCCCGGACAAGGACGACCCGGAGCTGGGCGCCGACCCGGCGCGCCACAACGCCTTCCTCTACGGCGACGACCAACGGGGGCTGAAGTGCCCGGTCGGGTCGCATGCCCGCCGGATGAACGCCCGTGACGCGGTCATCACCGGCCACGTCCAACTGCACCGGATGATCCGGCGCGGCACCAACTACGGCCCATCGCTGCCCCCCGGTGTCCTCGAGGACGACGGCGCCGACCGCGGCCTGATGTTCGCTTTCGTCGGCGCCCATCTGGCCCGGCAGTTCGAGTTCGTCCAGCGGCAGTGGGTCAACGACGGCAAGTTCATCGGCGCGCCCGATGAGCGGGACCCGCTGATCGGCGTCCAGGACGGCGGTCAGTTCACCATCCCCAACCGTCCGATCCGCCGCCGGATGCAGGGGCTACCCAATTTCGTCGTCAACCGGGGCGGTGAATACTGCTTCATGCCCGGCCTGCGGGCCACGCGCTGGCTCGCCGACCTCGACACCTGAGACCAGGAGGTTCGTCATGGCAGACCACTTCTCCGGACCGCGGGCCCTCGCCGACCCGGCGTCCGACATCACCGACGTGTTCACCTTTCCCAGCCCCGAGCGCCCAGGTCATCTGGTGCTCGTGATGGACGTGTTCCCCTCCGCCGCTCCCACCGCGCTGTTCTCCGACGCGCTGCGCTACCGCTTCCGCCTCCGGGCGGTGACGGCCACCACGGCCGGCGGCCGACCGGCGTTCGCGGCAGGCGCCGACGAGTACGCATTCGACTTCAACTTCGCCGTTCCGTCCCCGGACGGCGACGCCGTGGTGCAGGCCGGGACGTGCACCACCCCAGGCGGAGCGGAGATCCCGTTCCGGGTGGGCGACGAGAAGCACACCGCGATGCACGGCGTGCGGGTCTTCGCCGGGCCGCGGATGG
Organism: Pseudarthrobacter ribosi; assembly: GCF_055412865.1. Taxonomy (NCBI): domain Bacteria; kingdom Bacillati; phylum Actinomycetota; class Actinomycetes; order Micrococcales; family Micrococcaceae; genus Pseudarthrobacter; species Pseudarthrobacter ribosi. The sequence goes on along the minus strand of NZ_JBVAYZ010000003.1, from coordinate 137,588 downwards.
ATCCGTTCTTCATCGACCTGGTAGCCGAGTCGAGCAACCACAAGCTGGAGCGGCTGTCGTTCCGGCCGGACGGCGTCAACGCCGTGAACGGCGCCAACGTGCTCAGCATCGTCCTCGAACTGGACACCGCCACGGTGCTCGGCCCCGACGCCGGCCCGCTGCTGGCCGTCGTCGGCGAAACCGTGACGGCCGGCGGCCACCCGGTCCGGCTGGAGCGCATGGGCCGGCCGGAGATCAAGAACTTCATCCTGCAGGACAAGAAGTTCGACACCGTCAACCGTGACCTTGAGCTCCGCGACCTCTACAACGCCGAGGACACGTTCGACGTGGGCCCGGCTTATGCCGGGGCGTACCGGGCCCGGTTGAACGCGAACCTTCCCTTCTTCGACCGGCTCGACGGCAGGATCGACTGGGCGCCGGAGGACCGGGGCGTCCATCCGTTGACCGAGCTCCTGCTGGCGGACTTCCTCGTCGTCGACACGTCCAAGCCGTTCTCCGACGGCGGCTTCCTGGAGATCGAGCGTGCGGTGCTCGCCGGCCGCCCGCACACCACCTGCGGCGGCCGAGCGCCCGACGACGACATCGTGGACATTCTCTACACGCTGCTGGTCGGCGGCTTGGACGGACCGCGGATCAGCGACGGCGTGGACGGGCCGACCCAGCCGGCGAGCCGCAGCTTCCCGTACTTGAATCCCCCCAACCCGGACCCGCCGGACGTGAAGGCCGTGCTGCTGGCCGTGGCGTCCGCACCACCGGAGGAGGCGCCATCATCACCGGCCTGACGGAAGAGGACCACGGGCCACGGACCACGAATGGGATGTTGGCCTTGACGAACCTGCAGGCTCAGATCGACGGCTTGGCGGCGCGGCATGCAGCGGCACGATCCGGGCACGGGACAGGGGCCCGACCAACGGTGGTCGAACGGGCTCTGCTGGTCGACCTGCTCCTGCTCCACGGGCAGCTGCTGGGCCGTATCGCGGACTACGAGCTCGCCGCGAAACTGGCCGAGACAATGGTGCGCGATGCGCCGGACGACGGTACTGCCCGGCTGGCCCGGGCCAGGACGCGGGCCACCTTCCACCGCTTCACCGAAGCCGCCGCGGACCTGGACGCAGGGGGACGAGGAGGTGTGGACCGGGCCGCGCTGGACGCGGAACGGGCGGCGATCCTCCAGGGGGCCGGATGCCACGCCGAAGCACGCATACTGCGCCGGGACGCGGAGAGCCGCTGTCCCGACTTAGCCACGCTGGGCGGGCTGGCTGTGATGGAGGCCGAGCAGGGCAGGGCCCCGGAGGCGGAGCGCCTGTTCACCGAGGCCCGACGCCGCTATCGGGGGGTTTCCCCGTTCCCAGTCGCCGAACTCGACTTCCGGCGCGGCCTGATGTGGCTCAGGGAACGCGACCTTCTTGCCGCCCGCGCCTGGTTCGACGCCGCCGTTAGCCGGGTGCCGGCCTTCGCCCCCGCGCTGGGGCACCTCGCCGAGGTCGACGCGGCCCTGGGCGCCCGGGACACCGCCATCGACCGGCTGCGCCCGCTCGCGGTGAACAGCGATGACCCTGAGTATGCGGCCACCCTGGCCGGCGTGCTCAGCGACGCTGGCCAGCTCCAGGAGGCGGATCAGTGGCGCACCAGCGCCGCGGCCCGCTACGACGAGCTGGTGTCCCGCCATCCGGAGGCGTTCGTCGATCACGCGGCCGAGTTCTGGCTCACCGTGGGTGGCGATCAGCGAAAGGGGCACCAGCTGGCCTTGCAGAGCACCATCAGCCGGGAGGCCGGCGCATCGGCGTTGCTCCGCCGCGTTTCCCCGAGCGACTGATGGCTTGCCGGGCCGAACAGGTACGAAGGGAGATGCAGCGATGGACAACAGCTATGATCTGGTGGTGATCGGCGCGGGCCCGGCCGGGGAGGTCGCGGCTGAGCTCGCGGCCGCCTTCGGGCGCACCGTGCTCGTCGTCGAGCGGAGCACTCCCGGCGGGGTGGTCACGACCACGGGCGGCGCGCCCACGAAGGCCCTGCGCGAAGCTGCGCTCTACCTCACCGGGTACCGCCAGGAGGAGGTCTACGGCGTGCGGGCGGCGGCGCCGCTGGAGGCCGTGATGCCGACCCTGCAAGCCAGGATCGAGCAGGTGCGCGACCAGCTGCAGGAGGCCGTCGCACACCGGTTCGTGGCACGCGGCATCGCCTACCTGCAGGGCACCGCCCGCCTCGACGCCGCCCGGACCGTCCACGTCACCGCCCCGGACGGACAGGCGCGCGAGGTTACGGCGCGCACGGTCCTGATGGCGACAGGGTCACGTCCGACGCACTACCCCGGCATCGCCTACGAAGATCCGGACGTCTACGACTCCGACGAGATCTACTCCCTTCGCACGGTCCCGAAAGACATCGTCATCGTCGGTGGCGGCCCGATCGGCGTCGAGTTCGCCACCGTGTTCACCGCCCTTGGTATTCCCGCCACCCTCGTCAGTAATGCCGATCGCTTGCTGCCGAACATCGATGGCGAAGTGGCCCGGCTGGTGGCCGATGAGTTCCAGCGCCGCGGAGTCCGGCTGGTGCTGGGCACCGGCGCAGAAGGGGTCAGTCGCGTCGACGGCCGGCTCAGGGTCACACTCTCGACCGGTAGCGTCCTGGACCCGGACGCCGTCCTGGTGTGCGCCGGTCGCACGCCCAACACCGAAGGGCTCGGCCTCGAACAGGCCGGCGTGCGCACCGACGCCCGTGGCCGGATCCTCGTCGACCGCTACTACCGGACGTCCGCCCCAGGGATCTACGCAGCCGGCGATGCTGTCGGGGTAGGGCTCGCCTCGGGCGCCATGCAGCAGGGACGCGCAGCGGCGGCCCACGCCTGCGGACTCTTCTTCGGTGTGGAGATTGACCAGACCGCGAGCAGCGCCGTCTACGGCCTACCCGAAGTCGCCAGCGTGGGTGCGACGGAAGAGCAGATCCAGGCAAGCGGCATCCCCTACACGGTGGGCCGCTGCGACCTTGCCACCACCGTGCGCGGGGCGATCGCCGGACACGGCGGGCTGCTGAAGCTGATCTTCCGCACCGATAACCGCAAGCTGCTCGGCGTCCACTGCTTCGGCGACATCGCCTCCGAGGTCGTCGGCCTGGGGCACGTCGTTCTCCAACTCGGTGGCAGGGTCGAACTGTTCCTCACACTCGCGCTCAATACCCCCACCTACAGCTACGCCTACCACGACGCGACCGTGGACGGCCTGACCCGGCTGGCCGAGCTCATGAGCACTGCCGGCAGCGCCTCGACCGACCCGACCGCGGCCCCAAGCTAGCCGCAGCACACTGCGCATCTGCAGCGGCCGCATGGAGAGCTCCTATGCGGACGTCATGGGTGCCCTCCTCATGCGTTGCGGCCTGAGTCCGACCGACCACGGCACTCTCAGGCCGCAACGCTTCAGGACTGCACAATCAATGGCCGGCGCCCCGGAAGTCACCGTCGGCGGCGAGCGGGCTCTCCAGGCCCATGATGATCGCGTTCAGCGCCAGGCGGAAGACGCGGTTCTCGTAAGGGTCTGGAGGGGCGAGCCCGTCTTCTCCGACACTGGCGGGATTGCGGCTTGACGCGCCGATGAGTTCGGCCGTGAGGACATCGGTGATGACGGCGCCCACGAGAGCGGTGCGATGCGGGAGCTCGGAGCGCGGCACCCCTGCGGTGTCGAGAATCGCGGTGAGCGCGACCAAGAACGGGTCTTCAGGCTGGATGAAGTCCGCCTTGTGGCTGGACGAGTAGCACATGAGCTTGGGGTGGCTGTGTGCCAGCGTCCGGAAATCCGTGGCGAGGAGGCGGATGCGCTCCTGCCAGGGTGCGTCCTCCGGCGTCACGGTGCAGAACTGGCTGCCGACCATTCGGGTCACGCCGCGCAGCACGGCGTCCTTGTTCGACACGTGATGGTACAGCGACATCGGGTTCGCATCGAGCGCGGTCGCGAGTTTGCGCATGGTGAGCGCCTCGACCCCGTCCGCGTCGATGAGCCTCAGGGCGGCGGCGTAGATCCCGGCCTGTGTCAGAGGCACCTCTCTCTTCCTGGTTCCCCGCGGGGAACTCTTTGCCTTTTCCATACGCGCACAATACCAGAGTCGTACAGCGTATGGAACTGGCGCAGCGTCGCGGCGTAATGATAGCCGCCCGCACGGGGCCCGGGTTGCGGGCAACTTTCATACGCCGTACGGTTGTAGTTTCATACGAGGTATGTTTCTTTGGTGCACCTCCGCACCTCCGCATCGCCGGCCGCCTTCGCCCACCCCCGTCCTGAACTGAGGAGCAACCCATGACCGCACAGTCCATGAACGACTCGCCACAGTCAGCTACTGGGCTGCCGGGGAGCCCTGTTGCTCCGTGAACCATTCCCAACACCACCAGTCCGGCTCGTGCTTTGCCCACCCGTCCCACAGGGATCTGCGGATCAAAGTAGTCGTCCGAATAGACGCCGTCGAGGAGACAGCCAAAGTCCACGTTCGGGGCGTTGTGACGCGCACCAACCTCCGGGCCCTCTACGTCGTCTGCCGCCGGGCCGTCACCAGGTTGCCAGGGTATGAGATCGTGGTTCATCTCGCGCATGCCAGGGTCACGGCCGCGGCCTTTGATGAACTCCAGGACCACGCCCGCCAGTCCATTCTTTCCTCTGGCCTCGACTCCTCGGTTACTCCCTGCCGGCTGCGGATCGTGGAACCGCCGGTCATCCTCAGAGTCAAAGAACACCCCTGAAAGTCCTCCAGGGTCGTGGTGAGCAGAATCCAGAACGGGTCTTCTGGCCCGATGAAGTCCGCCCGATGGCTGAACGAGTAGCCCATTGTTCGGCACGTGGTGATACAGCGACATCGGGTTCGCATCCAGCGCGGTCGCGAGGTTTGTCCATGGTGAACGCCGCGACCCCTCCGAGTCGATGAACCGCAGTGCGAGGGAATTACCGCCGCCGGCTGGATCCGGATTGCGGTCGATTTTCCGTACGTTGTGCAGTCACATTGCCATACGGCGCATGTTTCAGTGGGGCACCCCGCACCGGCGGCGCCGTCGCCCACCCCGGCCTGCCCAGAGGAGCACGCCACGACTACACAGTCCAAGAGCGACCTGCGACCATGGCCGGCGTCAGCCCCCGGCACCTCCCCATCACCGATGGGTCCGACCTTCAACTACCCAGGCAAGCAATTCAACAAAGGAGTCGCCATGGCAACGGAAACCCCTCCCACAGACGCCCATCAAGGAGGCATCATGACAGCCAACGGCAACAATGAAGCAACGACATCTCCGCCACCGCAAGTTCCGTCTGGTCGCCTTGAGCGCCGGCGCGCCGGCGTGCTGACCCATACGCCATGGGCCGGCTGGTACTGCGAGACTGAATCTGACTGAGAACCTCGGAGGTGCGCACATAAGGTCACCCTCGCGCGGAGGACAAGCCGGGACGACTTTCCCGGACGCAGGCGGGCCAGGGCCCCCGATGCCACGTGAAAAAACAACCACATCACAGGAAGCATCTAAGGGTTCTTTGCGGGCCACGCCTTGCGATATACAACGAGGTGCGTCAGCTCCCTGACCTGAGGTACTGGTGGAGGGTTTCGCGGCTGATGCCGGACTCCGCGGCCAGGCCGGTCATTTGCTCCCCGGCGCCGTAGCTCCCTGCCTGCCCGGCATAACGGCTGTTTTCAGGAATGCACAATCAATGGTCGGCGCTTTGGCCCTCACCAACGGCGGCGAGTTGGCTCTCAAGGCCCATGATGATCGTGTCCAGCGTCAGGCGGAAGACGCGGTTCTCGTCAGGGCCTGGAGGGGTGAGCCCGTCTTCGCCGGCAGTCGTGGTATCGAGGCTTGACCACCGGTGGAGCGCGCCGGTGAGTTCGGCGGTGAGGACACCGTTGATGGCGAAGCCCACGAGAGCGGTGAAATGCGGGAGCTCCGGGTGCGGCACCCCTGCGGCGTCCAGGATCGCGGTGAGCTCCATCCAGAACGGGTCGTCGGGTTGGATGAAGTCCGACTGGAGGCTGAACGAGTAGCCCATGAGCTTGGGGTGGCTGTGCGCCAGCGTCCGGAAATCCTTGGCGAGCAGGCGGATGCGCTCCTGCCAGGGTGCGTCCTCCAGCGTCACGGTGTGGAACTGGGTGCCGACCGTTCTGGCAACGCCGCGCAGCACGGCGTCCTTGTTCGGCACGTGGTAGTAGAGCGACATCGGGTTCGCATCGAGTGCGGTCGCGAGTTTGCGCATGGTGAGCGCATCGACCCCGTCCGCGTCGATGAGCCGCAGGGCGGCGGCATAGATCCCGGCCTCGGTCAGAGGCACCTCTCTCTTCCTGGTTCCCCGCGGGGAACTCTTCACCTTTTCCATACCCGGACACTATCAGATTCATACAGCGTATGGAAATAACCTGGGCTACGGCTCAGGGTTGCGGGCGACTTCCGTACGCTGTATGTTTGTAGTTCCATACAGCGTACGGAACTACAATGCATGTCCGCATCGCCGGCGCAATAGCCCATCCCAGCCCTGTACAAAGGAGCAACCCATGACCACACAGTCCAAGAACGACCCGCGACCCATCCGGTCTCCGCGCTGGGATCTCAGCACTCTGTGCGAGCTGTGGCGGTTCAAGGACTACGGCCGGCCCGAGCGGAAGTCGCTGTTCCTGGGCGTGCTGATGAACGGCGGGCAAATGGCCGCCAATCTTGCCGCCCCCTGGCCGCTGGCGCTGGTCATCAACGACCTTCTCCAGGACAAGGGCCAAGGCACGGGCCAGGGCAAGAGCGGGATCCTGCACACCGTCGCCGGCTGGTTCGGCGGTTCGTCGATGGCGATGCTCGTGGTCGCGGCGACCGCCGTGCTGGTGATCACCGCTGCCGCGGGGATGTTCTCCTACCTGGGCGACATCTACATGAACGGGTCCGGCCAGCGGATCACCTCGCGCATCCGCGCGGATGTGTTCGCCTACACCCAGCGGCTGCCGATGGCCTTCCACGACCGGCAGAACGTCGGCGAGCTGACCAGCCGGGTCGTCTCCGACACATCAACGGTGGAATCGACCCTGCGGGATGTGGCCACCGACCTCGTCCCGTCCGTGCTCACCCTGGCCGGTACCGCCGCCGTGATGGTCGCGGTGGACTGGCGCCTCGGGCTGATCGGGCTAGTCGTCGCCCCGCTGGTGTTCCTGACCGCGAACCACTTCGCCGGCCTGACCCGGCAGTACGCCCGTCGCAAGCGCGCCGCCACCGGAGACCTGACCGGGCTCGTCACCGAGTCCCTGATGGGTATCCGCACCGTTCACGCGTTCGGCAACCAGCGGGTGCAGGACCAGCGGTTCGCCACGCAGAACGACAACGTGCTCAGCCTGTCGCTGCGCTCGGTCAAGGTCAGCGCCAAGTTCTCCCCCACCCTGCAGCTGGTCGCCGCCGTGGGCACCGCGTTGGTGTTGTTCGTCGGCGGTTACGGAGCGTTGAACGGCTGGTGGCAGGTCGGGGTGCTGGTGGTCGTCACCAGCTACCTCAAGAGCATGCTCTCGCCGATGAAGTCCCTGGCCAAGCTCGCACCTAGCTTCACCCAGGGCGCCGCCTCCGCCCAACGGATCGCCGACATCCTCGACCAGCCCACCGACCACCAGGGCACCGACGAGCCGCTGCCGGCCCGCGTCGACGGCCGCATCGAGCTGCGCAAGGTCGCGCTGGACTACGGCACCGGCCGCGGCCCGGTCTTCACCGACGTCGACTTGACCGTCACCCCTGGCGAGCGGATCGCCCTGCTCGGTGACAACGGCGCCGGCAAGTCGACCCTCCTGTCCGTGATCGGCGGCCTCTACCGCCCCACCACCGGCCAGGTCCTGCTCGACGGGCACTCGGTCCCCGACGTCCCGGAGCACTGGCTGCACCAGCAGGTGGCCATGGTCCTGCAGGACACCTTCCTGTTCTCCGGCACGCTGGTCGACAACATCCGTTACGGCCGCCCCGACGCCACGGACGCCGAGGTGGCTGCCGCCGCCGAGGCGGCCCTGGTCAGCGAGTTCGCCGATGACCTCCCCGACGGGCTCGACACCACCGTCGGTACCGGCGGGACCGGGCTGTCCGGCGGGCAGCGCCAACGCGTCGGCATCGCCCGCGCACTGCTCGTCGACGCCCCCGTCGTGCTCCTCGACGAACCTACCGCCGGCCTGGACGTTCACGCCGAGGAACTCGTCGTCCAGGCGCTGGGCCGGCTCGTCGAAGGTCGCACGATCATCGCGACGACGCATCGGCCCGCGGTCACTGCGCTGGCCACCCGCACCGTGTACCTGCGCCAGGGTGGCGTCCTGGACACCGAGCTGCCCGAGACCGCCCCGGCAGACCCTTCCGCCGACCGCGCCCGCCTCACCACCATCGGAGCCCACTAATGACCACCACCGCGACGAACACCCGAGAGCCGTCCACCCGCCGCACCAAGTCGTCGAAGAACCAGACGGCGACCGCGTCCCCGCCCACGGCCGGCGAGGTGGTGCTGCAGGCCCTCCGCGCCGAGACCAGAGCGCTTCGGGAGACCGAGCGCCAGGTGCGCGACGGCGACCCGAAGGGGGTCACCAAGATGCGGGTCGCCATCCGCCAGCTACGTTCCACCCTTCGCGGCTTCTCCCGCATCCTCGATCGGCAGGTCACCCGGCCGGTGCGCGCCGAGCTGGCCTGGCTGGGCCGCCAGCTCGGCGAGGAGAACGACACCCAGGCGACACTCAAAGAGCTGAAACGACAGCACGACGCCCTGCCGTCGGAGTTGATCGTTGGCCCGGTGGTCGACGACGCCCGGACCCAGCTGGACCAGCTCGCCGTCAGTAGCAGCGAGACCACCCATGCCACGCTCGACAGCGATCGCTACGCCGCGCTCCGTCAGGAGCTGGACTGGCCGCCGGCCGACCCGCCCTTCACCGAGCGCGCGGCGCGGCCCGCGGCGGAGGAGCTGCCAAAGAGCATCGCGAAGGCGCTGCGCACGCTCGACCGTCACCTCGTGGCCGCCCAGGCGCTGCCGGCGGGGACGGAGCGGGATCAGGCGCTGCACGAGGCCCGCAAGGCCGACAAGCAACTCCGCTACGTGATCGACGTCGCCACCCCCGTCGTCGGCAAACCCGCCCGGCGGCTGGGCCGGCAGGCCAAGAAGCTCCAGGACCTGCTTGGCGACTACCAGGACGCGGTCGTGACCCGCCCAGTGGTGCAGGAGCTCGGTTCCGCCGCGTCGGCCAAAGGTCATCCGACCAGCACGTACTACCTGGTGGACGCTCTGGAGCAGGTCCGCACCGACCGTGTTCTGGAGAAGCTCCCGCGCCGGCTAAGTAGCCTCTACGACGAGGCGGCCTGGCTGCCCAACGCCGCCTCCCTCCAGTACGACCCGGGGACGTCAACCGCGCGGACCGGGAGCGGGAACTGAAACGCAAACGCCCCTTCCAGAGCGGGGGTCCCACGGAATCACAATGGATTGGGCGATGACGAGTCACCCAATCGGCCGCGAAAGTTAGCCCGACGGCGGACGACCCGCCCCGATCACAAGAACCCAAACGAAAGAGAGAAGATCATGTCTGAGTACAAATACGACCCCGCCGTCACTTCCCCGAGGAAGGGCAAGCACGACGGACCGGTCGCCGAGTTGAGCGTCTTTCTCAAGGTAAAGCCTGGCCACGAGCAAGCCATCCGCGAGGTCTTCGACAACATGCCCCCGGACCAAAAGGCCGCGAACGCGAAGGCGATCACCCACTTCGGCACCCTGCATAACGCCAGGTACGTCCTGTTCGACAACGGAACGCGCCTGCTGATCGCGACGACGTTCGATGGTGACTGGGACGTCTACATCGACGATTTCTCCGCGTCGGCCGTACTCGACGGCTGGGACAAATTCCTCCTCCATTGTGAGGGCTATCCAGACGAGGGGAAGGATAAAGCGGGAATGAGTGTGCACGAGATCAAGGAGTTCCTCACCGTGAACCAGGTCACCGCGTCCGACTTCCTCATGGTATACCCGGGGACGGTGCAGGAGATCCTGAAGGCGCAGCGCGTTCAGACGGCATTCCAGCAGGTGCTGGCTGGCCCCGACGCCGCTGAGGCGCTCCAGCACCCGGCGCTCAAGCCGCTGCTGGAGGAGGCCGCCGACTGACGCCAGACGGTCCATGATGGGCGGCGAGGCTAGTCGGCTCGCCGCCCATCGCAGTGGGGCGACCGACAGGTTTTGTCGGCAACCCTGCAGGCACCGCGGCGATGAAGTCCTCGAACCGGATCATGAGGTGAATCCGCCGCTCGTAGCGGCGCAAGTGTCACCAGGAGAGTGAAGTCTTTCAGGCCTTGCCCGGTGCGTCGATCTTCGTCCCGCCGGCACGGACAAATTCAGCAACCAATGGCTTCCGACCACCCTCGTCACTTCATCCGTCCAGAGTTCGGTGCTCCCAGGTGCGTCGGCCTATGGTGAAATTCGGAGCAAGTTGGATCAAGGTCAAGTTGACCAGACTTGGTCCAACTTGTTCCTAATAGCTCAACTGGCTCCGAATCTCACACTGCGTGCGGAGCCGTTTCAGGACTATTCGAACGAGGAAGGACGAGGACGGACTGTGAGTTGTAGACCTACTTGGAAGAACTTCCAGGAACTTATCGGCGGGATCCCGCGGGGCACTTGTCCTGAGAACTGGCGCGGAGCGGCCCGTCTAATTGAAAGTTTGTGGCGCCGGCTCCGTTCGGTACAGATCTTTGTAACCACTTCTAAGTCGCGCTTCGCAGGCACCTCCCACTTCAACGACAAAGCCTCCTCGTTCCCCTCTGCGATTGTCAAACTGCCCGCACCCACCGCTGACCCGGTTCTACTCACCACCGCCACAGGGGCGGTGGAGGGCCCCTCGTGGACGGGGTTCCCTACGCCCGCGCCGGAGTGATGCTCACAGACCTCTCGCCGGCCGGCGCCGGCCCGCAGCTGCCTATGTTCGCGACCGCCCACGAGGAAAAGCGCATCGGCGCTCTGCTCGGAGACATTATGGACCGCTTCGGGACCGGGGCCATCGGGCTCGGCATCGCCGGGATCGCGGAACAACCCGATTGGGGGATGAAACGCCAGGCATTATCCCCGCGGTACACGACGGAATGGGATGAACTTCCGGTCGTCAAAGCCGGTTAGAAAGTGAAGTCATCCGTGTTGAACGTCGCCTGGGATTCGGCTCCAATGATTTTCATCGCGCCGGTCTCGTCCTTGTCGAGGGTGATGTTCACCCTGCCAAAGCCTCGGTAGATGTTCTCCCCGGTGCCGTCCTTCAGCTGGGGCTTCGCCGCGTCGGATTTGAGGAAGTCAGCGCCGCTCTGGCCGGTGAACTGGGCACCCACATATGCGGCGGCCTCAGCGTCACTGACGCGGTAGTCGGCTGAGAAGTCGAAGTTGAACGAGAGTCCGCGGGCGAGGCTGGATTCCCCAAATGAGTTGATCATCAGGCTGACCTTGCTGACTCGGGGTTTGCCGTCGTGGATGAGGACGGGGATGAGGGTCTTGCCCTTGGCATTGCTCAGGATGACACCCTGCGCCTCAGGTGACGCCGCGGATTCCGAAGCTGCCTCGGTCAGGTACTTCTTGCCGTCGGAGAGGCGCCACGCCTCGTATTCGGCCGGTCCTCCTTCGAGAGCAGGAGAGTCCAGGAATTCTTCGATAACGAAGTCCACGGCAACCTTTTGGGCAGCGGCGCCGTCCTCCTTCGTCCAGGCTGTGCCTGCCAGGGTGGTTCCGTATCCGAAGTCGACGAGGTTTGAGCTCGCGTCCAGGGCGAGGGTTTCGTAAGGGCCGGTCGCGGTGTCCACTGTTTGCCCGGTGCCTTTGGCGTGGCCGTAGGAAACTACTGGAGGGCCAGGAGCGGCTGCCGGGGCTGAAGTTATCGGCCCGCCGCTGGCGGAACAAGCTGACAGGGACAAAGTCAGGGCCAGACCGGCGACAGTTGCCCGGCCGAGTGCCTTCGATGGGGTCTTGGTGCGGAGGGACATGGTTCCCGTTCTGTTTGGAGGGCAGATACGGGGGCGTCCACATCGGCTGCCCCCAGTCCCGATATGTGCGGAGTCTGTAGAAGTCTAAACGCCGGAGAAAAGAATTCTTGACGCGCGCTTCCGTATCACCGCTGCGTCTCAAGGTCGGCGTACAGCTGGCTGTCCACGCGGACGTGGACGGCGGTGCGCCACGGCGTTCCAGCGGGTCGTTGCCTTCTCGTTTGCCCGGGCCCCGTAGAAATCGTCAACACCTGTTGACGCTCGGCTTCGCGCCACAGGAAGGAGCCAACGAGCTGGACCAGAAACGGATAACCTTCCGTGGCTTCGGCTGACTAGCGGAAGGCGCCAGCCGGTTCACTCACCGCAAGAAATGCGCTCGATGGCCCAGGACCTCGCGGAGCGTAAAGGACCTGATGGAGTAGTCGACCTAGCCACTACCTGGCCCGCCAGCACTTCGCAGCCCTGGCCTCCCGCTTCTGGGCAGCAAGTCAGTCAGTCGAATCTCTCCTAGACGCCCTCGACGTGGACGAGCTTGACGACGACGAATGGGACAGCGTCAGCGACATTTTGTGCACTGTTGCGAAGTCGCTACTCGACGGTGGAGTCCTTGACAGCCCGCTGCTTCCGCCAGTAGACGGCCGCGGCCGCCACGACGAGAACACCCAGGCTGCCGGCAATGAACCCTGCGGCCGTCCCGTTGTCGGTCTGGGACGCCTGCTCGCTGCGGATCGGTTCCGTCGAAGTTGTCTCCGACGGGCTGCGGGTGGCTGATGCTGTAGCCGACGGAGTCGCAGCGGCCTCTGACGGGGCAGCGGCCGCCGGCGGCTCCGCCGGGGTAGCTCCGGCTGCTGGCGCTTCCGCGGGGACGCCGGCGACGACGGGGTTCTCAACCGGATCCACACCCTTCACCGGCGGGTTCGGTGTTGCCTGGTTCCGGGCCGGGGAGGGAGCTGCCGGAACATAGGCCGGGGCGGGGGCCGGAGCGATCACCGGGGCAGGGACCTTGACCGGAGGGACATACGGTGCCGGGGCTGCCGGCGCCTGGTAGACGAGGACGCTGCCTCCCCCGCTGCCGCCACCTATCGGAGCCGCGCCGCCGGGAACTGTGGAGCCTCCCCCGCCGACAACGACGCTGCCGCCGCCCGGGACTCCGCCGGTACCGGTCGGTGAGCAAAACTCGGCACCGTTAGCGGCCACGGCCGGGACCGAACCCGGCGCGCAGGTGATGGCCTGGGCGGGTCCTGCGGCGCCGAGTGCGAGGGCTGCGGCCACGAGGACGGCTCCCAGAGTGGCAGCGGTGCGTGATGCGCGGACGTGCGAAGTGGTGGTCATGGTGTATCCCCCAATACGGGTCCTCAGGCGGACCGGCTTCGGCTAGCCTAACTGAGCGGAACCGGTTCAGCGTGCCAACCGCGGCGCTGTAACGCACCCCTGACCTGCGGTAATGGTCTTTTCATCGGTTAGGATCAGTCCAGAGCCGTATCCCGGCACCGTCCTTGGGGGAACCATGTTGACCATTTCGCCTACCCGCCGCGCCGGCGTGACGGTCCTGCTTGCCGGGGCCGCCTTCCTGCTCGCACCCGCCCCGGCCCACGCCGAAACCGTCTGCCAGACCGCACCCAACGGAGCGCAATACTGCTACGAAAACGGCGCCGGCGGCGGCACCGGGGCCGGCCAGATCGGCGGCAGCGGCGGAAACGGCGGCAGTGGTTCCTACGGTACGGTTCCGCCCCCGCCGGCCAACCTTGCTCCGGCTCCGCAGCCCGTACCTGCCCCGGCCTACCAGGCACCCGTCCAGGCTCCGGCGCCGGTCACCGCCCCGGTGTCCAAGGCGCCGGTGAACACCCCCGTCGCACCGAAGACCGGCAGCGCCAACCAGGCCCCGGCCCCAGCTCTCGTCCCCGCGCCGCAGTACGGTCCGGCTGTCGGCCCGGACACCAGTGTTCCCGCGGGAGCCGTTCCAGCCGAAGTGCCCGCGGAGGCCGCCCCGGCACCAGCGGCAGCCTCCGATTTGCCAGCCGCCGAGGCTCCTGTTGCCGAAACAACGCCCAGCCCGGCGCCGACACCTGTTGCGACAGATGCAGCGGCCGCCCCTGAGTCGGTCACGGTTTCGGCCGCGCAGACTTCCAGTACCGAAGCGTTCAACCCGGCCCCGCTGCTCTTCAGCATCGGCGGGGCACTGCTGGCAGCGGCCCTGGTCTGGTTCGTCCGCCCTGCCCGCGCCTCGCTCGTCCGCGCCGTGAGCAAGAAGAATTCCCTCTAGGTCCAGGGGAATCGCCACAAGGCCCGCCGGTATCATCCGGCGGGATCAGTTCAACGCCGCACCGCGGCCACAATTTTGGGGGAACGCAGTGCAGAACAAGGAAATCATGACAACCGTATTCAAGAAGTCGCTTCTGGTCGCCGGGGTGGCATCGCTCCTGCTGACTACGGGCTGTGCAGCGACTTCGGTGAAGGCGGTTGAGGCTCCCGCAGCTCCAGCGTCCGCTTCGGCCACAGCCGCACCGACCAACACGGCAGAGACGAGCGCTGCCGCTCAGTACACCATGCCCTACGAATTCGACGCGCTGGCCTATGCGGACCCCATGGGAACCAAGGCCGGTGACAGCATGAGAGTCACTGGCGGAACAATGAAGCCCGGTGCCATTGCCACGGTCTACGTCGCGCAGCTCATGGCCATGCCGTCTCAGGACTCAACCGGCATGTACCACCAAGTCGGGGAGCAGGTTAAGCTCACCGCGCCGGTAGTCGTCACCGTGGATGAGAAGGGGCAGTACGACATTCAGATTCCCATTCCCGCTGGCACCGCACCGCAGCAGGTAGACGTGATCTCGGAATTGACGGGTGTCGCACCCGGCGACCCTTCAGGCGGCCTCTCACGCAGTTCCATCAAATAGTCATCTCAGACCCTAGACCCGCTTGTAATCGTATGGTTCCACAGGGCACTGCCGCGTTCGGCAGATGATCCCAACATCCAAGAAAGCCGGGCCGCCCCGCAATGTTCCCTCTGCATTGGCCGATGCTGGGGCAGTAACGGGCAACGCGGCTCAAGGCCGGCAATGGCGAGACGATCGCTTCGTCCGAGCGCAACAAGAAGGCCAGCGGACAGGCGACTCGCCCGGCTCCGCGGGCTCTGGAAGGCCGTCGACACGACCGTCGCTGCCCCACAGCACCGGATTGGCCAACGCAGCCAAGCCTTCGGCCGACCCTGACGATCAGTACGAGCGGCACTTCCTGCTCGGAGTCGGTGTCCGCGCCTCCACGTCGGGGGTCGAGGAAATCCCTGTCTTCCAGGAAGGAGAGGAGGGTGCGGAAACTCCAAAAGCTGACCAAGGCAGAATTGGAGTACACGCATTTTCGTACCTGCCCCATCGGCGGCGCACCCCAGGACCGTCACGTTGGACATCGACTAGTTGGGGCTTCAGGACAAGGTCGGAGACGGCTTCGATATTGGTAGAGACGGCGGCAGTGGTTTCCATGCCCCACCATGTGTGCGGACGCCCGGAGTCCGCTTCCCGGCGTCTCGCCGGCCCTCCGATCCGTCCCTCAAGCTGCAGGTGCTACGGATCCCGGAGATGACTTGTCAGCTTCGGGGTCCACCAAAGTCAGGTGTGGTTTGGCGGTGGCGTCTGGGCCGGTTCCACCGGTCGGCTCATCTTCCGTTCCAGCCGCCGTGCTGCCGGCCCTGCGATTTCTAATTGCGCTCAACTTCGCCTTCGCAGCAGGCAACAACTTTTCATTCCATCCGCGCTTGATCTCTGGGCCCTTGGCAATAACAAAAGTCACCGCAGAGCCTACTGCAGCGCCCACCGCCAGGCCGGTGATTATGAGCCGCTCTTTTTCCTCATCTGTTAGTTGCAGTTGCTCAGGATCTCTTAGCTCTGCCGGACCCAAGTTATTGCCGGATTCACGGTCAAAAAGGAGTGCACGATCCGCGCCAGGAGTCTCATGCGATGTCGCCAGATACGCTCCCTCTGGAATTCGGACATCCTTGTTGACCCACTCATCGCCTTGGTGGCTCTGGCTCACTTTGACTCCTCTGGTTGAACGTCTCAAGCAGGAGCCTACACACCCCGGGCCCTGCTCAGGACGTTCGTCGGCCTCGATGAGTGTTATCTCTGTGAGCCGGTGTGAGTTCTGTGAGCTTGGGCCGCCGCCAGAAGCCTCTGCCGGAGTGCTATTCGTTGAAGAATTCGGTCGTGTTGTAGTCCGTGTAGTAACCGGCAATTTTCCATTTACCGTCAGCAGGGTCTTTGGCGGCAGTAAAGGAGATTTCCGCTGTTGTGGATTGGACCTTCTTTCCGAGTTCGTCGTAAGTGACGGGCATTTCGTAGGATGCAGACGTGTCGAGATACACAGCCTGGACTCCTCCGTCGCCCTCCACATAGGCGAGTTTCAATGGGGTGATGTCCCGTGTCTTGACACGGGAAGTATTGGCTCCGTGGTCGTAGGACGCGGCCCGTTTTGCCATCCAGGCCTCGGTCGAGAGGATGACCTTCCCCGCTTTCATGTCATTGAGCATGGGCTCATGATTAATCGGGTGAATCTGATCCTTGTGGGCGGCCCACCAGCCGTCAATGTCGGTTCCGCCGTTGAGGGTGGAGTCGATAGCCTCCTCGGCAATGAACCTGACGATCATCCTCTGGGCTTCGGTGAGTTCGGCCTCCGAGAAGTGCGCCTTGGCGGCGTCATCGACGATCGTGGGGTCGTACTGCATCGCGGGGTCACCATCGGTGATGCTCGTCTGAAGATAATCGCCGATGCCGTCGTTGGCTACGCCTTTGGCGACAACGCCCCGCGCCAAAGAAGTGGGTGTCGTTGACGGGGTCGGCGTTGCTGATGCGCTTTCAGAGGGGCTTGAAGTGCTGTCCGGGGACGCAGCCACGGAAGCCGAGCATGCGGAACTGAAGATCAGCGCACCCACAATTCCTGCGGCGGCAATGATTTTTCGGGGGTTCACCCGGCCCTTGTTTGGCTGGGAATCGAGCATTTTCCATGTAGACATGACGGAATAGACAGTTGGCAATTAGTCCCCCAATTCATTATTTAGTACGAGAATACATGCCCGGCAGCCGGGCCTTTCACGCCATGTGCGCGGCCCCCTGCTCGAATCTCTCCGCCGGGCCGTTATCAGTCCCTTTCATCCGTCATTACGACCACGACACCGCCGGCGACCCGGACACCGGAAAGGTGCTGCTGGCTGCTTTCGTCGTAGTCGGAGATCCAGACATCGGTCCGGTCAGTGACCGGGTACTCGACGCCCATACGAAAGCGCCGCAGATCCTTGAGCACGTCCGCCCCATTCCTGGGCCCTCGACCCATCGGTTCGATGCGAAACTCATCGTGGTAGCCGCGCAGAAACACATCTCTCGCTCGGATGCGACTTGCTGCCGAGGCGGTTGTCCTTGCTTGAACCTCTTGGGTGGAGACCATGAACGCTCTCACCCGCTTCTAGCGCGCGTTGCCATCACAGCTGGCGATTGCGTACGCGCCGCTGGGGGTTTTCGTGGACACGACTACCCCGTCGACGGTGAACCGGCGGGTGATGGTTCCTTTCGCGCCCTGGTTCTGGGCCGAGAGGTACACGAAATGGCCTCGGGTCATCGTCAAAGTGAGGCCGTTCTTGCCGCTCGTTTCGGAGGCCCGCGTTTGACCAGGACGGCCGCCAATTCGGTTCCGTGCCCCAAAATCTTCAGTTGCAGCCCAAAAACACCGGCCAGTCTACAGAGAACCTGGCGACGTCAGCGATCCATGACTATCCCCTGGCTGGTTAATCCCCCCAGATTCTGGCACGGCTAGTGCCGGATAGTCCGGCTGCCGCTGCAGTTTTCCCGGCAGTGTCGGCGAAGGCCGCCACCGCGACCTTCGCGTCTTCGCGGACACCCGCGACCATCCGGGCGTTGATAACTTCATTGACACCCATTTCGCGGGTTGCAGCGGGCCAGCGGGTCCAGGGCGGAGCGTGAGTCCGTCAGGACTGTCAGGACCCGACGCCGTCGCGCAGCACCGGGTGCGGCATTCGTGTACTAGGTACACGCTTTTTCATACGTGTCCCATCAGGGTTAATGCAAGCCTAGTGCGTCGATGCTTGACCACGTCTTCGCTTCCCAAACCGACGGCCCCATGTGCGGCATCCCATAATCTTCAGGGCGAGGTGTCAGCCGCGGTCCCTATAGGCGGCAAGGAGGTCGAACGTATCCCGGACTTCTGCGTTCCACCGTTCCGTTGACAATGGTCGGAGACATACGACAGGCGGTCATCGCGACCAGCCCGTCGGAACGGAAGCACAAGCAGTACAAAAACATGCAGGTGTGGAACTGGTTCCGTAGCCAGGAGGCAGCCGGCAGATTGGTCATCACTCACCGGTCGGAAACGTGGCGGTGCCGGCCTGAAATCGCCGCGTTCGCCGACTCGCTTTTCGGCAGCATCTGGGCGTTTCCGAGAACAGTGTCATTGAATGCGACCGCGACGGGTCATGACGGCGTGTTTCTCGTCCGAACCGAAGACGTCGAAGCGTACATCGAAGGGTTTGCGCCCAGAATCTGCGCTGGGATGTCAGTTCCTGGAAAAGCCACGACCACTTGACGTTCATGAACTTCGGCACTGCGAAGGGCCTCACACGTAAACGAGTTTTGATCTTTCCTACAGACAAGATGCAAAAGCTGCTCCAGAGGGGAACGCCGCTCGAAGAGCTCGCTGCGGCGAAGCTATACGTCGGAGTAACTCGTGCCGAGCAGAGCGTCGCGTTCGTGCTCGATAAGGCCGGAGACAGCCAGCACCCGCATTGGCGGCGAGTCTCGTAACCCAAAGCTAATGGTTGCCTCGTCCCTCAGTTTCTGCCGGCGCTCCTTGCCGCTTGGTGCGGGTCAGTGTTTAGGCTCTCCGCAGTGACATTGCGCGCGAGAAGATCCATTCCATGAGCAACTAGAGCCAGACGAGGCAATAATAGCTGGATGCAATATTTAAATCTTCTTACTGATAGAACTTCCTGGCACATCCATCTTCATGACTTCAATGAAGAACTAGACAGAATCTTTGCTATGCACAAGTATCTTGTGACCGTCACAGAGGCACAGTTCACCGCCGAATACGAACGATTGTTGTCCGAGCGCGGTAGCGAAGACTATAACGGCGGGGACGCTGTGTGGGACGCTGAAAAGGCCTTAGGCATCAACCCGTGGAACGTAGCCTCGCATGCTGGCCTCATGGCCGTGACTCGGGCAATCTCCCTTAGTGAGGTCATGTTCGCCCGAATGGCGGCTAGCCAATTCAAGAATCCCGACCATTGGGTCTTTCCGAAGGGCCAGCTTTGGTTCAGGGAGTGGGAAGGCCATTTCTTCGAGTCCGTTGCTTTGCGGCCATTGAAAATCGAAAGTAACGGTTTCGGTACTCTACGGAAGCTTCGTGACCTATACACGCATGGATACGGCATCCCAACTACCGAAGCCCGTCGGACAGCCCTCGCTCGGAAGCTCTACAGCCAGTTCGACACCAGCTCCATTAAGCCCGAAGAGGAGGCCCTTGGTTACTCAGGTTCCGCATATTTCTTTGGTGATGAGACGAAATTCTCCAAGAAGACTCAGATGCTGGTTCGTGAATCATTCATGCCCACACGTGCAGACATCAGCCCTTTAGCCACGTATCGCGTGCTGAAACGGATAAGGGAACACGTTGAACAAGTTCATGAATCGTTAGGGGCGGGTTTGCGACCCGAAGCAGAGCTCACTGCCGGAGACAACAAGTTCGTAGATGTAGTCGAAGCTTGGTGGGCCAGGAACTCCCCCGATCAGGAGAATGACTCAGCCAGTGCCCAAACGGGGGTCTAACGAGCCGTTCGCGACATGATGCTCCTGCTCATTTTCTGGGTGGTGAGGGGCTAAGGACTCGCTGGCTGGCTTGACTGCTCGGCATTGAGGCGAGCAGAAGGTACAACTTCTTCTAGAGCTTGGGCAGGTCGTCGTTCCGCGTGTACGCGATGTGGCTGTGTTCGAGGATGAGCTTGCTAACGAAACGACAGCCTATTGCGCTAGTTCTAGCTCAAATTTCTGGATTCTGGAGAATAAAAGGGCGGTTAGATTTGCGAGAGCCGCATCCACATGGGGGACAAAAGGGGGATCGAAGTACCAGTCAGCAACCGGCGGGAATCCGCTCGGGGGCGCTTCTGCTCCCTCCGGGAAGTTACCCTGCTGACTCGCTTTTCCATGGTGAAAAACTACGATCCCTCTGTCATCCGTCGTACGGAACGTCATCCAGTTTGAGACCTGGGCTCCTGCCGGGTGGTCCAGGAGTGTCCTATACAGCCTTGCTTTTTCCAAGACACGGCAAGGGTCTTCACATTCCGCATCGAGCCTTGAGCAAAACTCGAGGAACTTCTTCATGCTGCGTACTGGCACGTTCCCGAACACCCGAGGGAAGAGACCAACAACTTGGGCAACCTGAGACACGTTCTTATACGTCGACTGAAAATAGCTTTCGTAAAGGTCATAAATCATGTGCTGGGCCTCTTCAGTTGGAGAGACGTTCGGTTGCTCCCAGGCCCCGACGGCTTTCACTACCTGGGCCCTCTTCCTCGCCAACCTGTGCAGGGACTCCGTGCAGTTGACGATCGCCTGACGCTGCTTGTACTGCAGACCCGGTATAGCAAGCAATGCCATACCCCACGCGTTGATGCACTTAGCAGTCAGGAGGTAAAGCTCTGCCTCAGGCTCGACCTTTGCAAGCATTGGAAAATTGCTCAATCAACTTCTCCTTTTGAAGCTCCGTTTTGTGTGGCCCCCGGCCGCAATGGTCGCATGCCGGGTGACACCGCTCCGGTGCAGCATTCCGTGTCTCCTTCGGGGCGCTGCCGCAAAACCCCGATAACAGCGCATACGTCGACTGGGGACGTTACAACATAGCTCCTAGTGCTGAAGGACCAAAAGCTGACGGTCCCACCGAAATAAATTTGCAACACTTCCCTGACGTCTGGTTGCGGTATGCCCAGCCTGTACGTCATAGCCTTGATTAGGCAGTGGGGTGGTCCATCGATCATGGTCGGGGAGAACGTGCTCCACAGCGCTGCTAGCCCGCCATCGCCGAGGCACGCACCCGGTTCAACGCCTCGGTCAGCAAATCCACATCTGCCTCAGGGAACAGACTCTCCGGCCCGGCGGGGGCGGCATCGCTGTAGGGAGACTCGTACAGCGCCCCGACGTCCACGACGCCGTTCTTGGTGAGCTGCTGGACGATCATGTCAACGAAGTGCATCTGGTTGGCTTTGAGGGTCTTGTCCCCCAGGAACCCGGACAGGGAATCCAACGCAGCCTGGCGGTCCATACCCACCAGAGAACGGACAAACAGTCCGAGACCCTTGGCCTGCTCAGTGGCCGCTTCAAGTTCCTCGGGTGATCCCGCGCCACTTTCAATCAGCATGCGCTGGAGTTCAGCAAGGTCCGTCTCGGTCAGGGGCAGCCCGCGGCGGAGGCGATGGATGGCCATGTGGTCCAGGAAGCCCTGCAAATACAGTCGGGCCTTCTCGCGGTACCGGGCCAGATCTATCGACCCGGTCACGGTCCCCTTCAGCTCACCTTCCACGATCTCGCCGAGAGTGTCTTCGAAGTTCAAGTAGACCACCTTCCGGCGCTTCTTCTCGATCAGGTGCACCAGCCCCCGGAGGCGCACGCGGATCAGCTCAAGCCACTGCGGCGAGACCTGGCCCCACTCCTCGCCCTCCAGAATCGCCTGGATCAGGTTCATCTGTGCCGCGATGGCGGGGATGTTCGGCTGATCCTGCAGCGCGGACGCAATCTCGACAATCTTCTTGCGGTACGGCTCGACGGCGGCCGCAGAGGTCAGTGAGGCCAGCTGTGCCTGGTACATCAGCAGGTCGAAGCGTTTGGCCTCCTCAGTGTCAGCGGCGGAAGCCAGCGTCGCCAAGGGTGCCAGCCTTGTCTGCAGGTCCGTCAGATCCTGGTTGCCAAGGGTGCCCCACGACTCGGCTTTGGCGAACTTCTCCACCCACTCCAACTGCGGGCGCACCAGGAAGTTCTCCCGGGGCAGCCCCATTACTTGCCCCACTAGGCCCGCCTGAAGAGCCGGCATGAAGTCGCCGTCGAGCCCGGCAGCGCGGGCTTCGGCCAGCAGCTGTGCCCGGACGGCGAAGCTGCGGTGCGCCAGGGACTGTCCCAGGGACCCCTCGGAACCGGGCAGCTCGGCGTTGAAGTATTCAATGTTCTGGCAGACGTCAAAGATGAAGAAGTCCTGCTTGTCCTCGCCCGGTCCGTACAGCTCCGGTCTGAGCCGGGTGCCGCGGCCCACCATCTGCCAGAACTTTGTCTTCGAGCGCACCACCTTGAAGAAGAGCAGGTTGACCACTTCGGGCACGTCGATTCCGGTGTCCAGCATGTCCACGGACACGGCGATGTGTGGACTGTCTTCGCTGCGGGCGAAGGCGTCGATCAGGGTGGAGACGTAGTTGACGCTGTGCGTGATGATCTTCGCGAAGGTGCCCCCGTACTGGGGGTAGTTGGTGTTGAACCGTTCTGCGATGAATTCGGCATGCTTCTGGTTCTTGGCAAAGATAATCGTCTTTCCGAGCCGGTCTCCCCCGGCGACCTTGTGCCCGCGGGTCATCAGCACCTCGAGTGCCTTGTCCACGGTGTCGGCGTTGAACAGCCAGGTGTTCAGGATGGCCGGATCCACTGCGTCGGGGATCTCGCCGTCCTCATCCCATTCAGCGGAGTCCCACTCCTCCTTTTCCTCCTCCGAGAGTTCCTCGTATCGGATTCCGTCGACGGGGAACTTCAACGGAATGGACACGGTCCGGGGCGGTACGAGGTAGCCGTCGGAGATCGCCTGCGTCAGCTCGTAAGCGAACGTGGGGACATGGTCCTCGATGTCGAACAGGGAATAGGTGTTGCGGTCCACTTCGGACTGCGGGGTGGCCGTCAAGCCCACCAGATACGCATCAAAGTACTCAAAGATGGCCCGGTACTTCTGGTACACGGAACGGTGGGCCTCATCGATGACGATCAGGTCATAGTGGCCGATCCCGAACCGCTGCTTCAGGACCGTGCCGTCGTCGGTCCGTTCGTTGATCAGGTTCATCATCGTCGGATAGGTGGCGATATGAATGCGGCTGTCAGCCTCCACGTCCCGCCCCAGAATTACGGGTGATGATCCGGGGAGATTGGTCTTGAAGGCCCGGGCGGCCTGATCCACCAGGGCGACCCGGTCGGCCAGGAAGAGTACGCGTTTCGCCCAGTTCGCCTGCATCAGCAGGCTGGAGAGCGCGACGACGGTGCGCGTCTTGCCGGAACCGGTCGCCATGACGAGCAGCGCCTTACGCTCCTTGTCGGCTTCCAGGGCATCGGTGACCGCCCGGATGGCGGCCTGCTGGTAGGCGCGGCCCGCGATCTCGGTATTGATGGCCGCAGTGGCGAGGGGTTTCCGGGTGGTGCGGCGGTCCACCATGAGCTGGAGCTGGTCCCGGGTGTGGAAGCCCTGAACGGGACGGGGCGGATAGCCGGAGGCGTCGTCCCAGATCCAGTGCTCGTAGCCGTTGCTGTAGTAGATGACCGGGCGTTGGCCCTTCTCCGTCTCCAGGGCGTCGGCGTAGAGCTTGGCCTGCTGCTGCCCCTCGTAGGGTGACTTGGCTGATCGTTTGGCTTCGACGACGGCGAGGGGCTTGCCGTCGGATCCCCAAAGGACGTAGTCCACGAACCCGGTTCCCGTGGTGGGGCCGGCGTGGGTGGGCATGTGGTGGACTTCGAATTCGCGGTATTCGGCCTCATCCAGCGCCCATCCTGATTCGCCCAAATAGAGGTCGATGTAGACCCGGGTTTCGGCTTCTGAGTAGTCGTGGCTGTCCGGGAGCTTCTTGTTTTCTTCCTTCGCCCGGGCGATCTCGGCACGCAGGGCCACAAGCTGGGCCTGAAGCTGCTCGTTGTCCTGCTTTTGAGCGGCCAGCGCCGCATCCTTGGTGGCCAGTTCTTCGGCGAGTTTGGCCGTCTGGTCCGCGGTTCGGGGCTTCTCGGCAGGCGCCGGAACGCCCGGCTTCGGCGTCGGGCTGAGGAACTGTCCGTTGAACGCGAGCGTGGAGGCCGGGCGGTGGGCTGGATCCCGGGTGTAGCGAAGCGCCAGCCAGATGCAGACGTGGAAGAGTTCTCGAATGGTCTGCTCGGAATGTTGGACAGTGATTGCGGCGTTGGTGTGGATGGCGCTGTTCGCGACCTTGCGGATGAGGTGAAACTTGCTGACGATCGTCTCGCTCGCGAGCCGCTTGAACGTCGGTTCCGACATCAGGCCGTTGAGATCGCTCTTGTAAGGCAACGTCAGTGAGTCGTCGGCGTCGTAAAGCCAGGCCAGCAGCGCTTCGATGGACCGCCGTGCATAAAGCAAGGAGGAGCGCGGGTCACGCCGGGCATACAGCTCGGCCAGCCGCGCCTCCTTCGCAATTTCTGGCCACTCCGCCTGCAATACGTCGAAGTTGCTGTTCACATCCCCCAATGCCACTCCTCTGTTGATCTTCTCCATGGAGCCTAGATGATGTTGACCTGCACGAGGCCGGGCAACACTGGTTTCAGCTCAAACCTCCGGCGATGCGGGTTGGTTCTATCGGCTGCAGCTACTCAAAGAAGTCCTCGTCGAGCTCGACAATGTCGTAACTCTGCTTCACCTGGACTCCCACCCGGTACTTAATCATCAGGCCCACAAGCCGGGCACCGTCGATCAGGATGACGCGCGACGGGACTGCTTTCACATAGTCACGTGCGCCGGAGGTGAAGGCGCTGGTGGTGATGAAGACGCCGCGCGAGGCGCCGACACCGTGCAATGCGCCGACGAAGGCTTGAATGGCTTCACGGCCCACGGTATTGCCATCGGCGTACCGCTTGGCCTGCACGTAGATGCGGTCCAGGCCCAGCGCGTCCTGATCGATGACCCCGTCGACGCCGCCGTCATTGCTGCCGCCGATACGTTTTCCCCGCTGCTCAGCTCCGCCGTAGCCCATCTTGAGGAGCAGATCGACAACAGCTTGCTCGAAGAAGTCAGGGTGGCTCTCCCGGAGACGTGTGAGGAGCGCTTCGCCGACGTCAGAGTGGATGCGGTTGATCCCGGATTCGATCTGCTCGATCGGGTCAACATCCTCCACGAGAGTCTCATCGACGACGGACAGCGTCGCTCGTCGGGCATCGGACTGTGGCCAGAAGGGCGCAAACAGCATCCGTGCCGTGGAAAAGTCACTGATCCCGTCCGGGTGGCTGGAAAACCACTCCCGCCCCGCCACAGTGATGCGGTAATTGGCCCGGACCGGCCGCTCGATCCATCCGGCCTTGAGGAGATTGCTGATGGCCCAGCCCAACCTTTGCTCGGATCGAAGGCCACCGGTGTTCAGCGTCTCGGAGCGCGCTGCCGCCGAGAGTCCCGCGGAATCAATGGCGCGGCTGACGATGTCGCGACGGTGCAGAGTATCGCCGGAGGACAGCACCCGAAGCACGTGGGTCACAAAGATCGGCCAGATCGGCACCTCAGAGTCCGTCGTGGGGGAAACCGTCTCGCTCATCAGAGCTCCGCCTTGAAGGCCCGGTTCTGGAGCGAAGCGAACAGAACGTCCAATTCATCGAGCTGGCACCGGTGGTGGTCCCTGAGTCGCTGTATTGCGGAAAGCCTCCCGGCA
Source organism: Pseudarthrobacter ribosi (assembly GCF_055412865.1). NCBI lineage: Bacteria > Bacillati > Actinomycetota > Actinomycetes > Micrococcales > Micrococcaceae > Pseudarthrobacter > Pseudarthrobacter ribosi. The sequence goes on along the minus strand of NZ_JBVAYZ010000003.1, from coordinate 111,981 downwards.
AATAGATCTTGTTGATCTTCTGGTGGAACGATCACAAGTGTGTCGCCCAATTGCTTGATGTTCAGCGTTGGTTGGCTAACGGTCCGCAGTTCTTTCGTAAAATATCGCTTTACGCGAGTTGTCCGCAGGTACTCGGCAAGATAGACGCGGAGACTCGGGCGATCAATGGGGACGCGGGCGACAGCCCGTGCAATATTGAAGCCGACAACATCCGAATTTGCTATGGCAATCTCGCCGATCGTTCCCACGCAGCTGAGAAGGATCTCTGTCCCTTTTAGCCGTGAGCGCCTATGTTGTGCCTCGATTTCTGGGGCGATGGCCTTGAGATGTGTCATCCGCACGCCACCCATGGCTAGGTCACTAACTCGAATGAGCGGTTTGCCACCGGAGACATCTGTGCCAGGTTGGACGACTCCATAGTTGATACTGTCGCCTGGGGAGACCAGCGACCTGAGCGGCTGTCCGTCCTTTTCTGGATCCGGATCACCAAACATAGAGTGGAATAGGGACTGGGCGAGAGTTTCGAGGTGGGCGAGAGCCTGTTGTCGTTTTGCTCGGAGCTCGTCCGCCTTGCCCAGGATGGCTGCAATCCGACGCTGCTCATTCAAGGATGGAAGTGGAACGGGGAGCTCACTGAGCCTCGTGAACGGAATGGATTTCCTGCGTTCTGCGGAACCCTTCCCGAGCTGTGGGTAGATCGCCATGGCTCTCGGGCTCTTTAGGTAACGGAACAGGTAGGCGGCATCCACCATCGACTCGTTGATGGCAAAGGACGTGTACATAGGACTCACGAGCGAGTCCTCGGGAGCTGTACCAATCGAACCTTCATCAAGGTGAATTGTGGCGTAGGCAAATTCACCTTTGCGTACGAGTTTGTATCCAGAGGTATCGCGGCTAAACACCTGCTTGCTAAAGTAGTCGGCGCTTGGGACAAAGCCTCGATGCTTGGTCACCGCGTATACAGGCAAGTCACTTTCCGCACCAGCCTTCAGTGAGGTCGGTGAGGCCACCTCCCCGAGCGTCACGATTTTTGTTTCGAGTAAGGGCGCCGGTAGATCCATGACGATCATTTCAGAAGGTCCTTCAAATCCGCCAAACCCTCTGCGATTTCCGCTTCCAGAGCCGCAATGTCTGCGATGATCTCTGCCGGTTCCTTGTGGTCGATCTCATCGTGCTCAACTTCTTTGTACCTGTTGAGCGAGAGATCGTAACCATTGTCGGCGATCTCATCCTTGGGGACGAGGAAAGATCGGTCAGTGCGTGCCCGGTTTGCCTCCGTCGTGGCCCGCTCCTGCCAGCGGGCCAGAACGTCGTCGAGGTCTGATGTTTCCAGCGCGGTGCGCTTGTCGTCGAGGCTGAAGCCGTCCGAGGTCACATCGTAAAACCAGACGTTGTCGGTGCCGCCGGAGTTGGTCTTGGTGAAGAACAGGATCGCTGTGGAGACGCCCGCGTAGGGTTTGAAGACACCGGAGGGGAGTTTGACCACGCCGTCGAGCTTGTGGTTCTCGACAAGCATTTTCCGCAGCGCCTTGTGGGCCGCAGACGAGCCGAACATCACGCCGTCGGGCACAATAACCGCAGCGCGGCCGCCGGGCTTGAGCAGCCGAAGGAAGAGGGCCAGGAAGAGCAGCTCGGTCTTTTTGGTTTTGACCAAGGAGAGCAGGTCCTTGGCGACGTTCTCGTAGTCAAGGCTGCCGGCGAACGGCGGGTTGGCGAGGATAACGTCGTATTTTTCTTCCTCAGCGGCGTGCAGGTCGGCCAGGGAGTCCCGGTAGGTGATGTCGGGGTTTTCCACTCCGTGCAGGAGCATGTTCATGGAACCGATGCGCAGCATGGTGCTGTCGAAGTCGTACCCGTGGAACTGGCTGTGGTGGAAGAACCGGCTCTGCTCGGGAGTGGTCAGCAGGTTGGGGTTGTGCTGACGGAGGTATTCGCCGGCCTGGACGAGGAACCCGGCGGTACCGGCGGCAGGGTCGCAGATGGCCTCAAGCGGCTGGGGCACCGTCATTTTCACCATCAGGTCAATGATGTGGCGGGGCGTGCGGAATTGTCCGTTGGTGCCGGCGGAGGCGATCTTGCCGAGCATGTATTCGTAGAGGTCGCCCTTGGTGTCGCGCTCGTCCATGGGGATCTCATCGATGATGTCGACGACTTTTTCCAGCAGCCCGGCGTTGGGGATAGTGAAACGGGCGTCCTTCATGTGCTGGGCGTAGGAGGATTCCTCGCCGTTGGCCAGCTGGGCCAGCCCGGTGCGCAGAAAAGGGAAGATGTGCTCGGCGAAGACGGTGTACATCTCGTCGCGGGAGAAGTTCTTGAACTTGCTCCAGCGGAAGTCCTGGTACGAGCGGCCCCTATCATCCAGCCCTGAGGGAAAGACCGGATTTTCGACCGGCGTGCCGGTGCGGTTGGCCTTATTCTCCGCTCGGGTCTGGTTCTCATCTAGGCGCTTCAGGAAGAGCAGATAGGTGATCTGTTCGATCACTTCCAAGGGGTTGGAGATGCCGCCGGTCCAGAACGCGTTCCAGACCTTGTCTACCTGAGATTTGATTTCGCCTGTTATCACCGTTTGAGTTTAGACGGTATTCCACGGCCGATTCGGCAGCCTCGCGGGCATGCATGAGACGTCAGGCAGTCGTCTCAGCGCGCTGCCAGAGCACGATGTCCATCCCATCAAGTCGCTTGAGCTGGATCGCAACCCATCGTCCGGCCAGATTCAGATCTTCTAGCGGACAGCCTGATCCCAGATTGGCCCTGAGAAGGTACTTCCCGGTGATCAGGCGGCCGAGGCCCAGAACCGCAAACCCCGACTTCATTGAGGAAGCGCGGGCTTTCCAATACGGCGCCGCTTCAGGCTGTTCACGGCCACCTGAAGACGCCAAACACCGACGATCATGATGTAGCAATGCTTTCGGCTGTCTCGTGTGGCGGCGCGCTTGGAAGTGCGGCCAGCCTACGGCGGCGCCGTTCGATCAGGGTGCTTATTCGACCCTCCAAAGGCGCTAACCACTCCCGCACTGTGCCTTTGGCAAAATGCCGTGTAGTTGCGACGACGACGAGAAGGACGCCAAAAATCGCAGCTACAAAACCAAACCAGTCCGGCGCCTGGCTCATCCACGGCGGGTTGAGAAATTTCAGTATCGCTATAGCTGCCGACGGAACGAGAAGGAGAAGAAGCACCGTGTTGATAGTCCTCCTAGCCGTAGCTTCCGCGCCCGCACGAAGCACGGCATCGCGTTCTAACGACTCTTGGTTTCGTTTCAGCAGTTCGGCACTAGTGACTTCCGCTTGCCGCTGCGCCGCATCCCGTTCCGCAGTCGTCTTGTCCAATGCATCGGATTGGTCCAGCCACGTTTGCGCTGCCACGTCCGCCGAATAAGCAAGATCCTTCTGCGTTTTGTTGACCTGAACCATCTTTTGAAGCCAAGGCCGCTCTATGTCGTTCTTGATCCGTCCGAGAACCTCGACAGCCGAATCCGCTGATAGATGCTCTTCGTCGCCGAGCGTCTCTTCCATGAGGGCTGTGCGGCCGACCGTCGTAGCCCGAAGAATTACTGCGTCGTCAGCATTCACGACGCCGCGCGATTCCAATTTGGCTACCTCTTCGAGGTACTTAGCCCAAAGATGGCTATCCGGCTGCATGCCGGCGTATGCAGTGGCCAGGATTTGCTTTCGGGGCAGGTCCGCGCCCACTGTTGGGCTCCTAACCCACAGAATGGCCGCAAGCGCCCCATCTGTCATTGCAAGGGGCCACTCGTGATTCTCCTGGTCCAATTTCTCAACCGCACGTACTAGACCCTCGTTATCCGTGATTAGGACGTAGCCACACTTCTCAAACTGCCTTGGCGAGCTGCCCCGACGAAGGCGATGGATGGCCGAGAGGCTGTCCACGTCGTACTTCCTCGTCCCATCCGATCGATAGTGGATGTGACTTTGAATAAGCTCCTCCAATCGCACTTCATCGAGTCCGTACTCCTTGTACCCATCCGGTTTCGGGCGTCTCTCGATTTCGAGTTCTGCCAGAGCCATGGAAACGCGATCCCGCGCGAGGGCGATGTCGGATGGCGATGTACCCGATTCCTGAAAGTGCAGATCAATGGGACGAAGTCCCTCGCGTCTGCGTCCACCCGCTCGCACTACCCCTTCGGCACTGGCCAGTACGCCATCGAGCTCTTTCAAGGAGTGGTCGAAACAGAAAGTTGAAGCACCGAGGGCTTGGGCGAGCTTGATCATCTGAAGGGTCGCCTGTTGTTGCGCCGCACCCGAATAGCCGAGTGCATTTATGAGGACAGGGGTGTCCAGATAGATCGAAAGGCCCTTCAGGGACTTGGCAAACGTCGAAGTATCTAGCGTTACGACAGAGGCAAGTATCGCCCCCTTGACAGCATCTTCAACGTATCCGAAGCCCGTCTGATCTACGTCGGCCAAGTGCGCGATGAACTTCGAAATGACGTACTCCGATGCACGACTCCCGGACGCGCCTGCGGCCTTACGTCCCGTCAGAGACTGAGAAAGCAAGGGGACCGCGTGGTACTCGAGGTACCGGGCGAGCTCCCCCGCTGGATCAAGGCTCAGATCCTTGCTATGTTCGGCGTATTTCTCATTGATGAAGTCTGTGTATTTGGTTACGAGCTCGTTCTGCTGGCGCTCGTAGCGGGCAATAGACGCGGTGACGCCGGGCGCGGTTTTTTGACCTTTGTCCGTGCTCCGATACATCTCCCCATCTCGGCATGCGTCGCCATCGCGAACTGCGCGCTTGAGGATCTTCTCAACTACCAAATCCGGAGTGGTGAGACCGAACCGAGATCTAAGAATCTGAGCCAGGCTTGTGCAGGTTATCCCAGACTGATTCTGGCAAAGGATGTCCAGCGCAAAGCTACGAAAGTTGTCGACATAGCTTGGTGCCTGTGCATCGTAATTAGCCCTCAGGACTGCAAACCCGATGAGCGAGGACTGGCTCGCGTTCATACTTCCCCCAAATAATCGAGCCCAATAATTCACCAATGCAGCGCCCCCGCACGCATCTCCGCGCAGGGGCACTGTGGTTGGGACAAAGTCAAACACCGTCAAATCGGTGAGCTCGGCCGCTGGCGGCCTTGCTGGGCTAGAAGACGGCCTATGCCCAACCGCCAGCCAGATTCCGACCGCGCATTTCCGGTCTCCACCAGAGGCCCACGTACGCCAACAGGTCTAGTCGACTTGTAAATGATCAAGTTCGCTGGCGATCTTCAGTGGCTAGCCATTCCGCCAAATAGGACGGAGCTGCCCACCAGCCTGCGTCCTCACGACTGCCAACTAACTTGTCACCGAAGCCATGTTAATTGTCACTTGCCAACTAACTTGTCACTTGTGCCAACTATCTTGGCAACTCACAACTAGTGTTCAAACCGCCAACTAGCTTCCGACCTCACAAGAGAACTAGAAGTCCCAGTCGTCATCCTCAGTGTTGACAGCCTTGCCAATCACGTACGACGAACCTGACCCCGAGAAGAAGTCGTGGTTCTCGTCCGCGTTCGGCGAGAGGGCCGAGAGGATCGCCGGGTTCACGTCGGTGACGGAGGCCGGGAACATGGCCTCGTAGCCGAGGTTCATGAGGGCCTTGTTGGCGTTGTAGTGCAGGAACTTCTTGACGTCCTCGGCGAGGCCGACGGAGTCGTAGAGGTCGTGGGTGTACTGGACTTCGTTCTCGTACAGCTCGAAGAGCAGTTCGAAGGTGTAGTCCTTGATTTCCTGCTTGCGCTCCTCGGACAGGCCTTCGAGGCCCTTCTGGAACTTGTAGCCGATGTAGTAGCCGTGCACGGCTTCATCGCGGATGATCAGGCGGATCAGGTCGGCCGTGTTCGTCAGCTTGGCCCGTGAGGACCAGTACATCGGCAGGTAGAAGCCCGAGTAGAACAGGAAGCTCTCCAGCAGCGTCGAGGCCACCTTGCGCTTCAGGGGATCGTCGCCCTGGTAGTAGTCCATGACGATCTGGGCCTTCTTCTGAAGGTTCACATTCTCGGTGGACCAGCGGAAGGCCTCGTCGATCTCCTTGGTGGAGGCCAGCGTGGAGAAGATGGAGGAATAGCTCTTCGCGTGCACGGACTCCATGAAGGCGATGTTCGTGTAGACAGCCTCTTCATGCGGGGTGATCGCGTCCGGAATCAGTGAGACGGCCCCGACGGTGCCCTGGATGGTGTCCAGAAGGGTCAGGCCCGTGAACACGCGCATGGTGAGCTGCTGCTCGTCCGGGGTCAGCGTCGCCCACGACTGGACGTCGTTGGACAGCGGGATCTTCTCCGGCAGCCAGAAGTTGTTGACCAGGCGGTTCCAGACATCCACGTCCTTGTCGTCCTGGATGCGGTTCCAGTTAATGGCTTCAACGTGGCTAAGCAGCTTGACCTTCTCGGTCATGTCATCCCCTAAAAGTTGGGTTAGTTCTTTAGTTAAAGCGTACGACGGCGGGCGGACGCCCGCCGTCGTACTCAAGCAAAATCAACCGATATCGGTTACAGCATGCAGCTGACGCAGCCGTCCACCTCAGTCCCTTCCAGCGCGAGCTGGCGGAGACGGATGTAGTAGATGGTCTTGATGCCCTTCTTCCAGGCGTAGATCTGGGCCTTGTTGATGTCGCGCGTGGTGGCGGTGTCCTTGAAGAACAGCGTCAGGGACAGGCCCTGGTCCACGTGCTGCGTGGCCGCGGCGTAGGTGTCGATGACCTTCTCGTAGCCGATCTCGTACGCGTCCTGGTAGTACTCCAGGTTGTCGTTCGTCAGGTACGGCGCCGGGTAGTACACGCGGCCCAGCTTGCCTTCCTTGCGGATCTCGATCTTGGACGCCACCGGGTGAATCGAGGAGGTGGAATTGTTGATGTAGGAGATCGAGCCCGTCGGCGGGACGGCCTGCAGGTTCTGGTTGTAGATGCCGTGCTCCATGACGGAGGCCTTCAGCTCGCGCCAGTCATCCTGCGTCGGAATGTGGATGTTCTGGAACAGCTCCGCGACCTTGGCGGTCTGCGGGACCCATTCCCGGTCCGTGTACTTGTCGAAGAACTCACCCGAGGCGTACTTGGACTTCTCGAAGCCGCCGAAGGTCTGGCCAGTCTGGATGGCCAGCCGGTTGGAGGCGCGGACCGCGTGGAACACCACCGAGTAGAAGTAGATGTTGGTGAAGTCCAGGCCCTCTTCGGAACCATAGTGGACGCGCTCGCGGGCCAGGTAGCCGTGCAGGTTCATCTGGCCGAGGCCGATCGCGTGACTCTGGTCGTTGCCGCGGGCGATCGAAGGCACCGAGGTGATGTTGGACATGTCCGAGACGGCCGAGAGCGAGCGGATGGCCGTCTCAATGGTCAGGCCGAAGTCCGGCGAGTCCATCGTCTTGGCGATGTTCAGCGAGCCCAGGTTGCAGGAGATGTCCTTGCCGGTCTGGTCGTAGGACAGGTCATCGTGGTACGTCGTGGGCTGGGAGACCTGGAGGATCTCGGAGCACAGGTTGGACATGATGATCTTGCCGTCGATCGGGTTTTCCCGGTTTACGGTGTCCTCGAACATGATGTACGGGTAGCCGGATTCGAACTGGATCTCGGCGAGGGTCTGGAAGAACTCGCGCGCCTTGATCTTGGTCTTCTTGATCCGGGAATCGTCCACCATCTCGTAGTACTTCTCGGTGACCGAGACGTCGGAGAACGGCATGCCGTAGACCTTTTCGACGTCGTACGGCGAGAACAGGTACATGTCCTCGTCCTTCTTGGCCAGCTCGAAGGTGATGTCCGGGATGACGACGCCGAGCGAAAGGGTCTTGATACGGATCTTCTCGTCCGCATTCTCGCGCTTGGTGTCCAGGAAGCGGTAGATGTCCGGGTGGTGCGCGTGCAGGTACACCGCGCCGGCACCCTGACGGGCACCGAGCTGGTTGGCGTAGGAGAAGCTGTCCTCGAGGAGCTTCATCACGGGGATAACGCCGGAGGACTGGTTCTCGATCTGCTTGATCGGCGCGCCGACCTCGCGGATGTTGGTCAGCGCGAAGGCCACGCCGCCGCCGCGCTTGGACAGCTGCAGGGCGGAGTTGATGGAACGGCCGATCGACTCCATGTTGTCTTCGATGCGGAGCAGGAAGCAGGAGACCAGCTCGCCGCGCTGGCGCTTGCCGGCGTTGAGGAAGGTCGGGGTGGCCGGCTGGAAGCGGCCCTCGATGATCTCGTCGACCATCTGGAGTGCGAGCTGCTCGTCGCCGCGGGCCAGGTGCAGGGCCACCATGCAGACGCGGTCCTCGTAGCGCTCCAGGAAGCGTTTTCCGTCGAACGTCTTCAGTGTGTAGGAGGTGTAGAACTTGAAGGCGCCGAGGAAGGTCTCGAAGCGGAACTTCTTCTTGTACGCGCGGTTGTAGAGCTCGCGGATGAAGTTCATCGTGTACTGGTCGAGGGTCTCCCGCTCGTAGTACTCGTTCTTCACGAGGTAGTCGAGCTTTTCCTCGAGGTCGTGGAAGAACACGGTGTTGTTGTTGACGTGCTGCAGGAAGTACTGGTGCGCCGCCTCGCGGTCCGCCTCGAACTGGATCTCACCGTTCGGGCCGTAGAGGTTCAGCATGGCATTGAGCTCGTGGTAGCCCAGGCCCTGGTAGGCAGCCGGCATGGCCTGCTTCTCACCGGGAACGGTGTGCTTTTCGACGGCTACTTCTGTTCTTGCGACAGTCGTGTCCAAAATTCTTCCAATCCTTGTTGTACTCGGCTGACGTCTTCCGGCGTCCCCATGAGTTCGAATCGATATAGGTGCGGGACCTGGCATTTAGCGGCGATGATGTCGCCGGCCATGCAGTAGTTGTCCCCAAAGTTCGTGTTGCCCGCCCCGATCACGCCCCGGAGCTGCTGCCGGTTGCGCCGATCGTTCAGGAAGCGGATGATCTGCTTCGGAACGGATCCCTCTCCCCCGGTGCCGCCGTAAGTGGGAAGCACCAGCACGTAGGGTTCGGTTGCCACGAGCGCGGGTTCCCGCGAATGGAGCGGGATCCGCGCCGCGTCGACGCCGAGCTTCCTGATGAAGCGTGCGGTGTTCTCCGAGGAGGAGGAGAAGTAGATGAGGTGGCTGCCGGTGGTCCGGACGGTGTCTGAGGTCCCGGCGTCTGCCGTCACCGGCTCGGCGCCGGTAGTCGGCGTCGTGGCGGCTGTTGCCAGTGCCATGGAATCGCTCACCTCATCTGATGTGTTTCGTTCGCAGCGGTTCAGGCTACGGCGTAGGCCTGCGCCAGTTCTTCGATCTTGTCGGGGCGGAACCCGGACCAGTGGTCCTGATCGGTGACGACAACCGGGGCCTGCATGTAGCCGAGGGCCTTCAGGCGCTCAAGGGCATCCGCATCCTGCGAGATGTCGACGCTCTGGTAGGTGATGCCCTTCTTATCCAGCGCGCGGTATGTCGCGTTGCACTGAACACAGGCCGGCTTCGTGTAAACCGTTACGGTCATGGTCCCTGTCCCCTTTGTTGAAGTCTTTGGTACTGCGAAATGTGTACTGCTCAGGAGCTGTGGCTGTTGAGCTGAGTCTCTGGTGCCAGTGGTCCGGGCGGGCCTCTCCGGGACAGGAATCCTGATCCGATACTGGCCTTGCCTGGCGAGCACTGCTGCTCCGCTGGAACTGTATGTCGATACTACATGTAGTGCAAGAGCCCGATGTGGACCCCAAGATGATGTATTACAAGTATGTCATTTAATGCACCGCCAGTCCACAGGCGGGGTGCCTCAAAATGTCCGGATTTCCGCTGTTTTACCGGACGAAATCCACAGCCTGTGGAGTACCTTTGCACAATTAACTCCCCTGCGTGTCGCGCGGGAGACGGCGTGTCGCCGTCGTGGTCCCCGGGGGTCCGGAGTGCCCTTAAGCACTAGATGTGGTGTCCGGAAACACGAAGAAGGCGGACACCCAGGGGGTGCCCGCCTTCTTGGACCGTAAGGCGCCTAACTGCAACCGCTAGCTTGCCGCCTCGCCTGCTGTTCGGCGGTCCAGCACGATCTGCTGCACGTCGAGATAGCCGGTCTCGAAGCCCGCGCGGGAGTAGCAGAGGTAGAACAGCCACATGCGCTGGAAGATTTCGTCGAATCCCAGTGCCTGGACGTCGGCGGAGCGGGCCATAAAGCGCTCCTCCCAGAGCCGCAGTGTCTGGGCGTAGTGCTCCCCCATCGCGAGTCGTTCGCGGACGCGCAGTCCGGTCTGCTTCTCCGTGATGTCCTCGATGGCCCGCACGGAGGGAATGACGCCGCCCGGGAAAATGTACTTGTGCACCCAGGTGTAGCTGGAGCGGGTGGCCAGCAGCCGGTCGTGAGCGATCGTGATGGCCTGGATGGCGACCTTCCCGCCGGGGGCCAGGACCCGTTCGATCGTCTGGAAGTACGTGGCCCAGTACTCGAAGCCGACGGCCTCGATCATCTCCACGGACACCACAGCGTCGTACTCGCCCTCGACCGCGCGGTAGTCCTTGAGCTCGATCGTGACCGCGCCGGTGTAGCCGGCGTCGGCGACGCGCTTGCGGGCCAGCTCCTGCTGCTCGCTGGAGAGGGTGACGGAGTAGACGGTGGCGCCGCGCTGGGCGGCCCGGAGGGCGAGCTCGCCCCAGCCGGTGCCGATTTCCAGCACCCGGGTGCCCTGCCCGACGCCGGCCTTGTCCAGCAGGCGGTCGATCTTGGCCTGCTGCGCGGCGGCCAGGCCGTCCCAGCCGACGCCCTTAAGCGCGTCGCCGGACTCCGGGAAGATCGCGCTGGAGTAGGTCATGGTGTCGTCCAGGAAGGTGGCGAAGAGCTCGTTGGAGAGGTCATAATGCCGGGAGATGTTGGAGCGGGTGTTCTGCTCGGTGTTGCGTTCCTTCCGCGGCTGGCGCGGCAGGTAGAGGGCTCGGAATTTCTGCAGCGGCTCGGGCACCAGCGTTCCCACCCGGGCGGCAAATACTTCCATGACGGCCGTGAGATCGTCGGCGTCCCATTCTCCGGCCATGAAGGACTCCCCCAGGCCGATCAGACCTCCGTCGCCGAGCCGGGCTGCGAACGCCTCGGGACGATTCAGGGTCATGACGGGGTAGGTGTGCCCGGGCGTGGCCGCTTTGCCCAGGACGGTACCGTCCGGGTAGCGGACCTCCAGCGGCAGCCGGCGGACCGCGGCCTTGAAGATGGCCTCGGCAACCCGGCCGGCGACGGCGACCTTGAGGCCGGAGGGTACGGCCGCGATGCTGGGCCAGATGCCGGCGTCGACCATGGCTGGCGGCTGCGGGACGGTGTAGGGGGCGGCGGCCTCATCGGCCCGGCGCGCAGCGCCGGATCCGGTCGCTTCGGTCATAGTCACTGAACTGCCTCCTGGGAAGGGTGGTGTGGTCGTTTGATGAGGGGCAGCCGGCGTGCCCAAAGCTTAATTCCCTGCCAGCGGATCTGCGCCGAGACGCGCAGGGGTGCCAGCGGGACGGCGAGCGCCGAGGCGAGGATGTTCCGCACGGTGGCGTCGTGGCGTTCGCCGTCCACGCTGGCGATGAAGGGCTGCTGCCCCTCGCGCTCGAGGACGATCGAGACAGCAAGCCGTTCGCCGGGTTCCGGAAGCTTCATCCGGTACTGGCCTGTGACGTCGTTGAAGGGTGAGACGTAGAACGCCTTGGGGACGCTGGCCCGGCCGGCGTCGTCAGTTTCGAGGAGGTAGCAGTGCCGTTCGCCGTAGGTGTTGTGGACCTCGACGAGGACGCAGCGCAGCTCCCCGGCGGCGTCGTGGCACCAGAACAGGCTCAGCGGGTTAAACACGTGCCCGAACACCCGGGCGCTGGTGAGCATCGTGATTCGGCCGCCGTCGAGGTCAATCCCCCTGGTGGCCAGGAACGCCTCGACGTTGCCGCGGAACGTGCCGTCCGGGTTGCCCAGGTGGTCCGCGGCGCTGAGGCCGGCGAGCGGCCGGAGCAGTCGGGGCAGCACGGGCAGCCGGTCGACGTCGACATACCAGCTGTAACTGCGGTACGTGAACGCGTTCTTCAGCGGGGTGCGCCGCACATGCGCAATGGACGTGCGGTAGATGGCAGCGGTGGCGCTCATGCGCCCTCCGCGGGGACTGTCTGCAGGTCCGGGTCCAGGGAAACCGTAGCAAGCGCGACGCCGGCGTCGTCCCACTCGCGTCCGAGCCGCGCCGCCGCCCGGACCCCGGAGAGGGCTCCGTCCTCGTGGAAACCCCAGCCGTGGTACGCGCCGGCGAAGGCCAGCCGGTCGTCGCCGAGGGCGAGGATCCGCTGTTGGGCCCGGAGCGAGTCGGGGGTGTACTGCGGGTGCTCGTAGACCATCCGCTCGATCACGGTGTTGTCCGCGATCAGGTCGGATTCGCCCAGGCTGACGATGTAGCGCCCGCCGTCCGCGGGGGCCAGCCGCTGGAGCCGGGTCATGTCGTAGCTGACCAGGACCTTGTCCGGCCGGGCGTCACAGGAGGGCAGCCGGTAGTTCCAGGACGCTTTGGCGTTGTCGCTGGACGGGAGCACGGCGGCGTCGCGGTGAAAGACGGTGTGGTTGACCGAGTACGGCATCCCGCCGAGCGCGGCCCGCTCGGCCGGGGAGGCGTCGGTGAGCATGCCCAGTGCCTGGGCCGGGTGGGTGGCGATCACGACGGCGTCGAAGGTTTCGGTGGTCAGCGTTCCCGCGCCGGTACTGGTGGTCAGCACCACTCCGTCCGCGTGGCGGCGCACTCCGGTCACCGGGCTGCCGAGGCGGATTTCCGGCAGCGTGGCGGCAATCTTCTCCACGTAGCTGCGCGAGCCGCCGGTGACGGTGCGCCACTGCGGTGAGCCGGAGACGCCGAGCAGGCCGTGATGGCCCAGGAAGGTGAAGAGGTAGCGGGCCGGGTAGGCCAGGGCGGTGGTGGGGTCGCAGGACCAGACGGCGCTCACGATCGGGGTCATGAAGTGCGAGATGAAGTAGCTGCTGAACTTCTCCCGAGCGAGGAACTCGCCCAGGGTCGGTTCCGGCCCGGCCGTGTTCTCCCTTGAAGGGGCCGCCTCGGCGAGCAGGGCGCGGGCCTTGCGGTAGAAGCGCATCACCTCGAGCAGCATCAGCAGGTAGCGTCCGCGCAGCAAGATGGAGGGCCGGGGAAGGATGCCGCGGCCCTTGGCCCGGGCGCCGGCGTACTCCAGGCCGCAGCCGTCGCAACGGACGGACATGCTCATTTCCGAGTCCTGGGTCTCAATGCCCAGTTCGGCGAAGAGCCGCAGCAGCGTGGGGTAGGTCCGTTCGTTGTGGACGATGAAGCCGGTGTCGATCCCGAGCACGGGGCCGCCGGCCTGCGGCACGTCGTGGGTGTGGGCGTGCCCGCCGAGCCTGGAGTCGGCTTCGAACAGGGTCACGGAGTCCTGCCGGTTCAGGACGTAGGCGGCGGTCAGTCCCGCCACGCCGCTGCCAATCACGGCTACTCGCCGGCCCTCGGGAATCCCTGCTACATCTGACACTGATCTGCTCCTGGTGGCTGGTAGATCGATTGCGTCGATCGTCCGGGTGAATCGTCTTATGGGCAATTCGTCGCCGCAGGGCCGACGGATGTGTGCGACTTTCCAGCTTTTCGTTTCGAACCAATGTGCCAGAATGAAGCGGGATTGCAGTCCCGCCTCACCGGAACCTGCGAAGGGCAGCCCCTTGATTAACCCCGTCCATCTGCGGACCCTCGTCGAAGTGACCCGGCTGGGCTCCTTCGCGGCGGCCGCCACCCGGCTCGGCTACACGGCGTCGGCCGTTTCCCAGCAGATGTCCGCGCTGGAACGCGACACCGGCGTCGAGCTGTTCCAGCGCTCGGCCCGCAGCATCCAGCCCACCGAAGCGGCCCTGGTCATGACCCGGCACGCAGCCAAGGTCCTCACGGACATCGACGCCCTCATGGCGGCGGCCTCGCGCACCGGGGACACCACGCGGCAGGAGCTTCGGCTGGGCATCTTCCCCAGCCTGGCGACCTATGTGCTGCCGCGGATCCTGGCGAACCCGGTCTGGAAGAAACTCGGCATCGACCTGCGCGTCTCCGTGGCCGAGCCTGCCCAGACCATCCAGGGCCTGCGCACGGGCGGTGAACTCGACGTCGCCCTGGTCTACCAGGTGGGCCAGTCGGGCCTCGCGTGGCCGCACACCGTGAAACGGCAGTGGATCGGCGACGACGACTTCCGGGTGGTGCTGCCGGCGGCCTGGGGCATCGGCACGGGGTCGAAGGTCGCGGCGGACCACCTCTCCGACATGCCGTGGATTGTTCACCACCCCGGCACGTCCGACGCCACGGTGATCGAGCGGCTTTTCGCCAGCTGCAACCTGCACCCCCGGGTCGTGGCCTACAGCGATGACTTCCATGCGAGCCTCGAGATGGCCGCGGCCGGGCTGGGCGCGGCGCTGGTTCCCGAGTTGGCCCTGCTGCACCGCCCGGCCGGCGTGGTGGTGCTGGACGTTCCCGAGATCCGGCTGGCCCGCAACGTCTTTGCCCTGCTGATCAATGAGAAGCAGACTGCGCAGGTCCAGCTCTTCGTCGAACTGCTGGCCGACACGTTCAACTCCCCGGCCCTGAAGCAGGCGGTTCCGCGCCAGGGCTGAGGCAGCCCAGAGTCAGCGCTGAGTTCAGCGCGGGCGGAGCCGGTTGCGGGGCCCGGCGGCGTGCTTGCCCAGATCGCTGGCCAGCGCGTCGGCAAATTCCGTGCGGCGCTCGGCCACCATCCGGCGCAGGCTGCCGAGTTGCTCCCGCCGCCAGGCCAGCGGGCGGGTGGCGCCGCTGTCGTACAGTTCACGGGCGCGGGCGACGGCGGGGGCAACAGTTTGCACGCGCTTAATGTACCGGCCCCCGGGCGGCGGGCGGGTACGGTAGCGGACAAAACCTTGGGAATGCTGGAACGGAGCGGTTTTCAGGACTATGTTGAAGGTATGAACAAGGTAGCGAGCAAGCACTTCGGAGAGGTTGAGCTCAACCACGGAAGGGACCACAGTTTCACCGCCAAGCATGAACTGGCGGGCCAGACCGTGGAGCTTGACCTGAATGTCAATGCGCATGACCACTTCGATGAAGCGGCGATGCATAAAGTTGACTACCGGCTGCGCTTCCTGCCCGAGCTCGTGGACCAGGTCCGGGAAATGATCGCCGACGAACTGGAGCAGGACGGCACCAGCCCGCAGGAGTACCGGCACTTCCACTGCAACGCGATCAAGGACGAACACCTGAGGAAGGTCTTCGGCGTCGAGGACAAGAGCCAGCTCACCGACGCGGTCTTCCTCAAGGCGCTGAAGTTGGGCCATGTGGGCATCTTCCCCGGCCAGCCCGAGCGCTATTTCGTTCTGGACTTCACGCTCGGCCAGCACTTCACCGACGAGGTCCTGGTCGCGTCAGCGGACGAGGACGGCGTCGTGGACGACGAGATCCTCTGGGAATCCTGAATCGACTGCTCCCCAACGGCCCTTCTGAACCCTCAAAACGGCGGTTGCTCAGCAATCGATGAGTAAAACGTACGACGGCGGCCGGTCACCTTGAGGGGTGGCCGGCCGCCGTTGTTGGGTCAGCTCAGGGGGTGAGCTGGGCTGCCTGCTACTTGGCGGCTTCCAGCAGTTCGGCGCGGACCGTCTTCGTGGCGTGGACCAGGTTGCGCAGGGACTCTTCGGTCTCGGCGTAGCCGCGGGTCTTCAGGCCGCAGTCCGGGTTGACCCAGAGCTGGCGGGACGGGACATGCTTTACGGCGGTGCTGAGCAGTTCGGTGACTTCCTGCTCGCCCGGGACGCGCGGCGAGTGGATGTCGTAGACGCCCGGGCCCACGCCGCGGCCAAAGCCGTGGGACTCGAGGTCGTGGACGACCTCCATGCGGGAGCGGGCGGCCTCGATCGAGGTGACGTCGGCGTCGAGGCCGTCGATCGCGTCGATGATGGCGCCGAATTCGGAGTAGCACAGGTGCGTGTGGACCTGGGTGGCGTCCCCGGCGCCGGCGGTGGCGAGGCGGAAGGACTTCACGGACCAGTCCAGGTACGCGGCCTGGTCGGCCTTGCGCAGCGGCAGGAGTTCGCGCAGGGCGGGCTCGTCCACCTGGATGACCTTGATGCCGGCGGCTTCGAGGTCGGCGATCTCGTCCCGGAGGGCCAGGGCCACCTGGTTGGCGGTTTCGCCGAGCGGCTGGTCATCGCGGACGAAGGACCAGGCGAGGATCGTGACCGGGCCGGTGAGCATGCCCTTCATCGGCTTGTTGGTCAGGGACTGCGCGTACCGGGCCCATTCCACCGTGATGGGGGCGCTGCGGGTGACATCTCCCCACAGGATCGACGGGCGCGTGCAGCGGGAGCCGTAGGACTGGACCCAGCCGTGCACCGTGACGTCGAAGCCTTCGAGGTTCTCGGCGAAGTACTGGACCATGTCGTTGCGCTCGGGCTCGCCGTGGACCAGGACGTCGAAGCCGAGCTCTTCCTGCAACTCCACCACGCGCTTGATCTCTTCCTTCATGAGCTGCTCGTACTGCTCGGTGCTGAGCTCGCCCTTGTTGGCGCGGGCCCGGGCGGTGCGGATTTCGCCGGTCTGCGGGAAGGAGCCGATGGTGGTGGTGGGCAGCGGCGGCAGGTGCAGGGCCTGGGTCTGCGCGGCTTCGCGGACGCCGTAGTCGGAGCGGCTGAAGTCGGCGTCGGTGAGGGCGGCGGTGCGGTTCCGGACCTCGGCACGGCGGACGCCGTCGGCGGCGGCGCGGTCGGCGATGATGCGCGTGGCCTCATCGATGGCCGGCTGGACGGCGGCCGGGTCGGTCAGCAGGCCGGCGAGGGTGACAACCTCGGTGGCCTTCTGGTCGGCGAAGGCCAGCCAGCTGCGCAGCTGCGCGGAGAGCTGGGTCTCCTCGTCGACGTCGTGCGGGACGTGCTGGGTGGAGGTGGAGGTGCTGACCGCCAGCTTGGCGACGGACTGCTTCAGCTCCGCGATCTTCTCCGCGGAGGCGGCAAGATCGTTGCGCCAGATGTTGTGGCCGTCCACGACGCCGGCGACGAGGGTCTTGTTGCCCAGGGCGGCCAGGGCCGCTGCGGAGGGAACGGCGCCCTTGAAGACGTCCAGGTGCAGGGCGTCGATGCCGGTCGCGGCGAGCGTGCCGAGCAGGCCGTCGAGCGCACCGTACGGGGCGGAGACGAACAGTTGCGGGCGGTTGGCGGCAGCGGAGAGCACCTCGTAGGAGCGGGCGACGGCGGCCTGGATCTCGGCGGCGGGGGTGTCCTGGTCCACCACGAGGGCGGGCTCGTCGAGCTGCACCCAGCCGGCGCCGGCGGCGGCCAGCTTCTCCAGCAGGGCGGTGTAGACCGGCAGCACGTCCTCGAGGCGGGACAGCGGGCTGAAGCCGGCCGGGGCGTCGTCGGAGGCCTTGCTCAGCAGCAGGAAGGTGACGGGGCCGACGATGTACGGGCGGGTCTGAACGCCGTTGGCGAGGGCGTATTCGAACTCCTCGACGATGCGGTTGGAGGTCAGCGAGAAGCTGGTCTCCGGGCCGATCTCCGGGACGAGGTAGTGGTAGTTGGTGTCGAACCACTTGGTCATTTCCAGCGGCTGCTGGTCCTTGGTGCCGCGGGCCAGGGTGAAGTAGCCGTCGATGTCGAGCTGTCCCTCGGCGTTCAGGAGGTTGCCGAAGCGGGCGGGCACGGCGCCGAGGTGGGCGGCGGCGTCGAGCACCTGATCGTAGTACGAGAACGTGCCGGGAACGGCGGCGGCTTCGGTCAGGCCCAGGCCCTGCAGGCGCCGGGCGGTGCCGAGCTGGATCTCCTTGGCGGCGGCGTCGAGGGCGGCGGCGTCGATCTTGCCGGCCCAGTAGGCCTCCACGGCCTTCTTGAGTTCGCGGCGGCGGCCGATGCGCGGGTAGCCGAGGATCGAGGCAGCCGGGAAGGGGGTGTTCTTTGCAGTCATGGGAAAGTCCTAAGCGTTGGTGGGGTGGTTAGCTGGCGAGCTGGCGGCGGCCGGCCGTGCGCTGGTGGCGACTGTGCCGGTTGCCGCTGTGCCGGTTGCCTCTTTGAGGTCGGGGCAGGGCGAGTTTGTCCAGCACGTCGAGGGCGGCGGTGTGTTCGTTGAAGGTGTAGAGGTGCAGTCCAGGGGCGCCGGCGTCCAGGGCCGCGTTGGCCAGGTCCACGGTGGCGCTGACCCCAATCCGGGTGCGGTCGGCGTCGGTCTCCGCGGCGGCAAGCCGTCCGATCAGGACCGGGTCCGGTTCGACGCCGGTCAGCTCGCTGAGCCGGGCGAGCCGGCGGAGGCTAGTGAGCGGCATAACGCCCGGGATGATCGGGATGGTGACGCCGGCCCGGCGCGCCCGGGTCAGCAGGTCCGCGTACTGCTCGGTGTGGAAGAAGACCTGGGTGATGGCAAAGTCGGCACCGGAGCGCT
Source organism: Pseudarthrobacter ribosi (assembly GCF_055412865.1). NCBI lineage: Bacteria > Bacillati > Actinomycetota > Actinomycetes > Micrococcales > Micrococcaceae > Pseudarthrobacter > Pseudarthrobacter ribosi. The sequence continues at coordinate 93,665 of NZ_JBVAYZ010000003.1, read as the reverse complement.
GCTTGGCCAGCAGCACCTCGACGTCGTGTGCCTCACTCGGGGACTCCGGGTGCCGGGTGGGGTAGGCGGCGACGCCGACGGCGACCCTGCCGGCACAGAGCAGCGCCGAGCGGCGCTGTTCGACGCGGCGGATGAGCTCAATCAGGTCCTGGGCGTAGCGCAGTGATCCCTCGGGAGGGGCAACGCCGTCCTTGGGCTGGTCGCCGCGCAGGGCCAGGATGCCGCGCACGCCGACGTCGAGTAGTTCGCCGATGATCTCGGCGAGCTCCTGCGGGGAGTTGCCCACACAGGTCAGGTGCGCCAGCGGGCGCAGGGTGGTTTCCTGGACGAGGCGGTTGATGAGTTCGACGGCGGTGTTCCGGTTGGAGCCGCTGGCGCCGTAGGTCACGGACACGTAGTCCGGGTCCGTGGCTTCCAGCTCGCCGATGGTGGTCCAGAGCGATTCGGCGGCCGCGGGCGACCGTGGCGGGAAAAGCTCGTAGGACAGCGCGACAGGGGCTGTGCCGATGAGATTTGGATGGGTGTCGATAAGGCTTGGTGGAGACATTTGCGTCCTTGGCTGTGAACACTGACAGCTGCGCCCGGAAAACGGGTGCCGTCGGTGAATTGAGTTTGGGGAACACGGAAGAAACTCCAGCAGGGCGCAGCCGCAACTGTTACGCCTGATACGAAGTTGTCCGTGAGCAAATGTCAGGCCCACATGGGGGCACCCACACCCTCCTGGGCCAGCCGGGAGGCTGGCTGTAAGCGGAGGATCGCTGACACGTTACTGAGGTAACTTGGATAGAACTCTAGGGCGGGCCGGGATGCTGTTCAAGTCAGCCCCCGAATTAAGACGCAGCTTTACGGCATATTTCATCCCGGTACAGAATATTCTTCGCCCGTACGGTCACCAGGGCTTGTCCGTGAGCGTTCCGGTGCCGGTCCCCTTAAGATACTCTTCCCGCTGCAGGCCACGGTTGCGTTCCTGCTGGGCGGACTGTCCGGACTCCCGGAGCTGCTCCAGCTGCGCGCCGAGAGGCTCCCCCGAACCGGCGCCGGCTTCCCCTTCCGGTCCGGATTCCGTGCCGGACTCCTCGGATTCGGTGGTATCGCCGGATCCGGGCCGCCCGCGCAGCCGCTCGATCTTTCCTTCCAGCCGCTGCCCCGCGGTTTGCAGCCTCTCCTCCGCCCCGGTGTCGGCAGCGTCGGCGCTGTCGGCGCTATCTGAGTCGAAGCAGCCGGCGGGCGCGGCCCTGACCACGGCCAGGGCCTCCTCCAGCAGACGGAGGCCCTCGTCAGTGCTGTCGGGGCCGGCGGTGCCGCCGGTGCCGTCCGGACCGGCAGAACCGCCGGCGCTGTCCGGACCGGCAGAACCGCCGGTGCCGCCGCTGCCGGCGTCGGCCTCGGCGTCGCCCAGCCGTTCGATGCTGAGCGCCAGGTTGGCCCGCACCCGGCATTCGTCGGCCGCCGGTGCCGCGGCCAGGGCCGCCTCGAAGGCGGTGCGCGCGCCGGCGTAGTCGCCGCTGAGCGCCAGGGCGTCCCCGGTCGCGAAGCGTGCTTTGTGCGGTTCGAGGAAGTTCGCGACGCCCAGGATCGCGGCGGCCGACTCCACCGCTGGCGCGTCACCCCGGGCAAAGGCGCCGCTGGCCTGTCCGGCGAACCAGGCGGCGCTGAGCAGCTTGGCGGCAAGCAGCAGCGCCAGCAGGACGGGCAGCGCGGACCAGAGCAGCAGCCGGCGCTGGCGTCGGACGCTCATGCGCCCGGCCCCCGGCCGGCGGACCGTGCCGCCCCCGCGGGCACAGGGCGGGCGGGCCGGCGGGCGGGCCGGAGCTCCCTGAGCTGGCCGGACACCAGCAGCGTTTCGCGCAGCGTCAGCAGGAACGCGGCGAAAGCCGGCGCCCAGTAGAGTTCGGTCCTGCCGTCGAGGGCAACACCGGTGCGCACCAGGGTGCCGGGCGTGGCCTGCTGCAGCATCGGGGCCGCCGCATCCCCAGCAGCGCGGTGCAGATAGGGCACGGCGAGCTGGCGTGCGAGGTCCCGCAGCCGGTCCTCGTCCAGCCGGGAAACGGCAGCGGCGCCGGTCGCCGGGTCCTGGATGTACGTTGAAGCCGGCCGGGTGGGGTCGCCGCTGTTTTCCTTCATCCGGCCGCCGTCCCGCGTGCCATAGCCGAGGACGGCGCCGCCGCTCACCAGGGAACCGTCAATCCCCAGGGCCTGGGGTGCGGCGGCGCTGGTCTGTTCGCCGTCACCGAAGTAGAACACCACCCGGGGTCGGTCCGGGTGGCCGTCCCGGGCGGCGGTGAGCCGTTCGGCGAGGACCATCCGGGCCGCGGTGATGCTGCTGCCCTGCGAGTAGTCGGTCACCTCGGGTCCCAGCACGGCGACCGCGGCCTCCAGCGCGGACGTGTCGGTGGTCAGGGGCATCTGCACGGCGGCGCTGGAATCGAAGCTGATGAGCGAATAGCGGGCGCCGCCGAGTTCCCGGGCGATGGCCCGGATGTCTTCCCGGACACCGTCGAGCCGCGGCGCACCGGCTGACTGTCCCCCGGCTGACTGTCCCCCGGCGGGGGCATGGTCCTCGGCGGCGATGCTGCTGCTCGTGTCCACCACGAAAAACACATTCAGGTCCGTGGCGGCGGCCTCGACGGTGCCGCCTGGGAGCCCGGGCCGGCAGGCGGCGAGGAGCAGGAGCAGCACAAGGCCGCCGCGGAAGAGCCAGCCGCGGAACCCTGCATCCCCGGACGGCGCGTGCTGCTGCCGGGAACGGAACAGGACCCAGCCGAGGCCCAGGACGATGGCGGCGGCCAGCGGTCCCAGGACCCACCAGGACAGGACGGGGTTGAGTGTCATCGCCGGGGCCTCCACGATGCTCCGGCGAGGACCAGCCCGGCCAGCAGGGCCACGGCGAGCGGAACCTCGGCGCGGTCGGACACCACGGCCCGGGGTGCGCCCCGGAACGCCGCGGCCTCGGTGGCCTCGATCCCTGTGACGATGCCGGGCACCGCGTCCGGGCTGTCGAGGGCGTAGTACGCGCCGCCGCTGGCCTCGGCCACGCTGCGCAGCTGGGCGCCGGGCTGTTCCGCGCCGGTGTCCGGGCCGAAGTCGTAGTCGCCCGGGTTCAGCGCGAAGACCCGCACGTCCCGTTCCTTTGCCAGGGCTCCGGCTTCCGCGAGGGTGACGAGCGGTGTGCCGGACAGGAAGTTGTCCGTGGCCAGGATGACCGATCGGGCCCGGCGTCCGGGCTCCTCCCCTTCGGGCGCCGCCGGAAAGCTTTGGAGGCAGGACGCCAGGCCGTCGCCGATCAGCGAGGAACCCTCGCCGTTCCAAGTTCCGTCGAGGAAGCTCCCGCTGCCGGCCCCGTCGAAGGCGCTCTTCGCCTGCCGGAGCTGGTCCTGGACATAGTCGTAGTCATCGGTCAGGGGGAACACCTGCACGGCGCTGCTGTCGAAGATGGTGAGGCCGATGCGCTCGCCGTCGAACTGCCGGGCGAGCGAGCCGAAGACGTCCGCCACAGCGGCGTCGGCGCTGTTCATGGAGCCGGAGGCGTCCAGGCAGAGGATGATGTCCCGTTTGTGCTGCTCGGGCCGGACGGTGCTGCGTTCGGCCGGGCGGGCGGCGGCCACGACGGCGGCCACCATCAGCACGGTCCCGGCGGCGGCAAGGAGCCGCAGCCGGTTCCGGTGTTTCCGCAGGGCCGCCTGGTACTCCGGCAGCGCGGTGAGGCGGTCGCTATGGGCGACCGGACGGCGCCGGGCAGCGCGGGCCCGGTGCCGCCGCCAGCTGAGGAACCAGGCCGCGGGGACCACCACGGCGGCGGCCGGCAGGATCCACCAGAAGATCAGTTCCACGAGCGGACCACTTCCCGCGCGGTCCGCGCTGCTTCCGCGGCGCCCGACGCCGGTCCGGCTGCGAATGCCGCCGGGTACAGCGCCGCGATGGCATCGGCCGCGGCCGATGCCGGGACGCCGTGCCCCGCCGCGCCTACCGCGCCTACCGCGCCTACCGCCCGGAGTTCGGCCAGGGTCATCCGCGTCGCGTCCACGCCTGAAGCGTCGCGGACGAAACTGCGGATCAGCAGGCTCAGCTCCTGGTGGGCGGAACGCCCGGAGCGGGTGCCGGCCGCTGCCTCACGGTCGACCGCGTCGATCCGCTGAAGGTAGTCGCGGCGGAGCCGGGCCAGATCCGGTGCGGCAACGGCGGCGGGAGGCGCCGGGGCCTCCCCGGCGTGCTGTCCGGCGGGCGGGCGCCGGGTGCTCCGGAAAAGGTAGGCATACCAGGCCGCGACCAGGACCAGCAGTCCCAGGGCCGCCCACGGGAACCAGGCGCTGTACTCCAGCGGCCCGAAGAAGTCACCGTCCATGGCAGTCACCGTCCCCGCCGTTGCCGGGCCAGGAGGGTGAAGACGGCGGGGATCACGTCGTCGCTGCTGCCGGCGTCGACTTCGGCAATGCCCAGTCGGCGCAGCATCGACTGCCGCACCGCGTCTCTGTCGTCCCGGGCACGCGCGTACGCCCCGGCGATGGCGGCGGAGTCCGCCAGCCCGCCGGGCAGCAGCCCCGACCGCGGTCCCGCAGCATCGCCGGACTGCGTTCCCGCCGTCGTACCGGCAACGTCGTAGGAGTCGGCGGAGGCGCCGAGGAGTTCGGCGTCCCGGACCGTCAGCCACAGGATCTCGTGCTGGGCGCGCAGCCGGCGGAGCAGCCGTTCCGTCTCCGCATCCGGCAGGAGTTCGTCGGCCACCACCAGGAGCAGCATCCGCTGGGAGAAGTTTCGGACCACGTAATCCAGCTGGGTTTCCAGCCGGCTCGGCGCAGAGTCCAGCGAAGTGGTGTCATGGACTTCGCGGAGCAGCCGTTCCAGGTGCGCTTCGCCGGCCTTGCCCGGCAGCGTGCGGGTACCGCCGGAGTCGCCGCACACCAGCCCGACGGCGTCGCCGTGGCGGTGCGCGAGGTAGCCCACCACCCCCAGGGCGAGAACAGCGATGTCCTTCTTCGGCTCGCCGTCCCGGGATTCGGCGGCCATGTTGCGGCCGGTGTCGGTGACCAGCAGCAGGGTCTGCCGGCGGACTGCGAGGTAGCGCCGGACCAGCGGGGAACCGTGCCGCGCGGATGCCTTCCAGTCGATGTCGCGGACCTCGTCGCCGGGCACGTAGGCGCGGAGGTCATCGAAGTCCAGGCTGCGGCCGTGGGAGACGGAGCCGTACTGGCCCTCGAGCATGCCGCGGGCCTTGCGGTGCGCGTAGATCGACAGTTTCGACTTCACCCGCTGGAGGAGGCTCGCCATCCTCAGGGGGTCTGGACGGCGGCGACGATGGCGTCTATTACGGTCTCCACCGGCACCTGCTCGGCGACGGCCTCGAAACCGAGGATGAGCCGGTGGCGCAGCACGCGGTGGGCCAGCGATTTCACATCCTCGGGGATCACATGGTCCCGGCCGTCCAGCAGCGCCACTGCCCGGGCGGCCTGGCTGAAGGCGATGCTGGCGCGGGGGCTGGCGCCGAACTCGATGAAGCCGGCCAGCCGCGCGTCGATGTAGTCGGCTGCATTGCGGGTGACGAAGGCCAGGCCCACGATGTAGCGGACGATCGCGGGGTCGATGTAGACCCGCCGGACGACGCCCTGAAGGTCACTGACGGCCTCGAGCGAGGCAGCCGCGGCGGGTTTCTGCTCCGGGGTGAACACTCCGGCGTCGATCCGGCGGATGATCTCCGCCTCTTCGGCCGGGGTGGGGTAGTCCAGCACGTCCTTGAGCATAAAGCGGTCCATCTGGGCCTCGGGCAGCAGGTACGTCCCCTCCTGCTCGATCGGGTTCTGCGTGGCCAGCACCAGAAAGGGGGCGGGCAGCGGGTGCACCACTCCCCCGATGGAAGTCTGGCGTTCCTGCATGGCCTCGAGCATGGCGCTTTGGGTTTTCGCGCTGGAGCGGTTGATCTCGTCCAGGAGGACGATGTTGGCGTGGACCGGGCCAAGCTGCGTCACGAACGTGCCCTTGGCGGCGTCGTACAGCTGGGTCCCGACGATGTCGCTCGGGAGCAGGTCCGGGGTGCACTGGATCCGGCGGAAGTCCGCGCTGATGGCATCCGCCACGGTCTGCGCGGCGGTGGTTTTTGCCAGCCCCGGGACGCTTTCGAGCAGGATGTGCCCGCCGGTCATGAGCCCGATGAGGAGGGATTCGCGGAGCCGGGCCTGGCCCACCACCTTGGCGTCAAAACTGCGGGAGATGGCCGCCAGAGTCTGCTGCGCCCGGGCCAGATCCGCCGGTTCGATCCGCGCGGCGGCCATAGTCTCAAGCACTCGAAATCCCCTTGGTCTCTGGTCTGTGGCGGCGGACCGCCTCAGCGGCGGCCAACGGCCATCCTATCCAACCCGGCACTGGGAAAATCCCGCAATGGGGAGCACTCCCCATCGTGCCCCCGCAGGACTATCCTGTTGCCATGATCCAGCTTCCAGCCAGCTACCAGGAGTATCTCGCGGGCAAGAGCGAGAGTTTCGTCAACACCGTCCGGCCGATACTGATGCAGTCCGCGGCAGATCAGTCGCACGGTGTCCGGGTTGTGGTGCACCCGCACGACCACCAGGCGCACCTGGACAATTCGATCCCGTTCGGCACCGTCGTCGAGGACATCGATTGACGCCTGTGCCCGGGACCGAGTAGCCGGCCGGCTCTAGCCCTCCAGCAGGAGGCGCTGCGAGCGGGGTGCCAGCGCGCGCTCCAGCACGAGGCAGGCTGCGCCGATCGCGCCGACATCCTCGCCGACACCGGTGCCGACCACCTCGATCTCGTGGATCTTCCGGGTGGCGCTGCCTTCCCGGACCAGCTCCGGGATCCGTTCGAGATACCGCTGCGAGAGGCTGGTCCAGAACGGTCCGCCGAACACCACACGGTCCACGTCCAAGGCGTTGGTGACGATCGAGACGGCACGGGCCACGAGAACTGCGGAGTGATCGATGATCTCCTCCGCTCTTGCGTCGCCGGCGGAGGCAGCGGCACACAGTGCGGCGAAGCTCTCCTGGATGGCGGGTCCCGTCGCGGCTTCGAAAGGGCCGTCCAGGACCCCGGCTTCGACGGCCCGGGCCACCAGCACCTGCGGGATGCAGGAGGACTTGACGCAGCCGCGCATGCCGCAGTCGCAGGGTTCGCCGTCGGGATCAACCATGATATGCCCGATCTCCCCGGCGTTGCCCGAGGTGCCGCGCACCACCTCGTCATTGAGCACGATGCCGCAGCCGATTCCGGTGCCCATGTACATAAAGACGAAGCTGCCGGCACCGCTGGGGCCGCCCGCCCAGGTCTCGGCCACGGCGGCACTGGTCACGTCCTTGTCCACGATGGTGGACAGCCCTGTGGCCTCGGCGAGGGCGTCGCGGAGCGGCACGCGGTCCCAGCCGAGCAGGAGCGGAGGGTCGACGACGGTGCCCTCCTCGAGGTCGATCGGGCCGGGTGAGGCGATCCCCAGCCCGGCGATCCGGGCCGGGTCCACGCCGGACTCCGTGATGAGCTGCTTGATCTCGGCGGCGATGGTGCCGATCACGGCTCCGGGATCGCTGCCGCCTGGGGTCTTGATCCGGGAGTGCTTCACCACGGCTCCGACCAGGTCCAGCACCACGAAAGTTGTCACGGCCGGATCCAGGTGGACGCCCACGGCGTACATACCGGAGGCCTTGAGCCGGAGCATGGTCCGCGGCTTGCCCGGTCCGGTGCCTTCCTTGCCGGCCTCGTAGATCAGGTCCTGGTCCAGCAGCCGGCGGGAGATATTGGAGATCGTCTGCGGTGACAGCCCGACGATCTGGGCCAGCTCCACGCGGCTGAGGCCGGCCGGGGAACGCCGGATGGCATCGAGGATGACCGTGAGGTTGAAGTCCCCCATCCGGGGCAAATTGGTTCCGCGCCTCGGCGAGGGCTGGCGGATCTCAGTCACTGATACCCCTAAACGTCTTTGGCTATGCACTGCTTATCTCAGAATCGTATGTTACGCCCCTGTGACCACCCACACGCCCCGCTTCACACTTCGGAGGTTTTCCGGATGCTGGCGGTCACCGTGAATTTCGGGTTCCTGCCGACCTCGCGGGTGGGGCCGATCAGCCGCTGCAGCGCGGGCCGGTAGTGCAGGTGGCTGTTGAACACCGTCCAGAGCTCCCCGCCCGGCGCGAGGACACGCGCGGCCGCCTCAATCAGTTTGAGGCCCGCCCCGGCATGCACCGCGGCCCCGACGTGGAAGGGCGGGTTGAGCAGGATCAGATCAGCGCTGGCCTCCGGCAGCGAGGCCATGGCGTCGTCCTGGAGGACGGTGACCCGGGCGGCCAGTCCGTTGGCTTCCGCCGTCGCCCTGGCGGAGTCGACCGCGGCGGCGGACTGGTCAGTGGCGGTGACCCTGGATCGGGGGTTGGCGCGGGCATACATGGCGGCGAGGATCCCGGTGCCGCAGCCGAGGTCGATCGCGTGCCGGGCCGGCGGCATCTGGGGCAGGAACTCCAGCAGGAACCGGGTGCCGATGTCCAGCCCGGTGCCGGCAAACACGGCGCCGCGGGCGCACACGGTCAAGCCCAACTCGGTGTTGACCTCGGTGACCGGGAACGGCCGGGCTCCGGTGGCGGGTCTGGGGCCGCGGGCCAGCAGGATTCGGGATTTTTGCCGGGCGCGCTGGGGCTGGACCTCGCTGAAGTGACGCTCCAGCACCGCGTTCATGCCGAGGCTCATGTGCTTGACCCGGCCGCCGGCCAGCAGCACGACGTCGGGCGCGGCGTGGCGGGCGATGGCGTCGGCAATCTCCTCCAGCTCCGCCAGCGATTTGGGCAGCTGAAGGAGCACCGCGCCGGCCCCGGACAGGAGCCCGGCGCCAAGCGGCAGCTGGTCGAAGCCGCCTGCGACGCCGAGGTTCCCGGCATTGTGGCGGAGGGCATGCTCACCGGTGATGAGGTCCTGGTGCACTCGGACCGGACCGTCCCAGCCGGCGGCGTCGAGTGCCAGGGCGCCGAGGGTCAGCGCCCCGTAGCGGTCCCCCACCACGGCGAGACGGCTGCCGGGCTGCAGGACACCGGCAGCCAGCAGGTCCACGGCGGTGTCCAGGAGGAGCCTGTCCGTGGCGTCCCAGGCCTGCAGGTTGGCCGCCTCCACGTCCGGGAACCTGCCCAGCCGGGAGAAGAGGGAATCAAGATTGTTGTCCGCCACGCGCGAGCTGCCGCCTTTTGTCAGTCAGGTTGTTCGGACCCCGAAAATGAGGGCCCCTGCAAACTTATCCTGAAAGGTGCACGGTCAAAGGACGGAATCCAGCCGCGGAGTGGCGCTGGACGTGTCAGCTTCGCGGCGGCGAAGGGGCTCAAAACGGGTAGCCGGATCCATCGCGCAGGCGGAGGCCACCGAGGAACCAGTATGCACCTGCGCACATCAGCAGGAAGCCGATGACGCCTATGAGCGTGATCTGCGTGATGATCCCTGAGATGACCAGCGCGAAGCCGGCCACAGAGGCCAGAATGCCCCAGACCGAGCGGGCAGCCATGCCGCGGGGTTGTCCCGACTGTAGTTCGAGGTTCAGCTCGGGATCGGACGCGGCCAGGTCCTGCTCGAGCTTGTCGAGGCGCCGGCGCTCTTCATCCGACAGCGGCATGGGAACCTTCCTCCCCAGAACTACGGCGAGGAACCCGGCGCCGGGAAAGGGCGCCGGTTACCCGACCATCGGCACCGGCCGGGCACTGGACGGTGCTTGCGTTCATTATCTGCCTGTTCCCCGCCACTATCCATAGGGCCGTCTGGCGGCCGCGTGCGGGGCCAGGAGACGGCCCGGTTGTAGGGCCCACTCCCCCGGGTTGCTTGTGAACTTGGCTACCAGATCCAGAGGCCGGACTACGTTGACCGGAACGGCAGGGTCCGGGCGAGCCTGCCGGCAGAGTCACCGCCATGGCCGTGCACCGCACGGACAACCCCGCCCTCCCGGATGGCCCTCAGGCCCAGCTGAGATCCAGATATCGTGACCTCGGCCGGATCTGTCCCGCGGCCCTCGACCGCTGCCCCGAAGCCATCTACTACGACCAGGTCGCCCAGATCAGGATGCCCCGCTGGCATACGGGCCGCGTTGTCCTGCTCGGCGATGCCGCCGCAGCGGTGTCCCTATTGGCAGGCCAGGGCGCTTCTCTCGGGATGGCCGCTCAAATCCGGAGCCGCCCTCTGATCAGATCCCGGTCAGGTCTTCTTGACCACGCTGGACTTGAGCTGCATGGGACCAACGCCGTCCACCTTGCAGTCAATGTCGTGGTCGCCGACGCCGTTCACGAGCCGGATTCCGCGGACCTTGGTGCCGACCTTGATCACGGTGGAACTGCCCTTGATTTTCAGGTCCTTGATGACCGTGACGGTGTCCCCGTCGGCGAGGATGTTGCCGACGGCGTCCGTGATCGGCTTGGCTTCCTGGTCCTCGGACTCCTCCTCCGCGGCCGGCGCCCACTCGTGTGCGCATTCGGGGCACACCAGGAGCGCCCCCATCTCATACGTGTATTCGCTCGAGCATTCGGGGCACGGGGGCAGGGTCTCGTTCACGTGCCCAACTTTAGTCTTGCGGGCGGACGAAGGGCCGGTCAGGCCCGATTGCTAAGCTGATTTCCCTAGAGTGAAGGCGGCGCCCCTTGGCCGACAGCCCAGTCCAGTCCCCCGGTCCGGTTCCATCCCACCACCCGGCGCCACCCCACGCCGCGGATTCCCGGCTGCGCTCAAGGGTGCGCACTGCCGGCCGGCTGTTGCTGGGCGGGTTCCTGGTCCTGGCCGGTGTCAGCCACCTGGGTTGGAGCCGTGAGGCGTTCTACGCCCAGGTGCCTCCCTGGCTGCCGCTCGACGTTGACTTCGTTGTGGTCGCGTCCGGGCTGGTGGAGATCGGCTTGGGGCTGGGCCTGCTGCTGCTCAGGCGCAAGCGGGTGGCCCTCGGCTGGATCGTGGCGGCCTTCTTCGTCCTGGTCTTCCCGGGCAACGTCTCCCAGTTCGTCGCGGGCACCGATTCGTTCGGACTCAATACGGACCTGAGCCGCGGGATCCGCCTGTTGTTCCAGCCGCTCCTGGTGCTGTGGGCCCTGTGGTGCACGGGCGCGTGGCGGGAGAGCCGGAGATCCGGCAGGCGACCCCGCTAAATGCCCGGCCGGACCCGCCAACCACGGTCAAGTCACCCGAAAAACAAAGGAGGCCCTGCTCAGTGAGCAGGACCTCTTCGGTGGAGCTGAGGGGACTCGAACCCCTGACCCCCTGCATGCCATGCAGGTGCGCTACCAGCTGCGCCACAGCCCCGAATTTGCCTGGCAAGACGTTCCTGAATTGGACCGTCTTCCTTGAAGCAACCTGTTTATCTTAAACCACAATTCGCGTTCACGCGAATCGACGCGCCGCCGGCGCCGGTAGTCCGCAGAAACCTGTGCGGGCCCCGTATGTCAGCGACGGCGGGGACGTCAGCGGATAAAAAAATCCGCCGGAATCTTTCGATTCCGGCGGATTCATATTCGGTGGAGCTGAGGGGACTCGAACCCCTGACCCCCTGCATGCCATGCAGGTGCGCTACCAGCTGCGCCACAGCCCCGAATTTTCGTTGCTCCGACCCCGTCAGCAAGCGCTTTCGGTTCCGGCTTTTTGGTCCGGATCTCTCCGAAGCAACTCAAATATCTTAGAACAGCCTTTCGGAAAATTCCAAATCGGGCATATTCCGTTGTGCCCCCGCTGCTACTCCGCTTCGGAGGCTGCCGCGGCCTTGGCGGAAGCGTCATCCCCGAGCTGAAGGTCCACGACGGGGCAGTCCTTCCAGAGACGCTCCAGGGCGTAGAACACGCGGTCTTCCTCGTGCTGGACGTGGATGACGATGTCGCCGTAGTCCAGCAGGACCCAGCGGCCGCCGGAGCGTCCTTCGCGGCGGTTCGGCTTGAGCTCGAATTTGGAGAGTTCGTCTTCGATGCCGTCCACGATGGCGTTGACCTGGCGCTCCGACGGTGCGGAGGCAATCAGGAAGATGTCGGCCAGGGCCAGCCGTTCGCTGACGTCCATCGCGATGATGTCCTCGGCGAGTTTCTCCGCGGCAGCTCGGGCTGCGTGGCGGGCTGTGGCGATGGCTGATTCTGTTGCAGTCACGGGACTCCTTGTTGGGAAAGCTTGTTGTGAAAAAGCTTGTTGGGTGAAAAGGCTGGTGTAGCGGAAATGCGTGGAATGGCCGCCAGCCGCAACGACGGGGCCAGGAACGAAGATGCCTAGCCGGAGAGGCCAGTGATGATGAGCACGATGCCGGCGACCAGCGCAATCACGCCAAGGGCCAGCACGGCGAGCTGCACGAGGCGCAGCCACCGAGCCCTGCCGAGGCCGGCTGTGTCCGCGTCGAGGGGCTCAAGCCCGTAGGCGGTATTCGCGGCGACGGGTGACCTGCCGGCGAACTCCTCCTCGGACGGGGTTGCGGCGGGGGTCCCGGCCGTGGGGCGGGTTGGTGCCGGAGCTGCGGTGGCAGCGGTGGCGACGGCCTCGGCGCGGGCCAGCACCCCGGCACGGCCGGCAGTGGTGCCCGCACCCCGCTGGCGGGAAGGACCCGGACGGCGGTTGCCGGACTTCCGGGGCTGCTCAACCCGGGGACCCGGATTGGTGACGACTGGCACGTGGGACGTGGCAGGGCGCTTCAAGACGGGCCGCTCCACGCCGGGCACCTGGACGAACTCCAGGGGGGTGACCATGGCCAGGTTGTTAGCCGTGGTCGGGTCATTCCGCACCGGTTCGGGTTTGCTGTTTTGCTCGGCGAGTTTCTGCTTGGCGGCGGCGCGGCGGTTCAGCACGGCGGCCCGCTCGGCCAGGGCGATCTGCTCCGCCAGCACGTCAGGGTCGACGGCTTCCGGGTCGATGGCGTTGATGTGTTCCATTTTGGCCAGCTGGTTTTCGGCCTGCTGGGCCAGCAGTTCCCGCGCCGCGAGGGCCTGCTCCACGGTCATGCCCTGGGGTCCCTTTGCGCCCCGGCCGGCAGTGCCGCCGTCGGACTTCTGCCCCACGGCTTTGGCGCCGTCAACGGGAGCGCCGTCCACACCGGGCTGCGCACCCGCCGCGTCCGGCACAGCAGAGGCTGCCGGTGCACCAGCGGCCGGCTGCGCAGTTGGGGCTGCGCCGGGCTGGCGGACGACAGGGGTGGCCCGGGTCCGCGGGGAGGCCGGGACAATCAGGTTGGTGGAGGTTGCCGGGGCCGTTTCTGCAGCCAGTTGCAGCAGCCGGAGCTGGCGCCGGGTGGGCGGTCCGCCGCCGGAAAGATTGCCTTCTTTTTCGGCGAGTTCCTTGATGGTGCGCAAGGTGGCGCGGTCCCGGGCGCGGACCTGCGAGGACCGCTCGGAGCCGGAAGTGGTGCGGACTGAGTCAACGGGGCCCGGAATCCGGCGGCGGCCGGTGACTTCCGCCTCCGTGGGCTCGCCAGGGTCGACAACGCCGGGGGCAACAGCACTGCCGGGCCGCGGAGTGGCAGGGCTGTCCGCGGCGGGGTTGTTTGAAGCAGCGTTGCTTGAGGCAGCGTTGTTTGAAGCAGGGGGAACCGCGCCGGGACCTGGGGTACCGGGTTCCTGGTTTGCTTCCAGGCGTTCATCTCTGGCCAGCCGCAGTTGGCGGCGGCTGCGGATCGGTGGCTGTTCCTGACTCATTGCAAACTCATTCGGTGCTGGCGGGTTGGGCTAACTCGGTGCTTCGGTCATAGCGTACGGCGCCATTACCGGCGGAGGTGGCTCCGGTGTCCGGGTCGCCGCCGTACAGCCCGTACTTGGCGATGTACTGCACCACGCCGTCGGGGACGAGGTACCAGACGGGGTTCCCGGCCGCGACCCTGGTGCGGCAGTCCGTCGAGGAGATCGCCATGGCCGGCACCTCGAGCAGGCTGACGTCCTTGCGGCCCATCCCGTCCAGGACGTGGCCGGGGCGGGTGACCCCGACGAAGTGCGCGAGGGACCAGAGTTCGTCGATGTCCTTCCAGGACAGAATCTGGGCCAGGGCGTCGGCGCCGGTAATAAAGAAGAGGTCCGCGTCCGGACGCAGGGTGTGCAGGTCCCGCAGGGTGTCGATCGTGTAGGTGGGCCCGGGCCGGTCCACGTCCACCCGGCTGACGGTGAAGCGGGGGTTCGACGCCGTGGCGATGACGGTCATGAGGTAGCGATGCTCGGCCTCGCTGACCTTCTTGCTCATCTTCTGCCAGGGCTGACCCGTGGGCACGAAGACCACTTCGTCCAAGTCGAACTTGGCCGCGACCTCGCTGGCCGCGACAAGGTGCCCGTGGTGGATGGGATCGAACGTGCCGCCCATCACACCCAGGCGCAGGCGGCGCTTGGCGCCGCGCTGCTTCACGATGGCGGAAATATTAGTGCCCTTGACCGTGATCGTGCTTGTTCGGGTGCTGGCGGTGCGGATCCGCATGCTCCTCGACGGCCTCGTGGCGCTTGCCGAGGTTGGAGTAGGACAGCGTGATGAACAGCATGACCAGAAGCACGGAGAACATCACAGCGCCCACGACAAACGGCGGTGCAATAATCGGCGCGAGTTCCTCATGGCCTGATTCGCCAGCGGCGCTGACAATTGTGGCGATCTGCTGCAACAGCATGTTCTCCCCTAGTGAGTTCAAAATTTGACGACGGCGGGAATCCCCGCCGTTCCGGACTTCTGTTCCATGTTACAGCGTTGCTAGGACCTGATCTGGCCCTCGCCCTGGACGATCCACTTGGTGGTGGTCAGTTCCGTCAGTCCCATCGGTCCGCGGGCGTGCAGCTTCTGGGTGGAAATGCCGACCTCGGCGCCCAGCCCCAGTTCGCCGCCGTCGGTGAAGCGCGTGGAGGCGTTCACGATCACGGCGGCCGAATCCACCTCCGCGATGAAGCGCTCGGCGTTGCCAAGGTCATTGGTCACGATGGCTTCGGTGTGGCCCGTGGACCACGCGCGGATGTGCTTGACGGCGTCGTCCAGGCTGTCCACCATCGCCACGGCAAGGTCCAGGTCCATGTACTCGGTGGCCCAGTCCTCATCCGTGGCGGGAACAGAGTCGACCGAGGCCGGCAGTGCGGCGCGAACCCGGTCGTCGGCGTGCAGCGTGACGCCGGCGGCGCGCAGGGCCTCGGCGACGGCGGGCAGCACGGTCGACGCCGAATGGACCAGCAGGGTTTCCACGGTGTTGCAGACACTGGGCCGCTGGGTCTTGGCGTTCAGCAGGATCTGCACCGCCATGTCCTCGTCTGCGGAGGCATCCAGGAAGATGTGCACGTTGCCTTCGCCGGTCTCGATCACGGGGACCTCGGCGTTGGTCACGACGGACTGGATCAGTTCCCGGCCGCCGCGGGGAATCAGGACGTCGACGCGGCCGCGGGCGCGCATCAGCGCGTTGGCGCCTTCGCGACCGTACTGGTCGACGCTCTGCACCGCGTCGGCGGGCAGCCCCACCGACTCGAGGGAGTCACGGAGCACAGTGACCAGGGCGGCGTTGGTGGCCGCGGCGGCGGTACCGCCGCGCAGGATGACGGCGTTGCCGCTCTTCAGGCCTAGCCCGGCGATGTCCACGGTGACGTTGGGGCGCGCCTCGTAAATTGCGGCGACGACGCCCATGGGCACGTTGACCTGGCGCAGCCGCAGCCCGTTGGGGAGGGTCTGGCCGCGGACCACGTTCCCGACCGGATCCGGCTGGTTGGCGAGGTTCTCCAGGGCGTCGGCGAGGCCCTGGATGCGGGCGTCCGTGAGGGTGAGCCGGTCCAGCAGGGCCGCGGACGTGCCGTTGGCTTTGCCGGCGGCGACGTCCTGGGTGTTGGCGGCTAGAATCTGTGCCTTGCGTTCCAGCAGCGCGGCCGCGATGGCCCGGAGGCCGCGGTCCTTCCAGGCCCGGTTGGCGCGGGACATACTGCGGGCTGCCTGGCGCGAGCGGTCGGCGATGGCGTGGACGCCTGCCTCGACGTCGGCCACGGAGGGTCGCGCCGTCTCTACTCCGGGCATCGGGGTTGCCTGGCTGGCATCGTTGGATCGCTCAGGGGCTTGGGGAATCAGTGCCTCAGTCATCCTTCAAGTCTAGGCGGGACCGCTTGCTAAACCAGAACCAGATCGTCAACGTGAACAACCTCGCGGTCAAATCCACGTCCCAGCGACTCACCGAGCTCCACCGTGGAACGGCCCAGCATCTGCGGCAACTCGGCGGCGGAATAGTTGACCAGGCCGCGCGCAATGACGGTTCCATCGGCAGCGACCATCTCCACGGCGTCCCCTGCTTCGAAGTGTCCTTCGACCGCCGAGATCCCGGCCGGGAGCAGGGAGGTGCGGCGGTCGCGCACGGCCGTTACGGCGCCGTCGTCGAGGATCAGCCGGCCCTGCACGTGCGCGAGGTGGGCGAGCCACATCATCCGCACCGGCTGGCGTGCCCCGTTCACGGTGAACCATGTTCCGACGTCCTCGCCGGCCAGGGCGGCTGAGATATTGGCAGTCGAGGTGACCATTGCGGGGATGCCGGAGTCGGCCGCCATGATGGCCGCTTCGACCTTGGTCTGCATTCCGCCGGTGCCGACTCCGGCCTTGCCGGGCGCTCCAATGGTCACACCCTCGAGGTCCTCAGGGCCGTCCACGCGGGGAATCCGTTTGGCGCCCTTCGACGGAGGGCCGTCGTAGAGCGAGTCAACGTCGGACAGCAGCACGAGGGCATCGGCACGGACCAGGTGGGCCACGAGGGCCGACAAGCGGTCGTTGTCGCCGAAGCGGATCTTGTGCGTGGCGACGGTGTCGTTTTCGTTGACCACCGGCACCACCCCAAGGTTGAGTAGCCTGTTCAGGGCGCGGAACGCGTTCGTGTGGTGGCTGCGCCGCATGAGGTCATCGGCCGTGAGCAGCACCTGGCTGACTGTCACGCCGTGGGCACCAAACGCCTGCGTGTAGCGCGCCATCAGGAGTCCCTGCCCCACGCTGGCGGCTGCCTGCTGGGTGGCCAGGTCCCGGGGACGCTTGGCCAGTCCCAGCGGCGCCAGTCCGGCGGCGATGGCCCCGGACGAGACCAGGATGATTTCCATGCCCGCGTTGCTTTTGGCTGCGAGGGCATCCGAGAGCGAGATGAGCGCTTCTTCCGAAATGCCGCCCTTGATGCTGGTCAGCGACGAAGATCCGACCTTGACCACGATGCGGCGGGCCCTGGCGAGCACGCTCCTGTCGTCGGCGGGTTCCTCGATGAGTACTCCGGAACTAACACTCATGTCTGCGGGTTCACTCGCCATTTTCTTCGCCCAGTCCACTCTCCTTGAGCGGCTTGTCGGCGCGGCGTCCGCTGACGGACTCGGTCCAGACCCCGGCCTTGCGCTCGGCTTCGAGTTCGGCGCGGGCGGCAGCCTTGGCCTCGCGGCGCTCGACCTGCTCGTCGCGCTTCTGCCCGCGCGTGGGTCGGTCGCCGATGTCGGCGAAACGCACGTCGGTGCCGCGCGGGGCGGCCAGCAGTTCGGCGCCGGCCATCATGGTCGGCTCCCAGTCGAAGACGACACCGTCGTCCTCGCCGATGACGACCGTGTCGCCCGGCTTGGCACCCTGCTTGAACAGTTCGTTTTCGACGCCGAGCTTGGCCAGGCGGTCGGCGAGGTAGCCGATGGCTTCCTCGTTGGTGAAGTCGGTCTGCTTGACCCAGCGCACGGGCTTGTCGCCCAGGACGCGGAACAGCGGTTCGAGGTTCTTCTCTTCGCGGCGGATCTTGAAGCCGGATTCGTTGACCGCACGCGGCTTGAGGATGGGGGCGTGCACCTTCGGCGGGGCGGCGGCAAGGTCGTCGCGGGCTGCCTGGACGATTTCTCCCATGGCGAAGCCGAGCTGGCGGAGGCCCTCATGGCTGGTTGCCGAGATTTCGAAGACTTTGTAGCCGCGGGATTCCAGTTCCGGACGGACGAACTCGGCCATGTCCTTGCCGTCGGGCAGGTCCACCTTGTTGAGGGCGACCAGGCGGGGACGGTGGTTCAGCGGCACAACCTCGCCGTCGGCTCCGCTGTAGCTCATGTCGACCGCGTACTTCTCCAGCTCGGCCTCGATGATGGCGAGGTCCGAGAGCGGGTCACGGTCCGATTCGAGGGTGCCGCAGTCCAGGACGTGCACGAGGGCGGCGCAGCGCTCGACGTGGCGCAGGAAGTAGTGGCCGAGGCCCTTGCCCTCGCTGGCGCCTTCGATCAGGCCCGGGACGTCGGCAATGGTGAAGCGCACGTCGCCGGCCTGGACGACGCCGAGGTTCGGGATCAGGGTGGTGAACGGGTAGTCGGCGATCTTGGGCCGCGCGGCCGACATGGCCGCGATCAGGCTGGACTTGCCGGCGGAGGGGAAGCCCACCAGGGCGATGTCGGCGATGGACTTCAGTTCCAGGACAACGTCACTGGATTCGCCTTCGATGCCGAGCAGCGCGAAGCCGGGGGCGCGTCGCTTCTGCGAGGAGAGCGAGGCGTTGCCGAGCCCGCCGATGCCGCCGGCGGCCGCGATGTATTCGGCGCCTTCGCTCACCAGGTCCGCGAGGACCTGGCCGTCCTTGGACTTGACCACGGTGCCGACGGGGACCGGAAGGATCAGGGTTTCGCCGTGCTTGCCGGCGCGCCAGTCGCCCATGCCGGGGCCGCCGTTGGTGGCGTGGCGGTGCGGGGCGTGGTGGTAGTCCAGCAGGGTGGTGGTCTGGGGGTCGACGCGCAGGATGACGTCGCCGCCGTTGCCGCCGTTGCCGCCGTCGGGACCGCCGAGCGGCTTGAACTTCTCGCGGTGAACGGAGACACAACCGTGGCCGCCGGTACCGCCGGATACGTGCAGTACTACCCGGTCTACAAAGCTAGCCACGTGGATCTCCTCAGTGCTGTTCCCCGGGTGTCCGAAGACTCCCAAGATGATTGTAATGCGGTTAAAACACCGGTGGAGCGGACCTAATGGCCCGCCCCACCGATTTCAGACTTGTTGTTACTCTGCAGCTGCTGCAGTCACAATGTTCACAACGCGACGACCGCGGCGGGTGCCGAACTCGACAGCGCCGGGGGTCAGGGCGAACAGGGTGTCGTCGCCGCCACGGCCAACGCCGGCGCCCGGGTGGAAGTGGGTGCCACGCTGGCGGACGATGATTTCGCCTGCGGAAACTACCTGGCCGCCGAAGCGCTTGACGCCGAGGTACTGGGCGTTTGAGTCACGACCGTTGCGAGTGGAACTCGCGCCTTTTTTATGTGCCATTTGGAAATGCCTGCCTTAAAATTCTGGGGAATCTGCTGAAAACCTGAACAGTAACGATTAGTTACTTGATACCGGTGATCTTGACCTTGGTCAATTCCTGACGGTGACCCTGGCGCTTCTTGTAACCGGTCTTGTTCTTGAACTTCTGGATGACGATCTTGGGACCGCGAAGGTCCTCAAGGATCTCAGCCGTAACCTTTACCTTGGCCAGGTCCGTAGCTGCAGACGTGACTTTGTCACCGTCTACCAGGAGCAGTGCGGGCAACTCAAAGGTGCTGCCGGCTCCACCGGGGACGCGGTTCAGGGTAACGAAGTCTCCAACGGAAACCTTCTCTTGGCGGCCGCCTGCGCGGACAATCGCGTACACCACTGGGGAACTCACTTCTCTCGACGTTTATTACTAGA
Organism: Pseudarthrobacter ribosi; assembly: GCF_055412865.1. Classification (NCBI taxonomy): domain Bacteria; kingdom Bacillati; phylum Actinomycetota; class Actinomycetes; order Micrococcales; family Micrococcaceae; genus Pseudarthrobacter; species Pseudarthrobacter ribosi. The sequence goes on along the minus strand of NZ_JBVAYZ010000003.1, from coordinate 74,117 downwards.
TTTGCGTGCGGAACCTGGGTCCAAAGTTTCTGGTCCGGCTCACGCTGTGCCTCTACGCCGGTGGGTTCCCCGGGGGGACCCATGAGCTATCCCGTGGACAATCGCACTCGAAATCAAGTGGAGCGTCCTCAAGGTCATAACCCAAGTGTTGGCGTAAGCACCGAAGATCTAGACTACGCTAATTTTGCCTTCGGCCGCAAATGAGGCTGGTTCCGAAGGGAGGTACGTGGTAGGCGCCACTCTGTATGGACAGGGTGTTGCCGCAACGACTTCCGGAACCGTGCCCACCTATCGTACAGGCTTCGCCCGGCTCCCCGGGTCAGGCGTGCAGCCGCGGCGCGTCGAAGAAATCGACCTCGTACCGGGCGGACTGCCGGAAGGCCACGGTCATGGCCAGTCGTTCGCTCTCCGAGGCCGCCCGTCCCGCCGCGTCGGCATAGGCGACCGCCTGCCGGGTGGCGGCGGCGAACTCCTCATCCGCGTAGGTGCGCAGCCATACCGCATACGGGTGCGCGTCCGGGGCGCCGGCGGCGAGGAACTGCCCGTGCAGGGTCTCCCCGACCTCGGCGTAGAGCCAGAAGCACGGCAGCACCGCGGCCACCAGCACCCCGTAGCTGCCGGTGACCGAGGCGGCCAGCAGATGGTCCACGTAGGACTTGGTGACCGGCCCCGGCATCACCTCGGCGGTGCGGGTGCTCAGCCAGGTCCGGTGCAGCTCCGACTCCACTTCGAGGCAGTTCTGGGCGGAACGGGCCCAGAAGAGCTGCTCGGCCTCCGTGGGCGCGATCGCGGCGGCGCGGGCCAGGACCCGGGAATAGCCGTTCAGGTACAGGGCGTCCTGGGCGAGGTAGTAGGCAAACTCCTTCTCCGGCAGCGACCCGTCGGCCAGCGCCCTGATGAAGTCCAGGCCGTAAATCGCGTCGAGGTCCGCCGTTGCCGCGTCCCGCAGCGCCGCGGCGAAGGCACCCTCCGCCGGGACGCGGCCGGTCCTGCCATGGTCCTGGGTGTGCTGCTGGACGTGGTGGAAATGATGCACCGGGCCGTTGCCGGCGCCGACGTCGAGGTCCGCCGAGGCGCGCAGCGCCTCCTGCAGCCACGGCTTGACCTGGCGGAGCGCCGCCTCCCAGTCCCCCGGACCGTCGTGTCCCATGATTCTGGCCTGCACGGTCGCCATCGCCGAGGACAGCGAGCATCCGGTGCCGTGGCTGTTGCGGGTGGGCACCCGCTCCCCCGGCACCACGACGACGTCCTGGGCCAGCAGCCCGACGGTGTTGACCAGCGCGTCCGGGCAGCCGGCGCCGCCTTCCTGGTGGGCCCAGGCGCCCCCGGCGCCGCTGCCGCCGTCGAGGTGGCCGCCCTTCACCAGGACCGTGGCCCCCGTCTGGGCGGCGAGCCGTTTGCCCTGCTGCAGGGCCGCGGCCCAGTTCCCGGCGGCGGGTTCTTTGAGCAGGATGGCGAGTTCGGCGAGGTTGGGGGTGATCAGGTCGGCGTAGGGCAGCAGCGCCTGCAGGGCCGCCTCGGCGGACTCCTGCAGCAGCCGGTCGCCGCTCGTCGCGACCATCACGGGATCCAGGACCACGACGGCGGGCCGGGCCCTCTCCAGCCACGTGCGGACGGCGTCGATCACCTCGGCGTCCCCCAGCATGCCGATCTTGACGGCGTCGATGCTAATGTCCTCGCTGATGGCGTCCAGCTGTGCCGTGAGGAACGCCGCCGGCGGGACATGTACGGCGCTGACGCCGCGGGTGTTCTGCGCGGTCAGGGCGGTGATGGCCGCCATGCCGTAGCCGCCGTGCGCGGCAATGCTTTTGAGGTCGGCCTGGATTCCGGCGCCGCCGGAGGGATCGGAACCGGCGATCGCGAGCACGCGCGGGATCCGTGGTGCCGCCGGGGCAGGAACACACGGAAGAAACGATGAGGTAGCGGTCAAGAGAGACATCCCTTCGCCGGTGCTAACCGACAGGTTCAACGGGTCTGGATCTCAGCCGGCTCGATGCGCGGCACCCCGTGTCAGGGACCCAGCCTAGCCGCATCCCTTAACGAAGCGGCGGGCACGGCCCGAACCTGGTCGTATTGCTACGCCGTCCGGACCGCGCCCGCGGTCTTGCTGAACTGTTCCGCTGTTAGAGCTCCGAAGCCGGAACCCCGACGCCGAGGATGATCGGCTCGGTCGCGGCAGGCTTGGCCGCCGGCGTGGTGGCTGCCGGGACCTTGGCCTCATGCACCGAAACGGCGGCGGTCTGCCGGGTTTCCTGGCGCTGTTCCACCGAGGTCTCGTTGGCTGCGCCCTGGGCGCGGCTGGCGCTGCGGTTGCGGCGTCCGCGGCGGGCCCGGGAGGTGCCGGCCTCGGCTTCCGCCTCGGTTTGGGAACCCGGAGCCTGGGCGCGTCCCGGTCCGGTTCCGCCCGCGCGCGCCGGAGCGGCCGTTGCGGTCCGGGCTGCCGGGGCCTTTGTTGCCGGGGCAGTCACGGACGGCGCAGCCGTTTCCTGCAGAGCCGGTTCCTGCGCGGCCGGAGCCGCGGCTGCCTCGGCTTCACCCAGGTGGGCGAAGGCCTCGGTCAGGAGATCCAGGGTCAGCGAGGGCGCGTTCGTCTCGTCGGCGTGTTCCACGAACGGCAGGGCGACCTGCTCGCCGCCGAAGGTCAGCACGGCGGCGGGACGTCCCGCAGCTTCCTCCGTCGCGGCCAGCTCGACGGCTGCCTCGAGGGCGGCCTGGCGGGTCCCGGCGTCGGCAGCGGTGGCTGCCTCCCCGTCGTGCAGGTGAGCGGCGTGCGCCGCTGCCGCGATGTTCGCCAGCGCGGCGCGGGTGGCCTCGGCCTTGGCGTGGCGCTCGGCCTCTGTGGGCTCGGGGTGGACTGCTGCCGGGGCGTACTGCTCGTCCGCGCCCTGGCCGCCCCTGCCGCGGCGGCGGCTCTTGCGTTCCGTCCGTGCGGCGGGCTGGTGCTCGGTCCGCGGGACGTGGTGCTCGGCCGCCACGACGTTGGCGCGGCGGTGCTCCACCGGCTCGTCGTGGGTGACGATGCCGCGGCCGGCGCAGGTTTCGCACTGCTCGCCGAAGACTTCCAGCAGCCCGGTGCCCATCCGCTTGCGGGTCATCTGCACCAGGCCCAGCGAGGTCACCTCGGCGACCTGGTGCTTGGTCCGGTCCCGGCCCAGGCACTCCACCATGCGGCGCAGCACGAGGTCGCGGTTGGATTCGAGCACCATGTCGATGAAGTCGATCACGATGATGCCGCCGATGTCGCGGAGCCGCAGCTGCCGGACGACTTCCTCGGCTGCTTCGAGGTTGTTCTTGGTGACGGTTTCCTCAAGGTTGCCGCCGCTGCCGGTGAACTTGCCGGTGTTGACGTCCACCACGGTCATGGCTTCGGTGCGGTCGATCACGAGGGATCCGCCGGAGGGCAGGAAGACTTTGCGGTCCAGTGCCTTGTGGATCTGCTCGTCGATGCGCCACGCGGCGAAGATGTCCGTGTCCTTGGTCCACTTCTCCAGCCGGCCCACGAGGTCCGGCGCCACGTAAGTGACGTAGGCCTCGATCGTGTCCCAGGCTTCCTCACCGGAGACGATCAGCTTGGAGAAGTCCTCGTTGAACACGTCACGGACCACCTTGATGGTCAGATCGGGTTCGCCGTAGAGCAGCTCGGGGGCGAGGATCTTGGTCGAGGAAGACTGTCCCTCGATGCCTTCCCACTGGGCGCGGAGGCGGTTGATGTCGTGCGTGAGCTCTTCCTCGGACGCACCCTCGGCGGCTGTGCGGACGATGACGCCGGCATCTTCCGGCAGGCGGTCCTTGAGGATCCGCTTCAGGCGGTTGCGTTCGACGTCGGGCAGCTTGCGTGAGATTCCGGTCATGGAACCGCCGGGAACGTACACGAGGTAGCGGCCGGGCAGCGAGATCTGGCTCGTGAGGCGGGCGCCCTTGTGCCCGACCGGGTCCTTGGTGACCTGGACCAGCACGGAGTCGCCGGACTTCAGCGCGTTCTCGATCCGGCGCTGTTTGCCCTCGAGGTTGACGGATTCCCAGTTGACTTCCCCGGCGTAAAGCACAGCGTTGCGGCCGCGTCCGATATCGACGAAGGCGGCTTCCATGGACGGCAGCACGTTCTGGACCTTGCCCAGGTAGACGTTGCCGATCAGGGAATCCTGCTGGGTCTTCGACACGAAGTGCTCGGCCAGGACGCCGTCCTCGAGGACGCCGATCTGGATTCTGTCGTCGCGCTGGCGGACGATCATCTGGCGGTCGACCGATTCGCGCCGGGCCAGGAACTCGGCCTCGGTGATGACGGTGCGGCGGCGGCCGGTGTCGCGGGATTCGCGGCGGCGCTGCTTCTTCGCCTCAAGCCGGGTGGAGCCCTTCAGGGACGTGACGCGGTTGTTGACGGGCGCCTCGGTGGCTGCGCGGGGCGCCCGGACGCGGGTCACCGTGTTGGGCGGGTCGTTGTCGTCCCCGCCGGTCAGTTCCAGGTCCTGGTCACCACGGCGGCGGCGGCGACGGCGGCGCGAGGTCACACCGTCTTCGAGCTGCTCCTCGGAGTCCTCTTCCGCTTCTTCTCCGGCGTCTTCGGATTCGTTCTCGGCGCCGGGCTCACCGTCGGATGCGCGGCTGCTGCGGCCTCGGCGTCCGCGGCTGCGGCGGCGACGGCGGCTTCCGGCGTCCTCGCCTTCGCCTTCCTCGCCCTCTTCTTCATCGGCTTCCGCCACTGCGGCGGCCGCCGGGGCCGGGCGCACGGCGGTGGCCAGGTCGGGGGCCTGGAAGATCATCGAGGTGACCGCTCCCGGTTCGAGGAAGAGCGAGGCGGCGGCGGACGGTGCTGCGGCGGGCGCTTCTGTTGCTTCTGTTGCTGCAGGCGCAGCGGCTGCTGCTTCCGCGGGGGCAGCTGCGGCCGTTGCGTCCGGCGTCACGGCGGCGTCTGCCGCTGCAGGGGCATCAGCGGCCTGCGCCTCGGTGGAGGGCGTCTCAGCGGCCGGGGCCTCGGTGGCCGGGGTCTCCACGGCGGGGGCAGCGGCCTTGGCGCGGCTGGCGCGGCGCCGTACCGGCTTCTCCACCGGAACGTCAGCGGCGGCTGCGGCAGGGGCGGTCTCTGCCGCGGGCACGGCGGCAGCAGCGTCGTCGTCGGCGAAGGCCGGGAGGGGTTCGGCCGGGGCGGCGACCTTGCGGGTGCGGGAGCGGCGGACGGGTGCCTTGGCCTTAGCTTCCGCGGCCGGAGCCTCGGCTGCCTCGGCGGTGACCGCCGCGTCGGTTGCGTCCTCGGAAGCGGCTGCCGTGTCCGATGCGTCCGCGGGGGCATCCTTCTTCGGAAGTGCCTTGCGGCGGGTCCGGACAGGCCGCTTCGGCGGCGTTGCCGCAACTGCGGCGTCTGCTGATTCATCGGCACCGAGGGCGTAGTCGTTAGCCGTTACAACCTGGTCATTATCCATATGTGGCGACACTCCTGCCCCTGAGTTGCCGCCACATCCGGCACCCCTTGGGGCAATTATTTGTCAACACCCGCAGGCATTGACAGAAGTCAATTGGATACCCTCAGGTTCGCACCGGCAGTGGGGTGCGGCAGCCCTGGAGGGCCGGCGGAATTGTTCTGAAACCCGTTGATCTACACGTCACAACCAGGTGCCGTCCAATGGCATTGCGGGACAGCCTGGATCAGAGGATCCGTGGCTCCCTGCTCATCATTGGCGGTCTTGGGAACAAAGTCGCCGGACCGGAATCCGGATGTGGATCGGGTTCCAGCCACGATCATTGTCTCACAGGACCCGCGAAATCAGGCGTAAGCGAGGCATCCGGCCCGCACCGCGGACCGAATCACTGGGGACCGCACCACGCTTCCCGGACTCCATCCAGTCTCCGGCGATAGAATCGGACCAGTTGCACCGACCAAAGGACTTTCATTCCATGCCCACAATCTCCAGTGCCACCGACGAGGCGGCCGCGCAGCAGCGAGGCTCCAGCACGTCCGTCGCGGAACGGCCGTTGCCTCCGATGACCCGCGACCGCCCGTTCGCGTGGCTCCTGCTGATCACCGGCGTCGTCGGCTGGCTGGCCTCCGGGGCCCTGGTGCTGGAAAAGCTGGAGGTCCTCAAGGATCCCAGCCACGTGACGGTGTGTGATGTGAACCCCTGGATCTCCTGTGGGCAGGTCATGCAGACCTGGCAGGGTTCGGTGTTTGGCTTCCCCAACATGTTCATGGGGATCGTGGCGTTCGCGGTCGTCATCACCACGGCCATGGGTATGCTCGCGGGAGCGACGTTCGCCCGGTGGTACTGGCTGGGCCTGCAGGCCGGCGTGACGCTGGGCTTCGCGTTCGTGGTGTGGCTCTGGTCCCAGGCGCTGTACTCCATTCACATCCTGTGCCCGTTCTGCATGGTCGTCTGGGCTGCGATGATTCCCCTGTTCGTCTGGGTCACCGTCCGCAACGTGACCCACGGCGTCATCCGCCTGCCCGCCGGCGCCACCAGGATCCTGGGCGACTCCGGTTGGATCATCACGGCGCTGCTCTACGTCGCCGTGGTCGCCACCATCTTCTTCGCCTTCATCCAGGTCTTCATCGGGACCTCCGGCTACTAGGCGCACGACCCGCGATAAACCACCGCGAGGTGACAGTTAAGGCCCATGTTCATGATGAACATGGGCCTTAACTGTCACCTCGGCGGGGAGTCGGGTCCGGAAGTTAGTCCTGGAACCAGATTTTGATCTCGCGCTCCGCGGACTCCGCGGAGTCCGAGCCGTGGACCAGGTTCTGCTGCACCTTCAGGCCCCAGTCGCGGCCGAAGTCGCCGCGGATGGTTCCGGGGGCCGCCGTCGTCGGGTCCGTGGTGCCGGCGAGCGAGCGGAAGCCCTCGATCACGCGGTGGCCCTCGAAAATCGCCGCGACGACCGGGCCGCTGAGCATGAACTCGACCAGCGGCTCGTAGAACGGCTTGCCCACGTGCTCCTCGTAGTGCTGCTCCAGCAGTTCGCGGCTCGCGTCGACCTTCTTGAGATCGGCCAGGGTGTAGCCCTTGGCCTCGATGCGGGCGATGATGCTGCCGGTCAGGTTGCGGGTGACGCCGTCGGGCTTGATCAGGACGAGAGTGCGCTCAATGCTCACAGCTGCTCCAATGTGTTGGGGGTGGGATTCGGAAATAAGTCTAGTTGCTTTGATCTTCGGGGTGGGCTGCGTCCCAGGCGGCCTGTTCGCGTTCCCGCTGGGCGGCTTCCCGGTCGATCCGGATGCCGGTGCGGATGCCGTACCACCAGGCCACGGCGAAGAGTCCCCCGACCAGGAACATGGCCGGTTCCAGGATGCCGGTCAGGATCAGCACGATCTGCAGGATCCAGCCCAGGGCCACTCCCCACGGTTTGGTCAGCACCGCGCAGGTCAAGGCGTAGACCAGGCTTAGCGTGATCCCGACCGAGAAGATCAGCACCGGCGGGAATTCGTCCCGGCGCAGCCCGAAGACGGTGAGGGTGCCGAAGAGGACCACGAAGGCCTCCAGCAGCAGCACCGTCGAGGCGAACATGACTTTGGTGGAGCGGCGCTTCTTGGGCATGCCGGGCTGCCATTCGCGCTGGGCTTTGGTGAGTTTCGCCATGGGCTACGCGTCCGCCTTTCCGAGCAGGATCCGGGCTTCCGCGACGAGCGTGATGGACCCGGTGACGAGGACGCCGCCGGCGAGGTCATCGTTGGCTTCGGCCCGTTCCACGGCCCACTCGAGGGCATCGTCCAGCTTTTCGGCCACGTGGATGTTGTCCTCGCCGAAACCGAGCTCCAGCGCGAGTTCCGCCAGGTCCTCGGCCGGCACAGCGCGGGGCGAGTTGGACTGCGTGAAGCAGTATTCGGCGGCCAGGTCCCCGAGGGATTCCTTGAGCTGCCGGAGGATTTCCTCGGCGTCCTTTTCCCGCAGGACACCCACCACCACCACCAGTTTGGTGAAGCTGAACGCCTCGTGGATGGCCTCGGCGGAGACCCGGACGCCCTCGGGGTTGTGCGCGGCGTCCACGATGATGGTCGGCGCGGTGCGCACCACCTCCAGCCGGCCCGGCGAGGTGACGGAGGCGAACGCCTCCTGCACCAGCCCGGCGTCGAGCGCCTTTTCGGCGCCGAAAAAGGCCTCCAGCGCGGCAATCGCGACGGCGGCGTTCTCGGCCTGGTGCGCGCCGTGCAGCGGCACCAGCAGGTCCTCATAGCGGCCCGCAATGCCCTGGATGGTGACCATCTGGCCGCCGACGGCCACGGTGCGGGATTCGACGCCGAACTCGACGCCCTCGAAGCGGAACGGGACGTTGGTTTCCTTGGCCTTTTCCAGCAGCACCTGGGCGGCGTCGCGGGGCTGGGCGGCGCTGACGAGGAAACCGCCCGGCTTGATGATGCCGGCCTTTTCGTGCGCGATGTCTTCGGTGGTGTCGCCCAGGAGGTCGGTGTGGTCCAGCGAGATCGGCGTGACGACAAAGACCTGGCCGTCACCGACGTTGGTCGCATCGGTGATCCCGCCCAGGCCCACCTCGATGACGGCGACGTTGACCGGCTGGTCCGCGAAGACGGCGAAGCCGAGGATGGTGAGGCATTCGAAGTACGTCAGCCGGGGCTGGCCTTCGGCCTCGAGTTCGCTGTCCACGATGGCCAGGTACGGGCGGATCTCGTCCCAGATCCGGACGAAGGTCTCATCCGGCACCGGGTCGCCGTCGATGCTGATCCGTTCGGTGACCCTGGACAGGTGCGGGCTCGTGTACCGCCCGGTACTCAGCCCGTGCGCGCGCAGCCCGGCCTCGATCATGCGGGCTGTGGAGGTCTTGCCGTTGGTGCCGGTGACATGGATGATCGGGAACGCCTTGTTCGGCTCCCCCAGGATGTCCATGGCCCGGTGCAGCGGGGCCAGCCGCGGTTCCATTTTGTTTTCCGGCGCCCGGCCCAGCAGCTCGGCGTAGACGCTTTCTACGGAGAATTCGTCGGTCATGGACTACGCCTCAACTTTCTTGGCAATGCTGACCTGTTTCCTGGCCACGGTGACCTGGGGTTCCTTGACGTCGGCCGCAACAGTTTCCAGCTCGATGGTCAGGGTTTCGGTCTTGACGAGTTCCGCGTTGGCCAGCAGTGCGTCGACGACGTCCTGCTGTGCGGTGACAGTGGTGCGGATCCGGTCGCTGACATTGAGTCCGGCGTCCTTGCGGGCCTGCTGGATGGCGCGGACCATGTCGCGGGCCGCACCTTCGGCTTCGAGCTCCGGGGTGACCTCGGTGTTGAGGACCACAAAGCCGCCGCCCGGCAGGACCGCCGCCGCGCGGGATCCCTCGCCTTCCGCGGCTTCCGCCACGACGGTTTCCAGGGCGTATTCCTGCGGCTCCAGTTCGAGGCCGCCGGCGGTGACCACGCCAGCTTCGCTGAGCGACCAGTCGCCGGACTTGGCTCCCTTGATGGCCTGCTGGACGTTCTTGCCCAGCCGCGGGCCCGCGGCCCGGGCGTTCACCACGAGCTTCTGCTCGATGCCGAACTCCGCCGGGGAGGCGGCCTCCGCGTCGAGCAGGCGGACGGAGCGCAGGTTCAGCTCATCGGCGACGACGGCGGCGAAGCCTTCCAGGGCGTCGGCGCCGGGTGCCACGACGGTGAGTTCCTGCAGCGGCAGCCGGACGCGCAGGTTGGCGGCCTTGCGCAGCGAGGAGCCGGTGGAGCAGATCTGCTGGACCCGGTCCATGGCCTCGACGAGGACCGGATTGGCCGGGAACAGTTCCGCGTCCGGCCAGTCGGCCAGGTGCACGGAGCGCCCGCCGGTGAGGCCGCGCCAGATCTCCTCGGAGACCAGCGGCAGCAGCGAGGCCGAGACCCGGCAGACCGTCTCCAGCGCGGTGTACAGCGCGTCGAAGGCGTCCACGTTCTCGTCGAAGAAGCGCTGGCGGCTGCGCCGGACGTACCAGTTGGTCAGCATGTCCAGGTAGCTGCGCAGTTCGTCGCAGGCCCCGGAGATGTCGTAGCTGTCCAGCTGCGCGGTCATGTTCCGGACCAGGTCGCCGGTGTTGGCCATCAGGTACTGGTCCAGGGTGTCGGAGTAGCCGTCGTAGCGCAGCTGCGCGTCATAGCCGGACGCTTGTCCAGCAGCAGCGTTAGCGGCGTTCGTGTACAGCGTGAAGAAGCTGTACACGTTCCACAGCGGCAGGATGACCTGGCGGACGCCGTCGCGGATGCCCTGTTCGGTGACCACGAGGTTGCCGCCGCGCAGGATCGGGCTGGACATCAGGAACCAGCGCATCGCGTCGGAGCCGTCGCGGTCCAGGACCTCGGAGACGTCCGGGTAGTTGCGCAGGCTCTTGGACATCTTTTGCCCGTCCGAGCCCAGGACGATGCCGTGGCTGATGACGTTGCGGAAGGCCGGCCGGTCGAACAGCGCGGTGGAGAGGATGTGCAGCATGTAGAACCAGCCGCGGGTCTGGCCGATGTACTCGACGATGAAGTCCGCCGGGTTGTGCGTGTCGAACCATTCCTCATTCTGGAACGGGTAGTGGACCTGGCCGTAGGGCATGGAGCCGGAGTCGAACCAGACGTCCAGGACGTCCTCGACGCGGCGCATCACGGACTGGCCCTCCGCCGGGGTGCGGGGGTCGTCCGGGTTGGGGCGGGTCAGTTCGTCAATGAACGGCCGGTGCAGGTCCACCTCGCCGGCCTTGTTCAGCGGCAGCCGGCCGAAGTCGGCCTCGATCTCGGCCAGCGAGCCGTAGACGTCGGTGCGCGGGTAGTCCGGGTCGGTGGACTGCCAGACCGGGATGGGGCTGCCCCAGTAGCGGTTCCGGCTGATCGACCAGTCGCGGGCGTTGGCGAGCCATTTGCCGAACTGGCCGTCCTTGACGTTGCCCGGGATCCAGTTGATGTCCTGGTTGAGCTCGGACATGCGGTCCTTGAACTTGGTGACTTCGACGTACCAGGAGGACACGGCGCGGTAGATCAGCGGGTTCCGGCAGCGCCAGCAGTGCGGGTAGCTGTGCTCGTAGCTGGCCTGGCGGACCAGGCGGCCCTGGGCGCGCAGCACCTGGGTGATCGGCTTGTTGGCCTCGAAGACCTGCAATCCCGCGATCTCGGAAAGCGGGCCGTGGCTGAACAGCGGCAGGAACTTGGCGCCTTCGTCCACGGAGAGGACAACGGGGATGCCGGCCTCTTCACAGACCTTCTGGTCGTCTTCACCGTAGGCGGGAGACTGATGGACGAGGCCGGTACCGTCGGTGGTGGTGACGTAATCGGCCACGAGGAAGCGCCAGGCGTTCTGGTTGCCGTACTTCTCGTCGTCAGCGAAGTAGTCCCAGAGGGGCTCGTACGCCAGGCCCTCAAGTTCGGTGCCGGTGTGGCTGGAGGTGACCGCGGCCTCGGCCGCGGCGGCACCCTCGGCGCCGTCGCCGTAGCCAAGATCCTTGGCGTAGGTGCCGAGCAGTTCGGCGGCTAGCAGGAAGCTGCCCGTGACGGGTGCGTCCGCGGTGGCGGCCTTGACGCCGTTGGGTCCGGCCGGCAGGACCACGTACCTGATGGCAGGCCCGACCGCGAGCGCCGCGTTGGTGGGCAGCGTCCAGGGCGTCGTGGTCCAGGCGAGCGCCTGCACGCCGGCGAGCTGCCTGGACAGCTCCGACTCCCCTGCCGTGATCGGGAAGGTGACGGTGACGGTCTGGTCCTGGCGGTTCTTGTAGACGTCGTCATCCATGCGCAGTTCATGGTTGGACAGCGGCGTCTCGTCCTTCCAGCAGTACGGCAGCACGCGGTAGCCGTTGTAGGTGAGGCCCTTTTCGTGCAGCTGTTTGAAGGCCCAGAGCACGGACTCCATGTACTCGACGTTGAGCGTCTTGTAGTCGTTCTCGAAGTCGACCCAGCGCGCCTGGCGGGTGACGTAGCTCTGCCACTCATCGGCGTACTTCATCACGGAGGCACGGCAGGCGTCGTTGAATTTGTCGATGCCCATGGCCTCGATCTGGGTCTTGTCCGTCATGCCCAGCTGCTTCATGGCTTCCAGCTCGGCGGGCAGCCCGTGGGTGTCCCAGCCGAAGCGGCGCTCGACGCGGCGTCCGCGCTGGGTCTGGTAGCGGCCCACGAGGTCCTTGGCGTAGCCGGTCAGCAGGTGGCCGTAGTGCGGCAGTCCGTTGGCGAAGGGGGGGCCGTCGTAGAAGACGAATTCGTTGCTGCCACGCTTTCCGCCAGGAAGATCGGAGGGGCGCTGGTCGATGCTGGCCTGGAAGGTGCCGTCCTCGTCCCAGTACCTGAGGATGCGCTCTTCGATCTCCGGGAACTTCACGGAGGCCGATACACCAGAGGTGTTGGAAGCACCGGTGTTGGAAGCAGAGGTGGTGGCGCCTGCGCCGGACGTGGCGGCGGAGGCCTTCGGGTAATAAGTCATCTCGACATCCTGGGTTGAGCTAGTGAACAAATGGATTCATTCAGGATGCGAGGACGGACCCTGCGCTGTCTTTCGACAACACCGGCGCCGCGGTACCACCTCACTTACCGGCACCGGTTCCGCTCCCCCGTGGGGAAGCACCGGCGTCGGCCGCTCATTACTGCTGTGACGGGCTTACCCGTCCGGTTCTACCGGCCCTGGCGCACTAAGTTGCAGGAAAGTCGTGGCGCCGGGGCGTTCTTCCGGAAGCTCACCGGTGATGGCCGGGTCAAAGCTGCTGTATGAAGTCTAACAACTGGAACGGGCCCGCAGTGCCTACCCGGAATCCCGTGATGCCGGGACGGACCACGGCGCCATCACGGCGACCCTGGCCGTCCCGGCCACCGGGACAGCGGCGCGCCCGGTGCCTGCGTGAACGGCCACCGGGTGAACGCCGCGCCCCGGCGCGGCGGCTAGCCCTTGCGGATCAGCTTGTAGTTGGAAGCCTGGGCGACCGGGCGGATCACAATCTGGTCCAGGTTGACGTGGTGCGGAGCGACGACGGCGAAACGGACGACGTCGGCGACGTCCGCCGCGGTGAGGGGCTTCTCGACTCCCTGATACACCTTGGCGGCGGCCGACTCGTCGCCGAGGCGGTTCAGCGCGAACTCCTCCGTCTGGACCAGGCCGGGGGCAACCTCGATCACGCGGAGGTTGTGCTCGGCCTCCTCGAGGCGCAGCGCCCCGGTAAGCGCGTGCTGGGCGAACTTCGCCGCGTTGTAGCCGGCGCCGCCCTCATAGGCGGACAGTCCCGCCGTCGAGGTCAGGTTCAGGACGGTGCCTTCACCGCAGGCGCGGAGCATCGGAAGGAAGGCCCGGGTGAGTTTCATGGTGCCCAGGACGTTGACCTCGAACATCCATTCCCAGTCCTCGGTCTTGGCCTCGGCCAACTTGTCCGCGCCGCGGGCGCCGCCGGCGATGTTGATGAGCGTGTCGATGCCGCCGGCACGGGCCACCTCGTCCAGGAGCCGGGCGACGTCGGCGTCCTCGGTCACGTCCGCCGGAAGCGCGATGGCGCCGGTTTCCGCGGCGAGCGCTTCCAGCCGGTCCGCACGGCGGGCGACGGCGTATACGGTCCACCCCTCGGTCCGGAGCGCACGCACGGTGGCCTCGCCGATTCCGGTGCTGGCGCCGGTGACAACCGCTGCTTTGGCTGCTGATGCCTTGATGTCGATTTCCTCAGTCATGGCTCCACAGTAACGGCTTAGCGCTGCAGGAACTCCTGCAGCACCCGGGCGTGGTTGGTCTGCGGGTCCCTGGCCCCGAACAGCAGCGTCACCTTCCCGTGCTCCGCGGCCAGATCCCGGAGCGTCTGCACGGCCGGGTTGCCGTCCAGCTCGGCCTCATAGGCGGCGCGGAAGTCGTCGAAGCGTTCCTGCATGTGCGCGAACTCGGTCCGCAGCGGCGGGCTCGGTGCGACCTCCTTGAGCCACAACACCAGGCGGGCGCGTTCCTTGCTGACCCCGCGCGGCCAGAGCCGGTCCACGAGAACCCGGCAGCCGTCGTCGTCGGCGGGTTCGTCATAGATGCGCTTGATCGCGAAGATTCCGGCAGAACTTCCCTGAGAATTGCCCATCTGCGCATGCTACTTCACGTTACTTCCGCTGCGGCCACACCCGGACAACCCCTCCCCGGTGTCTTCAGGGGTCGAAGTAATGGAAGAATTGGGCCCATGGCTGAAGACACGCAGGGTACAGACACGCCCACCACCGCCCCCATCAACGTTCCGGACAAGCCCGCCCTGGAGGGGCTGGAAGACGCCCTCACCCGGCGCTGGCTTGACGAAGGGACCTACAAGTTCAACCCGGACACCACGCGGGAGCAGGTGTACTCGATCGACACTCCCCCGCCCACGGCGTCGGGTTCGCTGCACGTCGGCCACATGTTCTCCTACACCCAGACCGACGTCCTGGCCCGCTACCAGCGCATGACCGGCAAGAACGTGTTCTACCCGATGGGCTGGGACGACAACGGCCTGCCCACCGAGCGCCGCGTGCAGAACTACTACGGCGTGCGCTGCGATCCGACCACGGCGTACGACGCCGGCTACCGGCCCCCGGCCGAGCCCGCCAAGAACCAGCGCGACTTCGACGTGGTCTCGCGCCGGAACTTCATCGAACTGTGCGAGGAACTCGCCGTCGAGGACGAGAAAGTCTTCGAGAACCTGTTCCAGACGCTCGGCCTGTCCGTGGACTGGGACCTGACCTACCGCACGATTGACGACAAGTCCCGCGCCATCTCCCAGCGCGCCTTCCTGGCGAACCTCGCCGCCGGCGACGCCTACATGGCCGAGGCCCCCACCCTGTGGGATGTCACCTTCCGCACCGCGGTGGCCCAGGCCGAACTCGAGGACCGCGAGGTCGCCGGCGCGTACTACCGCTACCCCTTCTTCACCGAAGACGGCGAGAAGATCTACGTTGAGACCACGCGCCCGGAACTGCTGGCCGCCTGCGCCGCGCTGGTGGCGAACCCCGACGACGAACGGTACCAGCCGCTGTTCGGCAAGAAGGTCACCTCCCCGCTGTTCGGCGTTGAGGTGGAGGTCAAGGCCCACCCGCTCGCCAAGGCGGACAAGGGCTCCGGCATCGCGATGGTCTGCACCTTCGGCGACCTTACCGACGTCACCTGGTGGCGCGAACTCCAGCTGCCCACCCGGGCGATCGTCGGCCGCGACGGGCGCATCATCGGCGAGACCCCGGAGTGGATCACCACCGCCGCAGGCCGTGCCACCTTCGAGTCGATCGCCGGCAAGACGGTCTTCAGCGCCAAGGAGGGCGTGGTGGAGCTCCTGGCCGCCGCCGGACTCCTCGACGGGGAACCGAAGAAGATCATGCACCCGGTGAACTTCTTCGAAAAGGGCGACAAACCCCTCGAGGTCGTGACCTCGCGCCAGTGGTACATCCGCAACGGCGGCCGGGACGCGGAGCGCCGCGAGCGGCTCATTGCCCGCGGCCACGAGATCGATTTCCACCCGGCCTTCATGCGCTCACGCTACGAGAACTGGATCTCGGGGCTGAACGGGGACTGGCTGGTTTCCCGCCAGCGGTTCTTCGGCGTGCCGGTGCCCGTCTGGTACCCGCTGGACGCCGACGGCAACCCCGACTTCGCCACTCCCCTCGTCCCGTCCGATGCGCAGCTCCCGGTGGACCCCGCCGCGGACGCGGCCCCGGGCTATGAGGAGGCCCAGCGCGATCTGCCGGGCGGCTTCACCGGCGACGCCGATGTGCTGGACACCTGGGCCACATCCTCGCTGACCCCGCAGATCGTGGGCGGCTGGAGCACCGACGAGGCGCTCTTCGCCAAGGTCTACCCCTTCGACGTGCGCCCGCAGGGCCACGACATCATCCGGACCTGGCTGTTCTCCTCCGCGGTGCGCGCGGACGCCCTGCAGGACTCCGCGCCGTGGAAGCACGCGGCGATCTCCGGCTGGATCCTGGACCCGGACCGCAAGAAGATGTCCAAGTCCAAGGGCAACGTGATCGTCCCGACCGACGTGCTGGAGGACTACGGCTCGGACGCCGTCCGCTACTGGGCGGCCTCGGCCAAGCTCGGCGCGGACACGGCCTACGAGATCGCGCAGATGAAGATCGGCCGCCGGCTGGCGATCAAGCTGCTCAACGCCTCCAAGTTCGTGCTGAACCTGGGCGCCACGGAAAACTCGGTGGTGTCCGGTGACCTGTCCGTGCTGGGCAACCCCGGGGTTGATCGACCCACCGCGAAAGAAGCACTCGCGTCGGGGCCCTTGATCAACCCCTTGGACCGGGCCGTGCTGGCGCAGCTCTCCGACGTGGTCCAGCAGGCCACGAAGGCGTTCGAAAACTACGACTACGCCCGGGCCCTGCAGATCACGGAGAGCTTCTTCTGGCACTTCACCGATGACTACGTGGAGCTCATCAAGGACCGCGCCTACGGTGCCGCCGGCGAGGCCGAGCAGGCGTCCGTCCTCGCGGCGCTGGCGACGAGCCTGGACACGCTGCTGCGCCTCTTCGCCCCGTTCCTGCCCTTCGCCACGGAGGAAGTCTGGAGCTGGTGGCGCACCGGTTCCGTGCACCGCGCCCAGTGGCCGTCCGCCGTCGAGATCGACGGCGACACCACGCTGCTGGCCACGGTCGGGACCGCGCTCAGCGGCATCCGCAAGGCCAAGTCGGAGGCCAAGGTCAAGCAGCGCACCGAGGTGCTCTCGGCGACCATCACGGCCCCGGAGTCCCTCACCACGCAGCTGAAGGCCGGCCTGGCCGACCTCAAGGCTGCGGCCAACGCGCGCGAGCTGACCCTGGTGGGCGGCAACGGCGAACTGGCCGTGAGCGACGTCGTCCTGGCCCCGCCCGCTGAGGAGCCCGCAAAGGCCTAGCCGTTGAGGCGGGGGAGGCGTTCCGCCGGGCTCGGTCCGGGCGGAACGCCTCCCTTTCTGCTATCCGGTCCGCTCGGCCTCGCTGATGACCCAGGCCGCGTTGACCAGGCCGATGTGGCTGAACGCCTGCGGGAAGTTTCCCAGCAGCTCGCGGCTGTTCGGAGCGACTTCCTCTGCCAGCAGTCCGAGGTCAGTGGCGAACCCGGCGGCCCGCGCGAAGACCTCGCGCGCCCGGCCGGTCTCGCCGGCGAGGGCCAGCGCCTGCGCCAGCCAGAAGGTGCATAACAGGAAGGTCCCTTCCTCGCCGGCGAAGCCGTCTTCGGCGCGGTAGCGGTAGACCAGCCCTCGGGGATCGGTGAGCCGCTGGTCAATCGCCTCGATCGTGGCACGCATGCCCGGATCGTCCGCGGGCAGGAAGCCCACGATGGCGAGCATCAGCGCCGACGCGTCCAGGTCCTCGGAGCCGTAGGCCTGGGTGTAGGCACCCGCTGCAGGACTCCAGCCCTCGGCACGGATGGAGGCTGCGATCTGCTCACGAGCCTCCGCCCAGCCCGGGATCCGCTCGGGCGTCCCTAGGATCGCGGCAAGGCTGATGGCCCTGTCGACGGCGACCCAGCACATGAGCTTGGAGTGCAAATAGTGGCGTGGCTCCCCGCGCACCTCCCAGATGCCGTGGTCCGCCGAGCGCCAGCGTGCGGCTGCCGCGTCGGCCGCATCGGCAAGGAAGCGCCGGGTGTCCGGTGCGAGCTCCGCGAGGTACTCCGGCAACGTGGCGGCGGCGTCGAGCAGTTCACCGTAGACGTCGAGCTGGCGCTGGTTCCAGGCGCCGTTGCCAACCCGGACCGGGGTACTGGCGCGCCATCCTGGCAGGTGCCCCAGCTCGCGTTCGGGCAGCTCGCATTCCCCGCCGATGCCGAACATGATCTGCAGCTCCTCGCCGCCGGCCAGCTGGCGTGCTGCCACCGTGGCGAGGAACTGGAAGAATTTCCCTGCCTCGTCCGGGCAGGCGGACACCCAGAGTGCCTGCAGGGTCATGCTGGCGTCCCGGATCCAGGTGTACCGGTAGTCCCAGTTGCGGGTGCCCCCGGCCACCTCCGGTAGCGACGTGGTCGGGGCGGCCACGATGGCTCCGGTCCGGTAGTAGGTGAGGGCCTGCAGGACCCGTCCGCTGCCGGCGACGAGCTCCTGCCAGGGTCCCTGGTAGTGCTGGTGCATTTCGGCCCAGCTGGTCCAGCCCTGAACAGTGTCGTCGAGCCGGCGGCTGATGCCTGTCTGGCTCCAGCCAGGCCCGCCGCCGTCGGCAGCGGCCTGGTGCTGGAGGGCGAAACCGGCAACCTCTCCGGCGGCAAGGGTCAGCCTGGCCTCTGCGGTGCCATCGTGGAGCTCGAAGGCGACCGGGCTGGAAAACGTCAGCAGCTCGGTTCCCGCGCTGGCCACGAGTCCGCCGTCGACCGCCCGCAGCCGGGGACGGCTGAGGCCGTAGTCCGGGCGGGGGCTGAAGACGATGTCCAGCTCCGCTGTCCCCGCGGTGCAGCTCACCTGGCGCAGCAGGGATGCGGGTGAGTCCGCGCCCAGGTCGTGGCCCCGCTTGCCGTCGCCGAGCACGAGGGCGTCGGTGACTGTGACGCTACCTTCCGCGGAGGTGTGGGTGGTCTCCAAGACCATCGTGGGGCCGACGTAGCGGCGGGCGGTGGTGTGGGACCCGACGGCGCGGATCGACCAGAAGCCGGCCTCGGGGCCGAGCAGCCGTCCGAACACCGAAGGGCTGTCAAAACGCGGGAAGCACAGCCAGTCGATCGAGCCGGATGCGCTGACCAGGGCTGCCGAGGAGCAGCCGGACAACAGGGCGTAGTTGGCAATGGGTTCACTGCTCATGGGCACCCTGTTCGTGGGCTGAGCCGGTCCGGTAAAGCTGTGCTGGGCGAAAACTGTTTTTGGGCAAAGGGGAAGCCCCATCAGCGTGTTGCCGTTGGTGGGGCTTCGACTTTTCGATTGTCACGTGACGTCTTAGACAATCTGGCAGAATCCTTGGATTTTCAGGTCTTCCTACCTCGTCACTGGTAGCCATCATCTGACTTTGCCGAAGGCTGCGTCGGATGAGTGTCACTGAATCTTTGGTTCCTGCGTCCCTCTTCTTTCGAAGTGGGTACATACAATTGTGATCCCGGCCGCCCGGATGCACAAGAGCCCCGGCAGAACTACATCGGAGTAGTTCTGCCGGGGCTTTTCGTGCCCGCCGGGCCTTCTAGGCCCGCCCGGGCTCCTAGTTGAAGACGGGGCTTTCGGTGCGGCTGCGCTTGATTTCGAAGAAGTACGGGAAGGACGCGAGCGTCACCGAGGCGTCCCACAGGCGGCCGGCTTCCTCGCCCCGCGGGATGCGCGTGAGCACGGGGCCGAAGAAGGCGGTGCCGTTGAAGGCAACGATGGGCGTGCCGACGTCCTGGCCCACCAGCGAGATCCCGGCCTCGTGGCTCGTGCGCAGCGCGGTGTCGAAGTCATCGTTCCCGCCTGCTGCCGCGAGTTCCGCGGGCAGGCCGACCTCGGCGAGGGACTTGGAGATGACTTCGGCGATGTCCTTGTTGCCCTCGTTGTGGATTTTGGTGCCCATGGCGTCGTAGAGCGCCTTGACGTGCTCAGCGCCGTACTGCTCGGCGGCGGCCGTGATGACCCGCACCGGCGCCCAGGCTTTGGTGAGGAACGCCTTGTACTCCTCCGGGAGCTCCTCGCGGCCCTCGTTGAGCACGGCGAGGCTCATGACGTGCCATTCGGTGCTGATGTCGCGGACGTCTTCCACCTCGCTAATCCAGCGGGACGTTACCCAGGCAAAGGGGCACATCGGGTCGAACCAGAAGTCGGCTTTGTTGGTTTCAGGCACGGGTGTTCTCCTTGGGAAGTCTGCGGGGAAAAAGGTACACAGCGCCGGCCCAACGACCGGGCGCACCACAAGTTACAGCGGGCAGCGGCGCCGGTTTATTCCGGATCAGGCAGACTTGCGGCGCTTGACGTCGTGGGCGATCATCGTGGGCGCCGCCTTCTTGGAGACCACGTCCTCGGTGATAACGACCGTGGCGATGTCGTCGCGGCTGGGCAGGTCGAACATCACCGGGAGCAGGACTTCCTCCATGATGGCCCGGAGCCCGCGGGCGCCGGTGCCGCGTTCCAGCGCCTGGTCCGCGATCGTGTTCAGCGCCTCCTCGTCGAAGACCAGTTCCACGCCGTCGAGCTGGAACATCTTCTGGTACTGCTTCACGAGGGCGTTCTTCGGCGTGGACAGGATCTGGATGAGCGCGGCCCGGTCCAGGTTGGAGACCGTGGTGATCACCGGGAGGCGGCCGATGAATTCCGGGATGAGCCCGAATTTCAGCAGGTCTTCGGGCATGACCTCGCCGTAGGAGTCGGCATTGTTCTTGACCTCGTTGAGCGGGGCTCCGAACCCGATGCCCTTGCGCCCGGACCGTGAACCGATGATCTCTTCGAGGCCGGCGAAGGCGCCGGCGACGATGAAGAGCACGTTGGTGGTGTCGATCTGGATGAATTCCTGGTGCGGGTGCTTGCGGCCGCCCTGGGGCGGAACCGAGGCGACGGTGCCCTCGAGGATCTTCAGCAGGGCCTGCTGCACACCCTCGCCCGAGACGTCCCGGGTAATGGAGGGGTTCTCGCTCTTGCGTGAGATCTTGTCGATCTCATCGATGTAGATGATGCCCTGCTCGGCCTTCTTGACGTCGTAGTCGGCCGCCTGGATGAGCTTGAGCAGGATGTTCTCGACGTCCTCGCCAACGTAGCCGGCCTCGGTCAGCGCGGTAGCGTCGGCGACGGCGAAGGGGACGTTGAGGCGGCGGGCCAGGGTCTGGGCGAGGTAGGTCTTGCCGCAGCCGGTGGGGCCGATCAGCAGGATGTTTGACTTGGCGATCTCGACGTCGTCGTGATGGACGCCTTCGGCGAGGCTGCCGCTCTTGGGGGCGTGCCCGGCCTGGATGCGCTTGTAGTGGTTGTAGACCGCGACGGCGAGGGAGCGTTTGGCGGGCTCCTGGCCGATCACGTATTCCTGCAGGAAGTCGAAGATCTCGCGGGGCTTGGGCAGTTCAAAACTTCCCAGGTCAGCTACTTCGGCGAGTTCTTCTTCAATGATCTCGTTGCAGAGTTCAATGCACTCGTCGCAGATGTAGACGCCGGGCCCGGCAATGAGCTTCCGGACCTGCTTCTGGCTCTTTCCGCAGAACGAACACTTCAGCAGATCCGTGCTCTCGCCAATCCGAGCCATATGTGAACCCCTTTAGAATCTTGCTGCCGGCCGTGTTCTACTCCTGCGCAGCGCTGCACCCGTTACTGGAATCACGGACGCGCCTTGGAAGGCGCCAGCCGTGACATGTTCCACTCTAGGTCACTTTGGGCCTGATGGGTGGAATGCCGACGCCGGTGCGGCCACAAAAGTGGGCCGCACCGGCGTCGGGTACTGCTTGTGATGTGATGGCCTGCTACTTGGTAATCGCCTGGGGCTTCATCTTGCGGGAATCCAGCACCTGGTCGATCAGTCCGTACTGCATGGCCTCGGCCGCGGTGAGGATCTTGTCGCGCTCGATGTCGTTGTTGACCTGCTCCGGCGTCCGGCCGGAGTGCTTGGCCAGCGTGTCCTCGAGCCAGGCGCGCATGCGCATGACCTCAGCGGCCTGGATCTCCAGGTCGGAGGCCTGGCCGCCCTGGCCGCCGGAGAGCGAGGGCTGGTGGATCAGGACGCGGGCGTTCGGCAGCGCGAGGCGCTTACCGGGCGTGCCGGCGGCGAGGAGCACGGCGGCGGCACTGGCGGCCTGGCCGAGGCAGACGGTCTGGATCTCCGGGCGGATGTACGTCATGGTGTCGTAGATCGCCGTCATGGCGGTGAAGGAGCCGCCCGGAGAGTTGATGTAGAGGGTGATGTCGCGGTCCGGGTCGGTGGACTCGAGCACGAGCAGTTGCGCCATCACGTCGTCGGCCGAGGCATCGTCGACCTGGACACCCAGGAAGATGATCCGGTCCTCGAACAGCTTGGTGTACGGGTCCTGGCGCTTGAAGCCGTAGGGAGTGCGCTCTTCGAACTGCGGCAGCACGTAGCGGCTGCTCGGCAGGTTACCGGCAGTCGAACCGAAGTTGTAGTTCATGTTCATTGCTCCTGAATTCATTGCTGTCTGCGTGCCGGTCAGTTCTCGGTGGCGTCGTCGGTTGAGTCGGTGACTGAGGCGGTGTTGTCGGCGTTGGTTCCGCCTCCGCCGGCCACGGATCCCGCGTGCGCCGCGATCTTGTCGAAGAAACCGTATTCGAGGGCGTCCTTGGCCGTGAACCACTTGTCGCGGTCGTTGTCTTTGAGGATGGTCTCGACCGTCTGCCCGGTCTGGTCGGCCGTCAGTTCGGCCATGACCTTCTTCATGTGCAGGATGAGTTCGGCCTGGATCTTGATGTCCGAGGCCGTGCCGCCGATACCGCCGGAGGGCTGGTGCATCAGGATGCGGGCGTTGGGGGTGGCGTAGCGCTTGCCCTTGGTGCCGGAGGAGAGCAGGAACTGTCCCATCGAGGCGGCGAGGCCGGTGGCGACGGTGACGACGTCGTTCGGGATGAACTGCATCGTGTCGTAGATGGCCATGCCGGCGGTGACGGAGCCGCCCGGCGAGTTGATGTAGAGGTAGATATCCTTTTCGGGGTTCTCGGCCGAGAGCAGCAGCAGCTGCGAGCAGATCGCGTTGGCGTTCTCGTCGCGGACCTCGGAGCCGAGCCAGATGATGCGCTCTTTCAGCAGGCGGTTGTAAATGTAGTTATCCTGGGCTGCCGGATCGACAGTAGCCATCCGGGGTGCCCCTGCTTGCTGTGACATGTGTACTTACCTCTCGCTGGCGACGGTGACGCCACTGGACGACATCACTGAACTTTCCTACATGGACACTAACGGTTTTCCCGGCCGCATTGTGCTCAGGCGCGGGGCTGTTCGCTGACGGCGCACGATTGCCCGGGAGGGTTCATCACGGGCTTAAAAAGCCGCACCCCCGGGCCAGTGATCCGGGGGTGCGGCAGGAACTGCGGGAACAGAAAGTGCTAGAACTTCACTGCTGCCGGGTCATCGTTCTTCGCGGTCTCGGCTGCTGCTTCCTCGGAAGCGGCGTCCTCGACATCGGCTTCGGTCCCGGCAGCGGCCTCGGCCGCTGCCTCGTCGCCGCCGGGGCGGACGAAGTCGCTGAGGTCAACCTTGTTGCCCTCGGCGTCGGTGACCTCGGCCTGGCCCAGGACGACGGCCAGTGCCTTGCGGCGGCGGACCTCGGAAACCATCATCGGGACCTGGCCGCTCTGATCGATGATCTGGGCGAACTGGTTGGGGTCCATGCCGTACTGGCCGGCCGTGGTGACGATGTAGTCGATCAGCTCGTTCTGGCTGACATTGACTTCTTCCTTTTCGGCGATGGCGTCAAGGATGATCTCGTTCTGGAAGGCGCGCTCCGTGTTGGCCTTGACCTCGGCGCGGTGCTCTTCGGTGTCGTGCTCGCCTTCACCGTGGGCGTTCTCGGCGTTGAAGTGCTGCTCGAGCTGCTCTTCGACGACGGAATCCGGGACGGGGACCGCTACGAGCTCAACGAGCTTGTCGAGGACCTTGTCGCGGGCTTCGACGCCCTGCTCGACAACCTTGGACTCGGCGGCCTGCTTGGCGAGGTCCTCGCGGAGCTCCGCCAGGGTGTCGAATTCGGAGGCCAGCTGGGCGAAATCGTCGTCGGCCTCGGGAAGCTCGCGCTCCTTGACGGACTTGACGACAACCTTGACCTGGGCGGACTCGCCGGCGTGCTCGCCGCCCACGAGGGTGGTGTCGAAGATGGCGTCCTCGTCGGCGCTGAGACCGGTGACGGCTTCGTCGAGGCCTTCGAGCATGGTGCCGGCGCCGACCTGGTAGGACAGGCCGGTGGCGGAATCAACCTCGGCGCCGTCGATGGTGGCGGTGATGTCGATCGTCAGGAAATCCTTGTCGGCGGCCGGACGGTCCACGGACTTCAGCGTGCCGAAGCGGCCGCGGAGTTCGTCCAGGGCCTTGTCGACGTCGGCGTCGGTGGACTCAGCGGCGGCAACCTCAACCTTGATGCCGGCGTAGTCGGGCAGTTCGATCTCGGGGCGGACGTCAACCTCGGCGTGGAACTTCAGTTCGCCGTCGGTGGCGGACGGGTCCGGAACCTCGGTGATTTCGACCTCGGGACGGCTCAGCGGCCGGATGCCGGTTTCCTGAACGGCTGCCTGGTACCAGCCATTGAGACCTTCGTTGATGGCAGTCTCCAGCACGTAGCCGCGGCCGACGCGCTGGTCAATGAGCTTGGAGGGGACCTTGCCCTTGCGGAAGCCGGGGACCTGGATCTGCGAAGCAACAGTCTTGTATGCCTCTGCGATGCTGGGCTTCAATTCCTCAAAGGGGACCTCAACATTGAGCTTGACCCGCGTGGGGGTGAGGTTCTCGACAGCGCTCTTCACAGTCTAAGTACTCCTGGTTTTTAGGGGGTGGGGTTCTGCACCGCCAAGGGTCTGGCAGTACCTGCAGAGTCGGGGTGACAGGATTTGAACCTGCGACTTCCTGCTCCCAAAGCAGGTGCTCTAGCCAAGCTGAGCTACACCCCGTAAGTGCACAGAACAGTCTACGGCCAAATTGCGCCGGTTTGCACATTTGACACCGGGGCCTTGAATTGGGTTTAGTTGTATCCGGCTTCAACAGCCGCCCGGAAGTTCTGCTGAAGTTCCAGCACGTTCCCGGGGACGTAGCTTAGTGGTAAAGCCTCAGTCTTCCAAACTGATGATGCGGGTTCGATTCCCGTCGTCCCCTCCGAAATATGACGAAAAAGCCCCTCTGCGGAGGGGCTTTTTTCGTGCCGGGTCCGGCCGGCCGATGCCGGCGCCCGCTCACCCCTGACGCCGCCCACCCCCGCTCACGCCTGGCAGGACGGGCACCAGTAGAGCTTGCGGGCACCGAGGTCGGTCAGGGCAACCGGCGTCCCGCAGTCACGGCACTGGAGTCCCTGCCGACGGTAGACGAAGTGGGAGTCCTCCGGGCCGGGCAGAGCGCCGCGGGGACCGGCCGCCCCGGGTCCACCCCAGTAGCGCGGGGGTGTGGTGATGATCCGGCCGTCGCGGACGCCGTCGGACATCATCGCGACGGTGTCGTCCCAGAGCCGTCCGGCCGCCTCCGCGGACAGTCCCCGTCCCGGCAGCCAGGGGTCCAGGCCCTGCCGGAAGAGCAGCTCGGCGCGGTACACGTTGCCGACGCCGGCGATGACCTTCTGGTCCATCAGCAGGGCCGCGAGCGGGGTGCGTCTGGCCAGGACCGCGCCGGCGAAGGCGTCCCGGTCGCCGGGACAGTTCCGCAGCGGGTCGGGGCCAAGCCGTGCCAGCACGGCTGCGGCCTCCGCTTCCGTGACCGTCTCGCAGGTCGTCGCGCCGCGGAGGTCGGCCCAGCCGTGGGCGCCGGCGAGCCGGACGCGGACGGCACCGACCGGGGCGGGAGGTCCCTCGTACCCCGCCGGCCCCGCCGCGCCGTCGTCGTCGTAGAGCTCCCTCTCCCCCACCTTGCGGGGCGCGCCGATGCTGGACGCACCCCGGAAGCCGGCGTCGCCGCCGAAGTCCCAGGCGCCGTAGAGGCCCAGGTGGACGTGCAGCAGCAGCCCGTGCTCGAAGTCCAGAAAGAGGTGTTTCCCGTGCGCCGCGGAGCCGGTGAGGGTGTGACCGTCCAGCAGCGCCGCGCCGTGGACGAAGCGGCCCTGCGGGCTGGACACGGCGAGCCGCTCCCCCGTGAAGACGTCGCCGAACTGGCGGGCCAGCCGGTGGACGGAATGCCCTTCCGGCACTAGGCGATGACCTCGCCGGTGCGCTCGTACGCGGCAATCTTGCCGATCCGGCGGACGTGGCGCTCGTCGTTGCTGAAGGGTTCGGCCAGGAACGCCTCGATGATTCCCGTGGCCTCCTCGGCGCTGTGCTGGCGGCCTCCGACGGCGACGACGTTGGCGTCGTTGTGGTCGCGGGCCAGCTTCGCGGTGGACAGGTTCCAGGCCAGCGCTGCGCGGACGCCCTTGACCTTGTTGGCGGCGATCTGTTCGCCGTTGCCGGAGCCGCCGAGGACGATCCCGAGGGCGTTGGTGCCGGCTTCCTGGTCCGCCACGACCGCGAGTGCGGCGTTGATGCAGTAGGAGGGGTAGTCATCCAGGGCGTCGTAGACCTTGGGTCCGTGGTCGACGACCTCGTAGCCTTTGGACCTGAGGCGGCTGACGAGGTGGGCGCTGAGTTCCATGCCGGCGTGGTCGGTGGCGATGTGCACGCGCGGGAGGTCAGAGGGGGTCACGGCGTATCCGTTCAGTTGGGCAGATCAGTGGAGTCACGTGGGCTGCGGGGGCGGTTCTGGGGGCTGTTCCCAGCCTACTAGGGCACGGGCCGGCGCGGCCTGTCCGGCCGCCGGGCCGGCTTCACACGCCGGCGGCCCCGCCGGGCCGGTGCGCCCGCGCCGCCACCCGTGCGATCACCTGCGCGACGTTGTCCGCCGTGGTGGCACTCCCGCCGCTCACGGTCAGGGTCCGCCCGTCGGAACGGTCGACGACGACAGCCGGTCCGCTGCTGACGAGCAGCGCCGTCGTGGTGCCGTGGCTGCGGTATCCCCAGCCGCCGTAGTCCGCCGCCTTGACCTCTTTCGGCGTCGCCCCCTCGATGGCGGCGGCGGGCACGTCCATCACCCTGACGAAGCCGGCGGCGAAGACCCTCAGCCCGCTCCGGTCCACCCGGATGCGGGCGAACAGGCACGCCGCGGCCAGCAGGGCCAGGGCGACGAGGAGGGCAGCAAGCCAGGGCACGGCGATGGTCAGGAGCGCGGCGGGAAGCAGGGTGGCGATTCCGAGCATCACGAACACCGAGCTGCGGGCATGGACCCAGAGGCTCACCGAGTCCCGAGCCAGGTCGGGGTCGAGCTCGCGGGCCAGGGCTTCGGCCATGGCCCGGTCATCGTCCGTGGACCAGCGTTCGTCGGCTTTGAAGACAAAACCCATGACGACGCCCAGGCCCAGGGCGGCGCCGCTGCCCATGGCGAGGACGGCGACATCCACCTCGGCGCCCCGCGCGTTCGGCAGGCCGAGCTGTCCGACCAGCACGGCGGCGAGGACGGTGGTGACGAACAGGCTCACGAACAACCCGGCACCCATCATGATCCGGCGCATGATCGCCGGACGGGACAGCGGCACGGCCTGCACCAGCACGGCCCCGCCGAACAGCACGATCATGGCCGCACCGACGCCGACGACTGCCCCAAACGGCGCGAAGTCCGCGGCGGCGCCCCCGGCCCAGCGCACGGCCAGCGGCTCGGGCAGGTCCGGGCGGAGCAGGACAGCGCACACGACAAACGCGGCGGCGAGCATTAGCGGGAACCCCACGGCGAAGCGCAGCGCCCGAACGTCTACGGAATCCCGAAGCTTTCCCATATCCCCAACGCTACCCCCGGTGATTCGGCCTTAGTACCGTGGTGTGACCCAGGCTACTTGCCAAGCGCCACAGAAGTGAAAGAATGGTTTCACAGTAACGAGTTCTCCCATCCCCACGCATCCCTGGAGGCCCAACCTTGCCCGGAATGAACCTGACCCGCGCCGAAGCACGCGAGCGCGCCGAACTGATCGCCGTCGAATCCTACGAGGTCGAGCTTGACCTGACCCGCGGGGAAAAAGTCTTCGGCACCACCACGGCCGTGAAGTTCACGGCCACACCGGGGTCCTCGACGTTCATCGACGCCGTCACCGACGCGGTACAGAGTGTGACCCTGAACGGTCGTGAGCTGGATCCGGCCGAGGTCTCCGACGGGATCCGCATCGAGCTGCCAGACCTGGCGGCGGACAACGAGCTGCTGGTGGTGGCCGAGGCCCCGTACATGAACACGGGCGAGGGGCTGCACCGCTTCGTGGACCCCGTGGACCATGAGGTTTACCTGTACACGCAGTTCGAAGTGCCGGATTCCCGGCGGATGTTCGCCGTGTTTGAGCAGCCCGACCTCAAGGCCAGCTTCACGTTCACGGTGATTGCCCCCTCGCACTGGGACATCGTGTCCAACTCGCCCACCCCGGTGCCGGTCGAAACCATCCCCGGCACCGACGGCGGCGCCCGCTCCGTCTGGGAATTCACCCCCACGCCGCGGCTCTCCTCCTACGTCACGGCCCTGATCGCGGGGCCGTACCAGTCCGTCCGCAGCGAAGTGGTCTCCGCCGACGGGAAGGTCACCCCGCTGGGCGTCTTCGCGCGCAAGTCCCTGATGCAGTACCTCGACGCCGACAACATCTTCGAACTCACCCGCCAGGGCTTCGAGTTCTTCGAGGCGCAGTTCGGCTGCCCGTACCCGTTCGAGAAGTACGACCAGCTCTTCGTGCCGGAGTTCAATGCCGGCGCCATGGAAAACGCCGGGGCCGTGACCATCCTGGAAGGCTACGTTTTCCGCAGCAAGGTCACGGACGCCCAGGTGGAGCGCCGCGCGATCACCGTCCTCCACGAGCTCGCCCACATGTGGTTCGGCGATCTCGTGACGATGCGCTGGTGGAACGACCTCTGGCTCAACGAGTCCTTCGCCGAATACATGTCCCATCTGGCCGCGGTGGAGAACACCAGGTTCGACCGCGCCTGGACCACCTTCGCCTCGGTGGAGAAGTCCTGGGCCTACCGCCAGGACCAGCTGCCCACCACCCACCCGATCTTCGCCGAGATCAATGACCTGGAGGACGTCGAGGTGAACTTCGACGGCATCACCTATGCCAAGGGCGCCTCGGTCCTCCGCCAGCTGGTGGCGTGGGTGGGTCCGGAGGAGTTCATGGCCGGCGTCCGAGAGTACTTCCGCAAGCACGCCTGGCAGAACACCGAGCTTAGCGACCTGATGGCCGAGCTGGAAAAGGCCAGCGGCCGGGACCTGGACCAGTGGGGCCAGCTCTGGCTGGAGACCGCCGGCGTGAACACGCTCAAGCCCGAGCTTGCCGTGGGTGACGACGGGACGATCTCTTCCTTCGCGATCCTGCAGTCCGCCACCGAGTCCCAGCCCACCATCCGCCCGCACCGGCTCGCGGTCGGCTTCTACAACCTCACCGCCGCGGGGAAACTGGAACGGGTCCACCGCGAGGAGCTCGACGTCGACGGCGGGCGCACCGAGGTACCGTCGCTGGCAGGGCTGGCCCAGCCGGACCTGATCCTGCTCAACGACGACGACCTCGCCTACGCCAAGGTCCGCCTCGACCCGAAGTCCCTCGCCACGGCCACGGCCCACCTCAAGGACTTCAGCCAGAGCCTGCCCCGGACCCTGGTGTGGGGTTCGGCCTGGGATGCGGCCCGCGACGGCGAAACCCCCGCCCGCCGCTACGTGGAGCTGATCCTGGCCAACATTGCCGAGGAATCCGACTCCTCGGTGATTCAGGTGCAGCTGCGCCAGCTCGCGACCACACTGAATTTCTACGTGGCGCCGGACCACAAGGAAGCCACCGCGGCGGCCGCCGTTGACCGGCTCTGGGAGCTTGCATCCGGTGTCCCGGCCGGCTCCGACGCGCAGCTGCAGTTCGTCAAGTCCTATGTCCTGCTGGCCCGCAGTGCCGGACAGCTGGACACCGTCGCGGGCCTGCTGCAGGGCGGCCTGACGCTGGAGGGCCTCACCGTGGACCAGGACCTGCGCTGGGAACTGCTCACCTCCCTCGTCGCCGGCGGCCGCGCCGGGCAGGAGCAGATCGACGCCGAGCTCGGGCAGGACAATACGGCCACCGGGCAGAACGCGGCGGCCCTCGCCAAGGCTGCGATCCCGACGCCCGAGGCCAAGGCAGCGGCCTGGGACTCGATTGTGGTCAAAGGCGAGCTATCCAATGCGCTCCAGGGCTCAGCCGTCAGCGGCTTCACCCGGGTGCTGGACACCTCCCTGCTGGAGCCGTACGCGGAGAAGTACTTCGACGCGGTCCCGGGCATCGTCAAGGAGCGCACGCACGCGCTGGCCCAGCAGATCGTCGTCGGGCTCTACCCGGCGCAGCTGACCACGCAGGCGACCGTGGACCGCACGGACGAGTTCCTGGCCTCGCTGCCGGAGGACGGCGCGGCCCTGCGGCGGATGATGCTGGAGAACCGCGACGGTGTGGCCCGCGCGCTGCGCGCCCGCGAGGCCGACGTCGGCTAGGCGTCCGCTCCCTGGGCACCGCCCAGGGAGCCGCCGGCAGCCCATGTAGCTTGCAGCAAAGGCCGTTTTGGACGCCCAGAACGGCCGTTGCTGCGAGCCACCTGGGCGGGGGTGTGTCCTAGGCTGGTGCCATGAGCCTCGATGAGCACCGCTATGCCCTGATAGTCCGCTGGACCGGGAATCTCGGCGAGGGGACGGCATCGTCCCGCGGCTATTCACGCGACCACGACGTCGAGATCCCCGGGCTGCCCGTGCTGCGGGGTTCCGCGGATCCGACGTTCCACGGCGACCGCACCCGCTACAACCCGGAGCAGCTGCTGCTGGCCGCCCTGTCCCAGTGCCACATGCTGTCCTTCCTGCACGTGGCGGTGAAGCACGGGGTGGTGGTCACGGGGTACGAGGACCGGGCTGAGGGACTGCTGCGGACCAACCGGGACGGCAGCGGACAGTTTGAATCGGTCACGCTCCGGCCCCGGGTCACCCTGGCGGCGCCGGTGGCGGAGGAGCTTATGGAGGAACTGCACGCCGGGGCGAACCGGGTCTGCTTCATCGCCCGGAGCGTCAACTTCCCCGTGCTGCACGAACCGAGCGCTGTGCCCGAGGTCCAGGGCCCCTAACGGAGGACGCGGTAGTCGGCCAGGATCCGGCGTTCGGTCTCCGGGCTCATCCCGGCCCTGCGTTCGCGGCCGAGTCCGCGGCGCCGTTCGTCCGCCAGGGTGTCCCGCAGCGTGTCCGCCCAGGGCCGGGTGCGCAGCCCGGCGGCCCGGGCCCCGGCGCTGCTGCGGGTCGCGAAGCCCTCGTGGTCCGGCGGCAGCCACAACGGCAGCGAGTCCGGACCGGCCCAGTAGTTCGCCCCGCGGGACACCAGCCAGTCCTCCGGAGCGGCGACCACCTCGGCGGAAGCGCCGGCGAGGTGCCGCGAGGCCTCGAGGTAGGCGGCGAACGGCACCGGCTCCCCGACAGCGTTCAGCGCCCCGGTGGTCCCGTTCCCGGCGGCGGTGAGGATCCAGGCCGCGAGGTCGCGGACGTCGATGATCTGGGTGGCGTCCGTGGGGATGTCCGGGACCAGGACGGCGTTCTGGTCCCGGGCGAAGCGGGCCGGCCAGTACCCGTAGCGGTCCGAGCCGTCACCCGGGCCCCCGATGAGGCCGGCCCGGCAGATGTGGGCCCGGTCCCCGGCGAGTTCCGTGGTCCAGTGCTCGATGGCGGCCTTGGCTTCGCCGTAGTTCCCGGCGCTGAGTTCCGTCCCGGGCGGGAGCGGCGCCAGGACGCCGGCGGCTTCATCCGCCCCGGCCACGGAATGGTCTGCGTAGACGGAGCAGCTGGAGATGAAGGTCCAGTGCCGGGCGGAGCCGGCCAGCGCCTCGAGGGCCTCCCGCGCCTGGCCCGGGTCCCGCGAAACGTCGACGACGGCATCCCAGGCCCCGTCGGAGTCGGCGGCCCCGCGGGCGGCCGCATACGCGGCGGCGCCCTCCGAGCGGTCAGCCCGCAGCCAGGTGGCGCCGTCCGGGGGCGCGCTGGCGGTCCCGCGCGCCAGGCAGGTGACGTCGTGGCCCGCGGCCAGGGCCTGCCGGGCTGTTTCAGCGGACAGGAAGGCGGTGCCTCCGAGAACCAGGATGCGCATGGGGCCACGCTACGGCGCTAATGTTGAATGAGACCAGAGCGTTATGCGCCCGGCGAACGCCGGCCGCCTCCCATGACGCCAGCCCGGCGACACCGCCCGGCCGCAGGAACGCAGCAACAAGGAGTACCCCCGCCGATGTACAGCATGACCACGACCGAACCCCTCCCCACCCCGGACATCTCGGCCATCAACGTGCCGGGTGTCCTCATCAGCCTGGGGGTCGGCGTCGCCGTGTGGCTGGTGGCGTCCTTCGTGATCGCCGGAATCACCAAGCGCGTCGCCGCGGGCAGCACCCTGTTCAAGAAGCCGCACTTCCGCTGGGTGGCTCCTGCCTTCCGCGCCCTGGACCACGAGCGCCGGGTCCAGCGGGCCAACACCATCGGTGCCCTGCTCAGCAGCGTGGTGGGTGTGCTGGTGGCAGTCCTCACCAGCGTGTACGTGCTCAAGAACCTGAACGTGGACGTGGCGCCGATCCTGACCAGCGTGGGAATCCTGGGTATCGCCATCGGTTTCGGCGCCCAGCAGCTGATCCGCGACTTCCTGGCCGGCATCTTCATCACCATCGAGGACCAGTACGGGATCGGCGACATCATCGAGACCTCCGAGGTGGTGGGCACGGTCCAGGCCATGAACCTGCGGATCACCCGGGTCGGGGCGGAGGACGGCACCATCTGGTACCTGCGCAACGGCGAAATCCTCCGCGTGGGCAACCGCTCCCAGGGCCTGTACATTCCGTCCGTCACGCCCCCGGAGGACGAGGCGGACAGCGCACCCCAGCAGAAGGCCGGAGAATAGAACCATGACGATTCCCAGCGCCGGCGACCCCCGCCAGCCCAAGCAGCTGCTGCAGAACGACCCATTCACGCAGCCCGGCTACACGGACAACTTCTATGACGCCGTGGGCGGCCACGAGACCTTCGTGAGGCTCGTCGACGTGTTCTACGACGGCGTGGCGACTGATCTGCTGCTGCGGCCGATGTACCCGGAGGAGGATCTGGGACCCGCCAAGCGGCGCTTCCTGATGTTCCTGGAGCAGTACTGGGGCGGCCCGACGACGTACGGCGAGGAGCGCGGCCATCCGAGGCTGAGGATGCGCCACATGCCCTTCCGGGTCACCCCGGAGGCCAAGGAGCGGTGGCTGTTCCACATGCGCACCGCGGTGGATGCCCTGGAGCTGCCCCCGCTGTACGAGGGGACGCTCTGGGACTACATGGAGCGGGCGGCCCTCTCAATGGTGAACAGCCCCTCCGGAGCCTGAGGCCGGCCCGGATCAGACCGGCGGGGACCCGTGTGGCACAGAGATGCCGCTCATGCGCTCAGCCAATCAGGCCGGCCGCCGCGGCCGAAGGACTTAAAGGCCTGAACCGGTGCGGGCCAGGACGTGCCCGCGGGCTCCGCTGAGCCGGAACCAGCGTCCTGCCCGGTAGAGCTGCTGTTCGCCGTCGGCGAGGAAGCCGAGGGTGAGGGCCGCGAAGGCGGCCCCCAGCGGGAGCCCGCCGGCGCCCGGCAGGTCCCGGCCCCAGACCGTGGCGCGGGCGTTGTTGACGATCAGGGCGCCGGGTTTGTCCGGGATGATGTCGGCGATCTCGGTGATGCCGGCTTCGGCGGACCGCCGCAGCTCAGCGTCCGGCAGCGTGGCCACGGCCTCCCAGCCGGTGCGGGGCGCACCGACGCCGGCC
The DNA here is from genome assembly GCF_055412865.1 of Pseudarthrobacter ribosi. Classification (NCBI taxonomy): domain Bacteria; kingdom Bacillati; phylum Actinomycetota; class Actinomycetes; order Micrococcales; family Micrococcaceae; genus Pseudarthrobacter; species Pseudarthrobacter ribosi. The sequence continues at coordinate 40,936 of NZ_JBVAYZ010000003.1, read as the reverse complement.
CAGGATTCGGTGATGGTCACCGGCGGCAGCGGCAGCTCGACGTCGTTCTCCCCCGCGCGGGCCAGCCGGTCCAGCACCGCCGAGATCGGGACGGTGACATCTGTGTCCGCCGGCTGCGCGAGGGCCATGGTCCGCAGCCCCAGGATCGTCGGTGTCGATTCCCCCAGCAGCCGCGGCCGCAGCACACACACATAGGCGGCGAGCACGGGGCCGGACGCCTGAAGGCGGATGGCGCCGTCGTCGATGGACCTGGCACGCGTGGCGAAGGTGCGCAGATCGGCGAGGTCGCGGGGATCGGTGAACTGCAGGGGCTGGGTTAGGACGTCAGACACAATATCGACTCTACCGGCTGTGCCTCTTTGGGGCGGCGCCGGAGGGCCGTCTAGAGTCGAACCATGACTGAAGCCGAAGCCGGATTGCAGGGACCGCCGACACAGGACCCCACCTCCTCGCTCCTCCAACTGTTGAACCTCGGTGAGCTGGAGGGTGCCCGGACGGATGAGGACATCTTTATGGGTCCCTCGCAGCAGCAGCCCCGGCACCGCGTCTTCGGAGGACAGGTGCTGGCCCAGTCGCTGATCGCCGGGAGCCGGACGGTTCCTGAGGGGCGGGGCGTGCATTCGATGCACGGATACTTCCTGCGTCCGGGGGACGCCAACAAGCCGATCACCTTCGGCGTCCAGCGGTTGCGGGACGGCCGGTCGTTTTCGGCGCGGCGTGTCCATGCGTACCAGGAGGGCATGCCCATCCTGTCCATGATCGCGTCCTTTCAGGACGAGGACGAGGGCATCGAGCACCAGTCCGAGATGCCGGCCGGCATTCCCGGACCGGAGTCGCTGCCCAGCACGGCGGACCTGCTGGGCAAATATGACCACCCGGTGGCACGCCACTGGGCCTACGAGCGGCCCTTCGACATCCGGCACGTTGACCCGGCCCTGTACGTCTCGGCCAAGGGCGACAAGGAACCGCGCAATGCCGTCTGGATGAAGACATTCGGGCCCATCCCGGACGATCCGGAACTGCACCGCGCCGCCCTGGCCTACGCCAGCGACTACACCATCTTGGAGTCCATCCTCCGCAAGCACGGGATGAGCTGGATTACCCCGGGCATGTCGGTGGCGAGCCTGGATCACGCCATGTGGTGGCACCGGCCGGTCCGGGTGGACGAGTGGCTGCTCTACGTACAGGAGTCCCCCAGCGCCCAGGGCGCCCGCGGGCTGGCGACCGGCAAGATCTTCAGCCGCGACGGACTGCATGTGGCCACCGTGGCGCAGGAAGGCATGATCCGGGTTCCGACGGACCTCAAAAATAAGGTCAAGGGCGCCGTCCAGTCCAAGGTCCTGCAGCACCAGATGCGCAAGTCCGAACGCGCCTGATCCGACACGCCTGATCCACCGCGCCCCGGATCCTGTTTGCAGGGGACAGGCGAAAGGCCGGCTCCCCCAGTGGGGAGCCGGCCTTTCTGTTCCGCTGGGTGCCTTACGGGCTTAGTCGCGGGTGAGGCGGCGGTGGGTCACGCGGTGCGGCTTGGCTGCATCCGGGCCCAGACGCTCGACCTTGTTCTCCTCGTAGGATTCGAAGTTGCCCTCGAACCAGTACCACTTCGAGGGATTCTCCTCGTCGCCTTCATAGGCGAGGATGTGGGTGGCCACCCGGTCCAGGAACCACCGGTCGTGCGAGACCACAACGGCGCAGCCCGGAAACTCGAGCAGGGCGTTTTCGAGGCTGCTGAGCGTTTCGACGTCGAGGTCGTTAGTCGGCTCATCGAGAAGCAGCAGGTTTCCGCCCTGCTTGAGGGTCAGCGCGAGGTTCAGGCGGTTGCGCTCACCACCGGAGAGCACCCCGGCCTTCTTCTGCTGATCCGGGCCCTTGAAGCCGAAGGCGGCGACGTAGGCACGGGACGGCATTTCGACGTGGCCGACCTGGATGTAGTCGAGGCCGTCCGAGACAACTTCCCACAGGGTCTTGTTCGGGTCGATGCCGCCGCGACTCTGGTCGGCGTAGGAAATCTTGACCGAGTCACCGATCTTCAGCTCGCCGCCGTCGAGGGGCTCCAGCCCGACGATGGTCTTGAACAGGGTGGTTTTGCCGACGCCGTTGGGGCCGATGACCCCGACGATGCCGTTGCGCGGCAGGGTGAAGGACAACCCGTCGATCAGGGTGCGGTCCTCGAAACCCTTCTGCAGGTTCTTCGCTTCCAGGACGAGGCCGCCCAGGCGCGGTCCCGGCGGGATCTGGATCTCTTCGAAGTCCAGCTTGCGGGTGCGGTCGGCTTCGGCGGCCATTTCCTCGTAGCGGGCCAGACGGGCCTTGGACTTGGTCTGGCGGCCCTTGGCGTTGGAACGGACCCACTCGAGTTCCTCGGTGAGTCGCTTGGCCTGCTTGGCGTCCTTCTTGCCCTGGACTTCCAGGCGGGCGCGCTTCTTCTCCAGGTACGTGGAGTAGTTACCCTCGTACGGGTACAGGTGTCCGCGGTCCACTTCGGCGATCCACTCGGCCACGTGGTCGAGGAAGTACCGGTCGTGTGTGACGGCGAGGACGGCGCCGGGGTAATTGGAGAGGTGCTGCTCGAGCCAGAGCACGCTCTCGGCGTCGAGGTGGTTGGTGGGCTCGTCGAGGAGCAGCAGGTCCGGCTTCTGGAGCAGGAGCTTGCAGAGGGCGACACGGCGGCGCTCACCACCGGAGAGCAGGGTGACGTCGGCTTCCGGCGGCGGGCAGCGGAGGGCGTCCATGGCCTGCTCAAGCTGGGAGTCGAGATCCCAGGCATCGGCAGCGTCGATCGCTTCCTGCAGCTGACCCATTTCCTCAAGGAGGACATCATAGTCAGCGTCAGGGCTGGCCATCTCTTCGGAGATCGCATTGAAGCGCTGGATCTTGCCGATGATTTCTCCGACACCTTCCTGGACATTGCCCAGGACGGTCTTGTCCTCGTTCAGCGGCGGTTCCTGCAGCAGGATGCCGACCGTGTAGCCGGGGCTGAGCCGGGCCTCACCGTTTGAGGGAGTGTCCAGTCCGGCCATGATCTTGAGAATGGTGGACTTACCTGCACCATTCGGGCCGACGACGCCAATCTTGGCCCCCGGGAAGAAGGACATGCTTACGTCATCGAGGATAAGTTTTTCGCCAACGGCCTTGCGGGCCTTGGTCATTGTGTAGATAAATTCCGCCATGCCTACAAATCTAGTGGTTCCGCCGGGATAACTCACATTCACGCCGTCGGCATCCACCACCTGCCGCAGCCCGGAGCCGGCCCCACGAGGTGTGACGCCGGCGCTGGCCGGTCAGCTGGCCGGTCAGGCGGCCGCCCCCTTCAATTCGCCTGTTTCCTCATCGAGCTCCTCCGCTTCGCCGCTGATGTCGTCGACGAAGACACCGTGGGCGGCGGGCACGTCGTCGTCGTTGTTCCCCTCGTAGTCCTGGTCGCCCTCCTGGCTGCCCTCACCGTTGCCGTCCGGCGGGAGCACCTCCTGGCCCGACGGGCCGGCAGCGGCCTGCGGACCACCGGCGGCCGTGCGGATGAAGTTGGCGGAACCCCACGTGAGGTCGTGACCGACGGAATCGGCATCGATTTCAGCCGAGTGATAGATCCGGCCGTCATGTTCCCAGCTCCTCAATTTGAGCCGTCCGACGACGATGACCTTCTGGCCCTTCTTGACACTGCAACCGATATTTCCGGCCAATTGCCGGTACCCCTGGACCCTGAACCAGTTGGTGTTCCCGTCAATCCAGGCGTTTGTGGCGCGGTCGAAGCGCCGTTCGGTGGAACCCAGCCGGAAGTTCGCCGTCGCCACACCGCCGGGCGTCGTCGAACTCTTGGGCTCCGTGGCGACGAAGCCACGGACCGTGATGTTGTCACTCATGCTCATGTCCTGTCTCGAAAGTGTCGTGCCCTAGCAGGCTCTTTCAGCTTCGCGCCAGGGACGACCCCCCGCGAGGGGCCAGATGCGCCATGTGGATAACCCGGGCCCCTGCCGACGGGGCAGGGCGACTTGCTGAACGGGCATGCGCGCGTCGGCGAGGCTGGATGTTTCAGAGCGGCCGGGCGTTCCTGACAGCGGACAGCCGCGGGGCACGGTAAGCTTTTTGAGGCGTCCCCGGCAGCAGCCGGGCCGGTACGCCGGTACGCCCCAGTAGCTCAGGGGATAGAGCAGCGGCCTTCTAATCCGCCGGTCGGGGGTTCGATTCCCTCCTGGGGCACCAGAGCGCGGTTCTGGCCTGCCGGAACTTTCCGCAGGCCAGAACCGCGATCCCCTGCAGGACCGTGCTCACGCGCGCACGCGGCGCCGCTAGATCCACTTGTTGCGCTTGAACGTCCAATAGAGCAAGCCGCCCATGCCGATCATCAGCCCCAGTGCCATCGGGTAGCCGAAGACCCAGTCCAGTTCGGGCATGCTGCGGAAGTTCATTCCATAGATGGTGCCGATCAGCGTCGGTGCGAACAGGATGGCAGCCCATGCGGAGATCCGTTTGACCTGCTCGTTCTGGGCGTAGCTCGACTCGGTCAGCAGGCGCATTTCGTCGTTCTGCCGCTGGGCCACGAGCGCCGCGTTGACGGCGAGCGCGTTTTGCAGCAGGGCGCGGAAGGCCGCGATCCGCTCGCTGAGCCGCAGTACATGGTCCAGGACGTCCCGGTAGTGGTCCTGCAACTCGGGGCGGGGCTGGTGGTCCGGCGTTTCGGACATCAGGGACTGCAGGATCATGGTCAGCGGCGCCGTCGCCCGCTGAAACATAATGACCTGGCGGGAGAGTTCATAGATACGGCGGGACACACCCGGGTCCGCGGCGAACAGCTCGTCCTCGATTTCGTCGACGTCGTTTTCCAGGCCGGCAGCGACCGGCTCGTACTCGTCCACGACCTGGTCCAGGATCGCGTAGAGCACGGCGTCCGGACCGAGGGCCAGGAACTCAGGCTGGGATTCCATCCGCCGGCGGACGCGGGCAAGATCCGGTGATTCGGCTCGGCGGACGGTGACCACAAAATCCGCCCCGCGGAAGACGTGAATTTCGCCGAACTCCACCTTCTCCAGATCGTCAAGGTAGCGGGCCGGGCGCAGCACCAGGAAGAGCGTCTCACCATAGTGTTCCAGCTTCGCCCGCTGATGGCCGGCGAGCGCGTCGTCCACCGCCAGGTGGTTGAGATCGAATTCCTCGGCCACGGACAGCAGCTCCTCCGCGTCGGGTCGGTAGAGACCGATCCACGCCATGCCCTGGCGCTGCCGCAGGATGAAGTACGTCTCGTCCAGGCTCTCCGGGTCCGCGGTCCGGTAACCGTTCACGTACACCGCGTTGTCGACAATGCTCACGGCAGCGCCTCCTCCACCATGCATCCCTTGGCTGCGACGCTATACCGTCGTCCGCCCCGTGCCAACAGTCCTGACGCGCCGACCACAATCCGCTGCAGCGCGCCTTCCGCCCGCACCGCACCGCACGCCATCAGCACACTTAGTATGGAGTGGACAGGCAGGACACCAGGGACAGCCTGTGCGCCCTGCCCGCAACTGAAAGGTACGGCAGCCATGACCCAGACACCTCGCGGATTTGACCCCCACGATCCCCACGCTTCCGACGGCGCGTCGCCAACCCGGACCCCCGGGGCGGCTGACCAGTACCCTGGGGCCGCCGACGTCCCGTCCGGGTCCGCCGAGGCCGGCTACCCCACCGACGTCCCGGCGGGCGGCACCGATCTTGTGGCCGGGACTCCCGCTGCCGCAGCGCAGGCGCCGATCGAGGAACCTGCCCGTACCGGGACGCCCGAAACACTGGCGCCCGCCCCGGAACCGCGCCAGGTGACCCGCGCCGGTATGGTCTGGGCCGCGGTTGCCTGCGCGCTGGTCGTGCTGATTTTGCTCATCGCCTTCATCCTGCAGAACCAGGAATACGTGCAGGTGAAGTTCTTTGGCCTCCAGGGCTCCGTCCCGCTGGGCATTGCCCTGTTCATCGCGGCCGTCGGCGGCGGAGTGCTCGTCGCCATCGCCGGAGCCGCCCGCATCATTCAGCTGCGGCTCGCCGCGCACCGTCAGCGCGTCAGCCGCCAGGCCGGCACCGGGACGCGCAAGCGCTGATAGCTGACTTCTTTCCATGGGTGATGCGGACCCCCGGTCGGATGGAGCCCTGACCACGGAGCCGGCGGACTGGCCCGACGTCGAACGTCTCTTCGGCGTCCGGGGCGAACCGTCGCGCTGCTGGTGCCGGTTCTTTGCCCTGACCGGAGCGGAGTGGTCGGCGTCCACGCCGGAGCAGCGCAAGGCCCAGCTGCGGTCCAGGTTCGACGGCGGCGCCCCGGCTCCGGGGGTGTTGGCCTTCCGCGGCGGGGATCCGGTGGGCTGGTGCGCCGTCGAGCCCCGCGTCTGCTATCCCAGGGTCCTGCGGTCGAAGGTTCTCACCGCGGCGGCCCCCGAGGCGGTCCGGGATCCCGGCGGGCAGCAGTTGTGGTCCGTGAGTTGTTTTGTGGTCTCCCCCGGCCAGCGGCGGACCGGAGTGGCCCGCGCGCTGCTTGGCGCCGCCGTCGGGCATGCCTTCGCCCACGGCGCCACGGTGGTGGAGGGTTATCCGGTCGATCCCGCGCAGCGGCCCAGGGCCGGCCCTGCGGACCTCTATCACGGCACCCTGGGTCTGTTCCTGGCGGCCGGCTTCGAAGTGGTCAGTGACGCGGTGCCCGGCCGCGCCGTCGTCCGCCTGGCGGCGCCCGCCACCGGCCCCTAAGGAAGGGTCAGGATGACCGGCCCGTCCTTCGTGATGGCCACGGTGTGCTCGCTGTGGGCCGCGCGGCGGCCGTTGGCCGCACGGAGGGTCCACGCGTCGTCGTCGTGGAAGTAGTCGTCCTTGCCGCCCAGGATCAGCATCGGCTCGATCGCGATGACCAGCCCTTCGGTCAGTTTGATGCCGCGCCCAGGCCGGCCGTCGTTGGGAACGTGCGGCTCCGCGTGCATGGTCCTGCCGATCCCGTGGCCGCCATGGTCCGCCAGCAGCCCGTAGCCGGCGCGGCGTGCCGCCCCGCCGATCGCGTAGCCCAGGTCCCCCATCTTGTTCCCGATCCGGGCAGACTCGATGCCGCGGGCCAGGGCGGCCTCGGTGGCGTCGATCAGGGCCTGGTCCACGGGGTCGGCCGTGCCCACGATCAAGCTGATCGCCGCGTCCCCGCACCAGCCGTCGAGGAACGCACCGCAGTCCACGCTGAGCAGGTCGCCATCCTGGAGCCGGTAGCCGTCGGGGATGCCATGCACCACGGCGTCATTGACGGACGTGCAGATCACCCCGGGGAATGGCACCGAGGCCCACCGCGGCTGGTAGTCCAGGAAGGCCGGCGTCGCCCCGGCGGCGGCAATCGTCGCCGCGGCCAGCTCGTCCAGTTCTTTCAGGGACACGTCGACGGCGGCAGCCTCCCGGACGCGCTCCAGCGTATTGGCCACCACCCTGCCGGCTTCGCGCATCAGGGCAATCTCGGCGGGACTTTTGATCATCGACATGCCTTCAACTCTAGGGCCAGCCGGAGCCTGGCTAAAGTTGCCCCATGGCCAACCTTGAACTCATGTCCGCGATCCGATCGGGGCTGCGGGCTGCCGCCGATCCTGCCCGGGCGGCGGGGGCGCAGGCCTATCTGAAGTCCGAGATGCCCTCGCTGGGCGTCCGGGTTCCTGAGGTCCGGCGGATCGTGAAGGACGCCGCCAAACGGCTGCCTCCCGGTTCCCTCCCCGAATTGCAGTCCACCGTGCTGGAGCTGTGGCGCGGCGCCAGCTGGCGGGAGGAACGCTACGCCGCCATCGACCTCACCGGACTGAGGCCGGCCGCCGGTGAGATGAGCATGCTGCCGCTGTACGAGGAAATCATCCGCAGCGGCGCCTGGTGGGATCTGGTGGACGGGGTCTCGCACCGGCTCTGCGGGCTGCTGCAGGGCCACCGGGAGGACATGTCCACCGCGCTCCGCGGCTGGAGCACCGACGCGGACGTCTGGATCCGGAGGGCGGCCATCACGGCGCAGCTGGGGGCCAAATCCGCGACGGATCCGGCCCTGCTCGCGGCCGTCATCGAACCCAACCTAGCCGACCGCGAGTTCTTTATCCGGAAGGCGATCGGCTGGGCCCTGCGTGACTACGCCGGAACGGATCCGGACTGGGTCCGGGCTTTTGCGGCGCGGCACGGCGAGGCGCTGAGCCCGCTCTCCCGCCGGGAGGCGCTGCGCAAACTCAGATGACCGGGCGGGTGGTGACTGGTTCCTCGGACTTGCTGAACAGCAGCTTGGTCTTGGGGTCGAGGAAGATCAGGTACAGCGCGAAAAGCAGGGCAATGATCGCTGCGGCGTTGCGGGCCAGGGCCAGGGCCAGGCCGAGATCCGCGGTCTGCAGGTAGGGGAACACTTCCAGCTGGTCCGAAATGGCGTACACCATAAAGAACGACACGATGAAGTACAGGGCCTTGACCTGCCAGTCGTCGCGGATGCCGGTGACGGCGAAGAGCGGGATAAGCCAGACGACGTACCAGGACTGGATCATCGGGGCCAGAACGACGACGGCGGCGAACGCGAGCGTAAGGCGGCGTATCAGGCGGTCGTAGTCGCCGCGGAAGATCTGCCACGCGATGATGCCGAGCGCCAGCAGCTTGCCGGCGTCGTACACCCACTTCGCCAGCGCCCATCCGTCGAGCCCGAACGCGTTGAAGATGGAAGCGACCACTAGGCCCAGCAGCCCGACCGGGGCATACCAGATCCAGATGCTGCCCGGGGCGGAGAGGCCGTTGATCCAGCCGAAGCCGAAGCCGTTGACCAGGCTCATGGCGTACAGCAGGGCCAGGCTGATCCCGGCGGTGAGCCCCCAGAAAACGAACTTCCGCGGCCAGCTGGCGTTCTTTCCTGCCCAGAGGAGGCCGATGAAGGGCAGGAAGACGATGGTGATGGGCTTGACCGAGATGGACAGGGTTACCAGGACCAGGCCGAGGATGACCCGCCGCGTGGCGCAGTAGTACAGCCCGGCCAGGGCCAGGCCGATCATGAGGGCGTCGTTGTGGACGCTGGCGATGAAGTTGGTGAGGAAGAGCGGGTTGGCGGCCGTGAGCCACAGGGCACGGTGCGGGTTGACGCCGTGCAGTTCGGCGAGCTTGGGCACGTAGATGATGCACAGCACGATCCCCGCCAGCGCGGCGAGGCGGAACAGCATGATGCTGGCTTCCGGGTGCACGTTGGTGGACCAGACGACCAACTGCTCGATCCAGAGGAAGAGCTGTCCGTACGGCACGGGCGCCTCGGTCCACATCTTGTCGGCACCGAGTTGGAAATAGTTCGACAGCGCGGAGATGCCGTTTTCGTACGGGTTGAAGCCCTCCACCATCAGGCGGCCCTGCCCGATGTAGGCGTACACGTCGCGGCTGAACAGTGGCACGGAGAACATCAGGGGCAGCCCCCACAGGACGACCGCCTGCAGGGTGGCCTTGCGGGCCTCCGCTCCCCAGACCCGCACCCGCTGGCCCAGCCGGAGCCAGGCGCGGACGAGCAGCATCCCGCCGACGGCCAGCAGAACAATGCACAGGGCGACGCCGGCGGCTTCGGTCCGCATCCAGATGAACAGCGGAATCCGGCGGAGCTCGGAAGCCGGCGCGAGCCAGCCCACGCCGAGCGAACCGATCGCCATCAGGAGAGAGCCTACGAATCCCGCCAGCAGCGGTGAACGGGCATTGTCCACTTCAGCAGCGGTTGCCGCCGGGGACGTGCCGGCAGCCGTTGTCCCCGCCGCTGGCACAGGCACCGTCATCTCAGGATCGTCCAATCTGTTGTGCGGCTCTTCCGCGCGATCTCCCGGCCGTGGGAACCGGCCCGGGGCACGCAGCGACGACAAAAAAATTTCGACGCCCGCGTACCCGAAATCCTAACATCGGGCTGCCCTGCGGCGACGGAACGGTAGGCTGGGCGCGTGCCTATATCTAATGAACGCATCGTCTGGATCGACTGCGAAATGACCGGCCTGGACACCATCAACGACGCCCTCATCGAGGTGGCCGCACTGGTGACGGACTCGGAGCTCAATATCCTCGGCGACGGGGTCGACGTCGTCATTAAGCCCGATGACGCCGCGCTGGCGCAGATGAACGACTTCGTCCGCGACATGCACACGCGCTCCGGGCTGCTGGCGGAACTCCCCCATGGCAAGACCATGGCGGAGGCCCAGACCATCGTCCTGGACTACATCAAGAAGTGGGTGCCGGAGCCGAAGAAGGCCCCGCTGGGCGGCAACTCGGTGGGAACCGACCGTGTCTTCCTGGTCCGTGACATGCCGGACCTCGTGGAGCACCTGCACTACCGGGTCATCGACGTGAGCACCATCAAGGAACTGTCCCGGCGCTGGTACGCGCGGGCCTATTTCCAGTCCCCCGCCAAGCTCGGCGGGCACCGGGCCCTCGGCGACATCCAGGACTCCATTGACGAGCTGAGATATTACCGCGAAGCCGTTTTCGTGCCCGCCCCGGGGCCGGACAGTGCCACGGCGCAGCTGATCGCCAAGAAGGTCATGGGCGTGGCGGAAGAACCGGCGCCCGCCGAAGCGTCCTCCGGGACGCCGGCGCAGTAGCGCCTGTACTGGCCTCGCAGCTCACCCCGCAGCCGGCCCCCGCGGCTGGCCGGCGGGAGTAATCTGCGCCACGTTTGCGGAAATTTTTGGTGAAAACCCGAAAAGTGGCAAAAGCAGCCCCGAAGAGCAGGTAAGCTATTTGTCGTTGCCTTTTCAGCCAGCCGGTTCGCCGGAAGGCATGGCGGGGCACATGGTGGGCGTAGCTCAGTTGGCAGAGCGCCTGGTTGTGGTCCAGGAGGTCGCGGGTTCAACCCCCGTCGCTCACCCTCATGAAGGACGGCAGTACTTGTCCGACCTTAGACGAAGGCCGTACCGGATATCCGGTGCGGCCTTTGTTGTCTGTCCAGGGAACCGTGAACGGAAGGAACCGCAGTGAAGCGCACGCTGTTTGAAGAAGACCACGAGATGTTCCGTGAGATGGCTGCCGAGTTCAACACGCGCGCCGTGGCGCCGCACTACGCCCAGTGGGACGAGGATCACATGATGTCCCGGGACCTGTGGACGTCGGCCGGCGAGCAGGGCCTGCTGGGCCTGGCCGTTCCGGAGGAATTCGGCGGCATGGGCATGAACGACTACCGCTTCCGCGCCGTGCTGGACGAGGAGTTCGCCAGCAGCAACCACCTCGCGGTGGGCCTTGCCTTCCACCTCCACGATGACATGGTCCTCCCGCACCTGCTGGCCTACGGCTCCGAGGACCTCAAGGGCCGCTGGCTTCCCGGCATGGTCTCGGGCGAGAAGGTCACCTCGATCGCCTGGACCGAGCCCGGCGCGGGTTCGGATCTCCGCGGCATCCGCACCAAGGCGGTGCGCGACGGCGATGACTGGCTGATCAGCGGCCAGAAGACCTTCATCGGCAACGGCATCTCCGGCGACGCCTCCCTGGTCCTGGCCCGCACCGACGGCAGCACCGGCCGCGGGAACCACAGCTCCTTCTCCCTGTTCATGGTCGGCAAGGGCGAGGGCTACAACACCGGCAAGCAGCTGGACAAGATGGGCCTCAAGGCCTCGGACACCGCGGAACTGTTCTTCGACGATGTCCGGGTTCCGCACGCGGACCTTGTCGGCGAGGAGGGCAAGGGCCTGCAGTACGCAGCCGAGCAGCTCCCGCAGGGCCGGCTCGCGATCGCGGTGGCAAGCTCCGCCGTCGTCCGCGCCATCTACGAGGAGACCGTCAGCTACACGAAGGACCGCAACGCCTTCGGGGAGCGGATCATCGATTTCCAGAACAGCCGCTTCGAACTCGCCGACATCCTGACCGAGGTCGAGGTGACCGAAACCTACGTGGACCAGGCCATCCGGGCCTTCAACGCCGGAGAGCTCGACGCCGCCTCCGCCGCCCGCGCCAAACTGTGGGCGTCCGAGCGCGCCAAGTCCGTCACCGACCGTTGCCTCCAGCTGCACGGCGGATACGGCTACATCCTGGAATACCCCGTGGCGCAGGCCTTCCTGGCGGCCCGGCTGCTGACCATCTTCGGCGGCACCAACGAAATCATGCGCGACGTCGTCGGCCGCACCATCGCCGACTGACCCGCCGTTCAACATAGCACCAGAGGAACTTTACTGACATGACCGTTCTGCCCATCACGATCTGGGGCGAGCCCGTGCTGCACCGCCCGGCCGCCGAGGTTGAAGTCTTCGACGACGAGCTCCGGACCCTGATCGCCGACATGTTCGAGACCAACGACGCCGCCAACGGCGTCGGTCTCGCCGCGCCCCAGGTCGGGGTGGGCAAAAGGCTGTTCATCTACAAATACGACAACGACGACGGCGCCCCGCCCTCCGGCGCCGTCGTCAACCCGGTGCTGACCCTCTCCAAGATTTCCGGGGCGCTGCCGGACCAGGACGAGGAAGAGGAAGGCTGCCTGTCCTTCCCCGGCGGTCAGTACCCGCTCAAGCGCGCGGAGTGGGCCCGGGTGCAGGGTTTCGATGGGGACGGCAAGCCGGTCGATTTCGAGGCGACGGGCTGGTTTGCCCGGGTGATCCAGCATGAATACGACCACCTCGACGGCAAGCTCTACGTCAACCGGCTGATTGACCGCTATGCCCGCAAGGCCATGAAACAGGTCAAGAAGAGCGGCTGGGGCGTGCCCGGGCTGACGTGGATGCCCGGCGTGGACCCGGACCCCTTCGGGCACTAGGGTCGTGGCCGACCTCTCCCGGTCTACTTCTCCCGGTCGACGGCGGCCAGGATCGCCGCCCCCAGTTCGGCCGGCCTGGTGAACTGGGGCCAGTGCCCGGTGGGCAGGTCCACGTAGTCGACGTCGCGGACCCGCCCCAGTTCGGCGACGTACGGGTGCCCGGCCTCGATCATTTCAATCAGCATGGCGGACGGGAACTCGCAGGCGATGACGGTGGCCGGGACGTCGAAGCGGGCCTCATCGTGCAGCCGCTGCTGGTCCTGGGCCACGCCCTTCGGCTGCGGGACGGCGCGGGCCCGGAACATCGCCCGCAGCTCCTCGTTGAGGTCGGTGAGGTCTTCATCCTCGAACAGCTCCCAGGGCGGGAGCGGCACGTCGTCGCCGTTCTCCGGCAGCTCGTCGTTGATGACCCCGCCTTCGCCCAGCGGACCGCTGTCAACGTAGATGGCCCGGACCACCCGGCCCGGGCGGGCGTCGACGGCGCCGTGAATGATGGCACCCCCGCCCGAATGGCCCACCAGGACCACCGGGGCATCGAAGGCGTCGATTGTGGCCACGACGGCGTCGATGTGGGTGCGCAGGCCAATGCCGGCGCGCGGCGCGTCGGCCGATTCCAGCCCGGGCAGGGTCAGCGGGTGGACCTGATGCCCGGCGGCGGCGAGCGGCGGAGTCACCTCCGCCCACGACGAGGCGTCCAACCAGAATCCGGGAACCAGGATGATGTCCATGCCGGTACCCTACCCGCCCCGGACCGCGGGCGGCACGGTCCGGGGGAAAATTTTCCATCCGAGTTAGTACAGCTACCCTTCGCCGGATTTCTGCAGGATCGAGGCGTGATCCGGAACGTACCGGAACAGCTCCCGCGGCGGGCGCGTGTAGTTGACGGCCTTGGGCCTTTCCGGCAAAGTCACCTGCTCCGTCCGGACCTCCGTGTAGTCGATGCTGGAGAGCAGATGGGCGATCATGTTGATCCGGGCCCGGCGCTTGTCCTCCGCCTCGACCACGTACCAGGGCGACTCGGCAGTATCTGTCTGCATGAACATGTCGTCCTTGGCCCGGGAATAGTCTTCCCAGCGGAGGATCGACTCACGGTCCATCGGCGAGAGTTTCCATTGCCGCATCGGATCATCCAGCCGGGACCTGAAGCGCCGTTCCTGTTCCGCGTGGCTGATCGAAAACCAGTATTTGAACATCAGGATGCCGTCCTGGACCAGGAGGCGTTCGAAGACCGGGCACTGGGCCATAAAGCGCTTGTGTTCGGCAGGCGTGCAGAATCCCATCACGTGTTCGACGCCGGCCCTGTTGTACCAGGAACGGTCCATCAGGACGATCTCCCCCGCGGCGGGCAGATGCTGAACATAGCGCTGGAAATACCATTCACCGCGCTGCCGGTCCGTCGGGGCCGGCAGCGCCACTATGCGGGCGACGCGCGGATTCAGGTACTCCGTCAGCCGTTTGATAGCGCTGCCCTTGCCGGCGGCGTCGCGCCCCTCAAAGATCACCAACACACGCGCCCCCGTGCTGCGGACCCATTCCTGCAGCGCGACGAGCTCGGCCTGGAGCCGGAAGAGTTCGGCCTCATAAAGACTCAGGGGCAACCGCCCCTTGCGTCCCGGACCGTGTCCCTTGGCGCCCTTCCGGCCAGACTTTTCCTTCCGGCCGGCTTTGCCGGAGCCGTCCTTGCCGGCGCTGTCCTTGCCGGAGCCGGACTTGCCGGCGCCGTCCTTGCCATGTGCCATGGTTCCCGTTCCACTCGTTGCGGCGGACTTTCGTGTCGCCAGTCCTGCCGCGCCCATTCTTGCGGAGCGGAAGACTGCGGCACAAGGGGACGTCCTGCCGGGGACACCAGCAACCTCATGCTCCTATGCTTGGGCCATGTTAGCCCCCCGACCGGTGCCGATGCAGCCCATCCTCACGCTCACTGTAAACCCCGCACTGGACGTCAGCACCGCAACGGAGCAGGTCATCAGCGGCCACAAGCTGCGCTGCGGCACCAGCCGCCGCGACCCGGGCGGCGGCGGCGTGAACGTGTCCCGGGTCGTCCAGCGCCTCGGCGGCCGGACCCTGGCGATCTACACCGTCGGGGGACCCACCGGGGAGGCGTACCGCCGGCTCATCGAAGCCGAACGCGTCCCCACCCTTGCCGTACCGATCCGGGGAAGCACCCGCCAGGACTTCACGGTCGATGAGACGACAACGGGCCAGCAGTTCCGCTTCGTGCTGCAGGGCCCCGAATTGAGTGAACCCGAGTGGCGTTTGTGCCTGGCGCTCGTGGCGGATTCGATTCCCGCGGGCGGGTACGTCGTGGCAAGCGGAAGCCTGCCGCCTGGCGTCCCGGAGGACTTCTACGCCCAGGTGGCCAGGCTGGCGCGGCAGCAGGATGCGCGCTGCATCGTGGACGCCTCCGGACCTGCCCTGGCCGAGGCCCTCGCCGAAGGCGTCTTCCTGGTGAAGCCGAGCCGGCGGGAGCTGGGGCTACATTTTGGAACGACCCTGTGGGGCGCCCAAAGCCAGGTCGAGGCGGCCGCGGCGCTGGTCGCGGACGGCTCCGCGGAGCATGTCGCCCTGCCCCTGGGCGGCGAAGGCGCCGTGCTCGCCTCGAAATCCGGGATCCTGCGGCTGGCCGTGCCGCAGGTGCAGGTTCGAAGCACCGTCGGAGCCGGCGACAGTTTCCTGGGTGCCTTTGTGCTCCGCCTGGCCCAGGGCCGTACGCTCGAGGAGGCGCTCCGGGCCGCCGTCGCCGCGGGGAGCGCCACGGTAACGACGCAGGCCACCGAACTCTGCCGCCGCGAGGACGTCGAACGGCTGGAGGCGCAACTCACCACGCAGGCCCTGGACGGGAGCGGCGGACGGTGAAGGCCCGACCAGCCAGGCTGGTGGTCGCGCTGCTGCTGGCCCTTGCAACTGCGGGCTGTTCCGGCGAGGTGCCCATCGCCTGCCCTGCCATTGCGTGGTTCAACTCGCTCACCGTGTCCCTGGATGGCGCCGTGGAGAAAGTCAGCCGGGTGGAGTTCTGCGCGGAGGACGTCTGTTCGGTCCGCGCGGACGGCCCGGTCCGCGTCCCTGAGACCCTGGTCAGCCCCGGTTCCGCGCCTCCGCCGTCCACCGCCCTGCCGGACGCCACGCTGCCGGACGCCCCCACGGCGGGGGCACCCGGACCGGTTCCGTCCGGGACGGCCGGAGCACCCGGACCGGATCAATCCGCGCCGCCCTACAGCCCTTTCACGGTGGCGCGGGTCGATGACCGGACCTGGAAGGTCAGCCTCATGATGCGGTCCCCGAAGGCGGCGACCATCACGGCCTACGCCGCCGACGGCAGCGTCCTGGCCCAGCGAGAGGTGGAGCTGGGCTGGACCCGGGTGGACGGCAGCGAAGCGTGCGGCGGGCCGGCGACCGCGGGCCCTGTCCGGCTCGTCATCTAGGAGACCTTGGGCCGTTGTCCGGGCCCCGGTATCCATCGGCTGGCGGCTACTGGGCAGCCGCGACAACCGTCTGCTGCCCGGGGCAGGAGGCGAGGATCCGGTGCATGGCGTCCTTTTCCGCCGGAGTGACCCACAGCCGGTAGGCGGCCTTGACGGAGATCTGCCGGGCGACATAGTGGCAGCGGAAGGCTTTGTTCGGCGGCAGCCAGGTGGCGGCGTCGGAGGCGCTCTTGTCCTGGTTGGCCGGGCCGTCGACGGCAATCAGGTTCAGCGGATCGTTCGCCAAGGACTCGCGTTGTTCGGCGGTCAACTGCTGGGCGCCCTTCTGCCAGGCATCCCCCAGCGCCACCACGTGGTCGATCTGTACTTCCGCGCTGCTTCCGGCTCCGCTGCGGAACGTGAGCTGCCTGCCGGTGTACGGTTCCCGGAATGTTCCGCCGGCCACCCGGCAGCGGGAGTCCCCGGTGAACTCGGCGCCCGAAAGGTCGCGGCGCAGGATGTCGTTGCGGGTGTCGCAGCCGTTGCGGTCCACGTCCAGCCAGGCCTGACCGAAGGCGCTGCGGTCATAGTTGTCCCGTCCCGCCCGGCCCTTGACCGGGAGCGTGTCCAGGAGCCCCGCGGCGGGGCCCCGGGGTACGGGCCGCACGCCAGGGACAGGGTTCATCCAGCCGGCCGCCAGCACCGGCGCCTCGCGGGGTCCGTCCGTGGGCGGCTCGGCGGCGGCAAACTGCCCGGCGGTGAAGAACCAGCCCAGACCCGCGGCGACGGCCAGTGCCGCGGCGGCCAGCAGGGCCCACGCCTGGCGGGACCGCCGTCGTTCCCGCCGGAATTCCGGCCAGGTGAGGGTCAAGCCGGCCCCCGGGCAGGGAGCCCGGGTTGGGTGCGTCCCGGGGCGGGCAGAGTTCTTTCCACCCTTGAAGCCTAGGCCCGGCCTCCGCCGCCGCAGGCGTTATCCACAGTGTGGAGGACAGGTGCGCTGCTAGTTCTCTCTCGTCACCCTGACCAGGTCTTCGTTGGCGAGGGCCAGAAGGGATTCGAGTTGGCGGACCCGTGCCTCGTCGACATCACCGGCCGCATGTTTGGCGCGGGCATCGTCAAGAAGGCGTTTGGCTTCCTTGGCGTTCTGCCGGGCAAGGTCCAAGGCGTGTTCCAGAGTGGTTTCGTGCTCCACAGCCGAGTTCTGTTCCATTGCACCATTGTGGTGCCCTTTCCCGGCCGATTCCAGAGGAACCGGCCGGGAAAGGGGAACAGATTCACAGGAGGTGGCGTCAGGCCGTGACCTCGACGGGCAGGCCGGCTGCCTCCAGGGTTGCGGCTGCATCCTTGGCGGGGAAGGTCGGCGGGTTCACGCCGGCCATTTCCTCCATCACGCGGACCACCTGGCAGCTGTAGCCGAACTCGTTGTCGTACCAGACGTAGAGCACAAGGTTCTTGTCGTTGGAGATGGTCGCCAGACCGTCGACAATCCCTGCGCGGCGCGAGCCGACGAAGTCCGTGGAGACAACCTCGGGCGAGTCGATGTAGTCGACCTGCTTCCGCAGTGCCGAGTGCAGCGACATTTCCCGCAGGTAGTCGTTGACCTCGTCCTTGGTGGTGCCGTTTTCCAGGCTCAGGTTCAGGATGGCCAGGGACACGTCCGGGGTGGGGACGCGGATGGAGCTGCCGGTGAGCTTGCCCAGCAGCTCCGGCAGGGCCTTGGCCACGGCCTTGGCGGCGCCGGTCTCGGTGATGACCATGTTCAGCGCGGCGGAGCGGCCGCGGCGGTCGCCCTTGTGGAAGTTGTCGATCAGGTTCTGGTCGTTGGTGAACGAGTGGACCGTCTCGACGTGGCCGTGCACGACGCCGTAGCGGTCGTTGATCGCCTTGAGCACCGGGGTGATGGCGTTGGTGGTGCAGGACGCCGCGGAGACGATCTTGTCCGAGTCGGTGATGGTGCCGTGGTTGATGCCGTGCACAATGTTCTTCAGGTCGCCCTTGCCCGGGGCGGTGAGCAGCACCCGGGAAACGCCCTTGCTCAACAGGTGCTGGGACAGGCCCTCGGCGTCGCGCCAGCGTCCCGTGTTGTCGACGACGAGGGCGTCGTGGATGCCGTAGGCGGTGTAGTCGACCGTCGCGGGGTTATCCGAGTAGATGACCTGGATCTGGACGCCGTTGGCGGTGATGGTGTCGTTCTCGAGGTCCACCTTGATGGTGCCTTCGAACGAGCCGTGGACCGAGTCCCGGCGCAGCAGGCTGGCACGCTTGGTGAGATCGTTGTCCGAACCGCGGCGGACCACGATGGCGCGCAGGCGCAGGCCGTGCCCGCCGCCGGCCTTTTCGATCAGGAGGCGGGCCAGCAGCCGGCCGATGCGTCCGAAGCCGTAGAGGACGACGTCGGTGCTGGTGCGGTCGTCGCCGCCGCGCTTGCCAACAACCTCGGCGAGTTCCTTGCGGAGGAACTCGTCCAGGGTGGCGCCGTTGCCCTCGACGCGGTACTTCTCGGTGAGGCGCGCAATGTCGATGGCTGCGGCGCCGAGCTCCAGTTTGGTCAGGGCATCCAGCAGCGGGGCGGTCTCTTCGAGACGCAGTTCTTCCTTGCTCATCCGGCGGGCGAAACGGTGTGCCTTGAGGATGTTCATGGTGGACTTGTTGATCAGGCTGCGGCCGTGGATCGACGTGACCACGTTGTTCTCGCGGTACAGCCGGCCGATCACCGGGATCATGGCCTCGGCAAGCGCCTCCCGGCCCATCCACGTATCAAGACAAGAATCTGACGTCTGGCTCACAGAAATACCTTCCTAGAATCCACCACGAATACGGGGTCGTATGCGGTTGTCGGCTGCCGGAGGGGTGTCCGGAACCTCGGCGCCGGCAGGGAGTCGGTCCACCCCGGGCGCCCGTGTGTCGAGCAAAGAAAAACCGCCGGCTGCGAACGCAGACCCGGCGGGAGAACTTCTACGTTCACCATCCAGTCTACCGGCGGCCCGGCACGGTCCGGTCCCCGGTGACGCGTGAAATGACTCACACAAAGCCGGGGGTCAGCTACGCTGGGGCAATGTTCAGGATTGGGGCTCTGCTGCTGGGCGTCGTGCTGTGCACCGGCTGCGCAGCAGCGGCACCGCCGGATGGCCCGTCGTCGTCAAGTCCTGCCTCGGCGGCAGCGTTTACCCTGGTGGCGCACCGCGGCGGAGCGCTGGTCTACCCCGAGTCCTCGGCGGAAGCCTTCGAGGCCGTGGCCAAGACGGCATTCCCGATCGAAACGGATCTGCGGCAGCTCCGGGACGGAACACTCGTTCCGCTGCACGACGACGCCGCCGAGCGGACCATGTCCGGCCTCAGCGGCCGACCCGCCGGCATCACCGCGGAGCAGTGGGCAGCGGCCCGGATCAGGCACCCGCAGGGCGGCGCCGAGGGCACGCCGACGACGTGGGAAGCCATGCTGGATTTGTACGGCGGGCGGAACATCCTGGTCCCGGAACTGAAGGACCCCGGCATCGACCCGGCCGCCTTCGCGGAGACCATCCTGCAGCGCGGCATCCAGGACAAGGTGGTGGTGCAGACGTTCAGCTTCCCTGCTGCCCAGGCCCTGGCCCGGTCCGGCGTGCAGGTGCTGTATCTCCTGCGGGACGGCGAGGAACCTGATCCGGCGTCGATCAGCGCCAGCGGCATCGGTTACGTCGGCCCGCACCAAAGCATCGGCCCGGGCTACCTGCGCAGGCTGAAGGACTCCGGCCTGACCGTGTGGCCCTATACCGTCAACGACAAGGCAACCGCGGCGCGGCTGCGGGCGGACGGCGCGGATGGAGTCTTCACCGATACGCCGTGGGAGCTGGCGAAGCAGCCCGGTCTCTAGTCTCGAGCAGTAGGACGCGGACTGAGGGGTCTTCGCTGAGTCGGTCCGAACCGGTGCAGGTCCCTCGGCAGCGGAACGGTGGCAGCGGATTCCCCGCGGGGTAAATGGATGGGTTGACCGATACGCCGGGTTCTGTGTTCCCGCGCCGTTGCCGGCGCGGGAGTAGCGGCCATCCATCTACGAACGCCGTTGCCGACGCCCTCCAGCAGCCTACCCGGACACTCGGGCGAGCAGCCCTCAAACGTGCCCTGTCTGGCCTTGCTCCGGGTGGGGTTTACCTAGCCTTCCCGGTCACCCGGGAAGCTGGTGGTCTCTTACACCACCGTTTCACCCTTACCTGCCCTGCGGCCCGTGCACGCACGCGCCGCACGCAGGCGGTCTGTTCTCTGTGGCACTGGCCTGCGGGTTACCCCGAGTGGGCGTTACCCACCACCCTGCCCTGCGGAGCCCGGACGTTCCTCGAGCCACTTGCGTGACGCGCGGCCGCCTGGTCAACCCATCCGCTGTCCATTCTACGGTCAGGGCGGACCGGTCCGGGGACACGTCCGGCTGCTGAGCCTATGATCGGGGTATGGAGGATTCCGTCCTGGGCCGGCGCCGGCTGCTTCGGCTGGCAGGAATCGGCCTGGGCGCCTCAGCGCTCGCGGCCTGCACCGAGGGCCTCACACCGGTGGAGACGGACCCTCCCGCCGTGACACTACCGCCGGCCACCGCCGCCCCGTTGATAGTCCGGACCAGCACAGGCTCGTTCGTCTCGGCCTTCCGTCCGGGGATTGCCACCCACTGGTCACTGGCCGGGCCCGACTTGACGCCCGGCGGCGTGCATCCCGAACTGCCCTTGGCGGTGTTCCTGCACGGCCTCGGCGGCAGTCACTCCGTCCTCCTGGAGGGCCTGGCGGCCCACGAGGCCCTCCAACGGCACCTCGACGCCGGGGGCGCGCCGTTTGCGCTGGCCGCCGTGGACGGCGGGGACACCTGGTGGCACCGCCGCGCAGACGGCAGCGACACCCAGTCGATGCTGGTGCACGAATTTGTACCGTTCCTCGGCGCTTGGGGGTATGACCTCGGCCGGATCGGCCTCTTCGGCCTCTCCATGGGCGGCTTCGGTTCGCTCCTGCTGGCCTCCCAGGGCCGGCTGCCCGGGGTCCGGGCCGTGGCGGCCATGAGCCCGGCGGTCTGGGAGGCGTATGAACCAAGCATGGAAGGCGCCTTCGACGGCCCGGCCGATTTCGCGGCCCACGATGTGTTCGCGCTCCGGCCCAGCCTCGCGGCGCTGCCCAAGCGAATCGACTGCGGCACCGGGGACGACCTCTTTGCCACGGTCCGGAACTACCGCGCGGAACTCCCGGGCACCGTCGAAGGCGGCTTCCAGCCCGGCGGTCACGATGACAGCTACTGGCGTTCCATCCTGCCCGGGGTGTTGTCCTTCCTCGGCCGCCACCTTGGCTGAACCGGCGGCCCTGGCACCGGGTCTGCGGGGGTTCCGGCGGCGGCCCGATGCGATACCATCCCGGCAACGGGCCGCCGCTAGGATTGGACGGTGCTGATTCTGCTGCCGCCCTCCGAAGGCAAGACCCCCGCCACGGCCGGCGACGCTGTCGACTGGACAACCCTGAGTTTCCCCGGGCTGAACACCTACCGGGCCAAGGTGCTGGAGGGACTCGGAACCGTCAGCGCCCACGAGGACGCCCTGGCGCTGCTGGGCGTCGGCGCCTCGTTGCGGGCCGACGTCGAACGCAATACAAGGCTGCACGCCGAGCCGGCCGCCCCGGCCCACCAGGTCTACTCCGGGGTGCTGTACGACGCACTCGACTACAACTCCCTGACGCCCGCGCAGCGGCGGAAGGCGGACGCGTGCGTGCTGGTCATGTCCGCGCTCTGGGGGGCCATCCGCTTCGGCGACCGGGTGCCCGCCTACCGCCTGTCGATGGCGACCGCACTGCCCGACGTCGGACGCCTGGCGTCCTTCTGGAAGCCGCAGCTTACTGCCGCCCTGGCGGCTGCCACGGAAGGCGAACTGCTGGTGGACTGCCGCTCCAGCACGTACGCCGCCGCGTGGGCTCCCCCGCCGGCTCAGACCGTCGCAGTCAACGTGTTCACGGAGGTCCAAGGCGTCCGGAAGGTGGTCAGCCACTTCGCGAAGCACACCCGGGGCGAACTCGCCCGGCATCTGTTGACCCGCCGGGGCAAGGCGCCGCGGACGCCCGCCCAGCTGAGACAAGCGGCTGCCGAGAAGTGGAGCGCCGAACTGGTCGAGGGCACGGCCCGGAAGCCACACACCCTCAATCTGATCCTGGCTAACTAGCTCGCAGGTGGGTGGTCAGGCCCACTCGGCGGAGCGGACCAGGATGCAACCGGAATCCGGGCAGAACACAACGTCGTCCTCGGCCGCGGCCTTGATTTCGGCGAGGTCACCGGGGCTCAGCTGCATGCCCGAGCCCTCGGAGGTTCCGTGGAAGAGGCGGGCCGCACCGACACCACGTCTGGCCAGGGTCTTCTCATAGACCGCCAGCAGGCCGGCGTCCATCCCCTCGGCGAATTCGGCACGCTTGCCGCGCACCACGGTGGCCTCGGCGGCGACCTCCGCGAGCTGCTCGTCCAGTTCGGCGCGGATGGAGCCGAAGGAGCCCTGGATGTCGTCAACAATCTGCTGCTGGCCTGCCTGGCGCAGGCGCAGCGAATCCAGCCGCTCCAGGACTTCCAGCTCAACGTCCTCAAGGTCGGAGCGGCGCTTGTTCAGGGACACCAGGTCGCGCTGCAGCGCCACGAGGTCCTTGGAGAGGCCGGTTCCGCTGTTGAGCCGCGCCTCGTCGCGTTCAATCCGGGAGGCAACCTGCTCCACATCGGCCTCGGCGCGCTTGAGCTCAAGTTCGGCGTCGTGAACCGCCACCTTCGCGGCACCCAGTTCGCCATTGGCCACGCTGAGGGCTGCTTCTAGATCGGTGATCCGGGAGTCGCTTTCAAGGCTTCGGCGGCGGTTGGACAGGGATTTGAGCTTCGCATCAAGTCCCTGCAATTCGAGCAACTTCAACTGTTCCGCCGGTGCTGCCTTGGCCACTATTTACCTCCGCTTGTTCCCTGCCGGCCGGAGCCGGGCACCTATTCGGCGCTCCCTAGACTCTAGCGCCTAGCGTGCTCCCCGGCCTCGCTACGCTCACCCGGGGCCCCTCGCACGCCAGGCTTAGCCCGGAGTCAGAATGAAGTCCCACGGATCGCTATTGGTGGTGCTGACCCGGATGTCGACGTCGTGCCCCTGGTCGCCCAGCACATTGCCCAGCGCCTCCGCCGCGGCCGGCAGCCACAGCCACTCGCTGGCGAAGTGGGAAACATCAATCAGGTACGGCCGGTCGTTGACGGCCGCCTCCCGGGCTTCCGACGCCGGATGGTGCCGCAGATCCGCGGTCAGGTAGACGTCGGCGTTGCTCGCCCGGACCTCTGCGAACAGGGAATCCCCGGCGCCGCCGCAGACCGCCACCCGGCTGACCAGCCCGTCCCGGTCCCCGGACACGCGCACCCCGCCGGCGACCGCCGGCAGGATGCCGAAGACGCGGGCGGCAAAATCGCCCAGGGTCAGGACCTCCTCAAGGTCACCGACCCGCCCGATGCCTTCTTCCGGCAGCCCGTTCGCGGCCGGAGTGAGTGGGGCCACGTTCTGCAGGCCGAGGGCGTCGGCCAGGACATCCGAGACGCCGCCGACGGCGGAATCACCGTTCGTGTGCACGGTCAGCAGGCCAGTCCCGGACTCAATCAGGCGGTGCACGGCCCGGCCCTTGGCGGTGGTCGCCGCGACCGAGGTGACGCCTTTGAGCAGCAGCGGATGGTGGGTGATCAGCAGTTCCGCGCCGAACTCGATGGCCTCCTCGATCACTTCAAGAGTGGGATCGACGGCGAAGAGAATCCTGCTCACTCCGGCGGAGGGGTGGCCGGCCACGAGGCCCACTTCGTCCCAGTTCTCCGCGAGCGATTCGGGCCAGAGCTCCTCGACGGCCAGCAGGATCATGCCCAGGGTGGGAGTCTCGGGCGTTTCCCCGGATCCGTGGCCGGTAGCGTCGTTTCCTTCGGAAGGGCCGGCTGAAACGTCGGTGTTTACAGGTTCCATACCCCCATTTTTACCCTATCGGCCGGCCACTTCCGCAGACGCCGGGAATCATCGGGGCCCTTCAACCATTGAAGAGAGCATGAGAACTTTTGTCCTCGGCGGAGGCTGCTTCTGGTGCCTCGACGCCGTTTACCAGAAAACCAAGGGTGTCAGCGCCGTCGTTTCGGGCTACACCGGAGGCCATGACCGCAACCCCGACTACTACGCCGTCTGCTCCGGAACCACCGGCCATGCCGAGGTCGTGGCGGTGACATTCGATGAGGAGGTCGTCCCCGCGGAGGTCATCCTGGACATGTTCTTCGTCCTCCACGACCCCACTACGCTCAACCGTCAGGGCTACGACGTCGGAACGCAGTACCGCTCCTCGATGTTCTATGAGACGACCGAGGAGAAGATCCTCTTCGAAGACGCGATCGATCGGAACCAGGCGCTCTGGGCGCATCCGATCGTCACGGAGGTCAGCCGGCTGCCGGTGTTCCACCGGGCGGAGGAAATCCACCAGGACTTCTACGGCAAGTTCCCGGAACAGGGCTACTGCCAGGTGATCATCAATCCGAAGCTGGCCAAGGCCAGGAAATATTACTCTGCATGGCTTAATGCTTAGCTAGCGCCCGCGGGCCCTCGTTAGGCTGACCTCAGTATCCCCTCTTCAACAGACAGGCGCAGACACCCATGGCACGGATCTATGACGATGTTACCCAGCTGGTCGGCGGCACCCCGCTGGTCCGGCTCAACCGGCTGTCCGAAGGCCTTGACGCCACCGTGGCCGTCAAGCTGGAGTTCTACAATCCGGCCCACAGCGTCAAGGACCGCATCGGTGTCGCGATCGTCGACGCCGCGGAGAAGTCCGGTGCCCTCAAGCCCGGCGGCACCATCGTCGAAGGCACGTCCGGCAACACCGGCATTGCCCTGGCCATGGTGGGCGCGGCCCGCGGCTACAAGGTCATTCTGACGATGCCGGAGACCATGTCCACCGAACGCCGTGTCATGCTGCGCGCCTACGGTGCTGAGATCGTGCTCACTCCCGGGTCCGAGGGCATGCGGGGCGCCGTGGAAAAGGCTCAGGAGATCGTCGCCAACACGGCGAACTCGATCTGGGCCCAGCAGTTCGCCAACGAGGCCAACCCCGAGGTCCACCGCCAGACCACGGCTGAGGAAATCTGGTCCGACACCGACGGCAAGGTGGACATCTTCGTCGCCGGCGTCGGCACCGGCGGAACCGTCACCGGCGTCGGGCAGGTGCTCAAGGAGCGCAAGCCCGAGGTGCAGATCGTCGCCGTCGAGCCGAAGGACTCCGCCATCCTCAACGGCGGCGCCCCGGGCCCGCACAAAATCCAGGGCCTCGGCGCCAACTTCGTCCCGGAGATCCTCGACACCAACGTCTATGACGAGGTCATCGATGCCACTCTCGAGGACTCGGTCCGCGTGGCCCGCGAACTCGGCGTCAAGGAGGGCATCCTCGGCGGCATCTCCTCGGGCGCGATCGTCTGGGCGGCCCTGGAACTCGCCAAGCGCCCCGAGAACGCCGGTAAGCTGATTGTTGCTGTTGTCTGCGACTTCGGTGAGCGTTACATCTCCACCGTGCTGTACGACGACATCCGCGGCTGAGTCCACACCGCTGTCCACGATTTCGTTTTAGAAAGGTCTTTGTGAGCTTTTTCGCAAGACTGCAGGAAGACCTCGACGCCGCCCGGTCACACGACCCGGCGGCTCGAGGTTCTTTCGAGAACTTCTTTGCCTACTCCGGCCTGCACGCGATCTGGTTCCACAGGGTAACGCACCGGCTGTGGCAGAATCCGGCGCTGCGGTTCCCCGCCCGGCTGATCTCCCAGCTGGCCAGGTTCCTCACCGGGATTGAGATCCACCCCGGCGCCACGATCGGCCGCCGCTTCTTCATCGACCACGGCATGGGCGTCGTCATCGGCGAGACCGCCGAAATCGGCGAGGACGTCATGATCTATCACGGCGTGACCCTCGGCGGCCGCTCCCTGGCCAAGGTCAAGCGCCACCCCACCATCGAGGACCGCGTCGTGATCGGCGCCGGAGCCAAGATCCTGGGCCCCATCACCATCGGCCGGGACAGCGCCGTGGGCGCCAACGCCGTGGTGGTCAAGGACGCGCCGGCAGAGTCGATCCTGACGGGCGTGCCGGCCACCTGGCGGCACCGGGACGCGCAGCGGGAGACCAAGCCCGCCGTCGACCCGGCCGAATACCTGATCGAATACCGGATCTGAGCGGCTCCGGCCGGAGCCGGCATCCCGGACGCTACGCGGGGAACCGCTTGTAGATGTTCCAGATGACGACGTCGAAGGCCCGGTCCGGCAGCAGCCGCCGCAGCAGCAGGATGGCCCGGGCGCCCTTGCCCACCGGATAGCGCGTCTTGGGCTTCGGGGACGTCGCGGCATGGACGATGGCGTCGGCAATGACGTCCGGGGGCGTGGACATGCTGGAGCCGACGGTGGACGCCAGAGCCGCGGCCACCACCTTCGCCTGGTCCATGTAGGGGCCGCGGCCGGACGTGGCCAGCAGGCTGTCGCCGGAGATGGCGCCCCACTCCGAGGCCGTTCCCGACGGCTCGATGATGGACACGTCGATGCCGTGCGGCTTGAGTTCGATCCGCAGGGAATCGCTCAGGCCCTCGACGGCGAACTTCGTCGCGTGGTACCAGGCGCCCAGCGGCTCATACATCTGTCCGCCGATCGAGGACACGTTGATGATCCTCCCCCGGCCGGCGGCCCGCATTCCGGGGAGCACCAGCTGGGTCATCCGCGCCAGTCCGAAGACGTTGACGTCGAACTGCCGCCGCCCCTCGGCGAGCTCCACTTCCTCCAGCGAGCCGTAGGAGCCGTAGCCGGCGTTGTTGACCAGGACGTCGACGCGGCCGTGGGCGGCAATCACCTGCTCGACGGCGGCGGTCATGGATTCCTCGCTGGTGACGTCCAGCGCCACGACCGTCACCCCGTGGGCCTTGAGGGGCTCCATTTTTTCGACGCGGCGGGCACCGGCATAGACGGTGAAACCGCGTGCCGCGAGCTTCCACGCTGTCTCGTAACCGATTCCGGTGGAGGCACCGGTGACAAATGCTACGGGCTGGGTCATCTGCTGCACTCCTGGGACGCTGGCGGGGACGGTTGCTGTGACTGACACTGCGGTACTACCGGGACGGGATCCCGGGGAAACGCGAACGGCCGGTGCTCCCAGAGTAACGGGGAGCACCGGCCGCCGGTGTCAGTTGCGGATTAGTGGGTGTCCACTGCCTCGATTTCAGACTTGTCCTCGCCCCAGAGGGTGTGGAAGGTGCCTTCTGCGTCGACACGGCCGTAGGTGTGCGCGCCGAAGAGGTCGCGCTGGCCCTGGATCACGGCGGCCGGCAGGCGCTTGCGGCGCAGGCCGTCGTAGTAGGCCAGCGAGGACGAGAACACCGGCACCGGGATGCCGAGCTGGACCGCGGTGGAGACCACCCGGCGCCAGGCCGGGAGGACGTCGGCGATCGCCTTGGTGAAGGCCGGGGCGAACAGCAGGTTTGCCGGCTTCTCCGCCGCGGCGTAGGCCTTGGTGATCTCCTTGAGCAGTTCGGCGCGGATGATGCAGCCGCCGCGCCACAGGGAGGCGATCTCGTCCAGCTTCAGGTCCCAGCCGTATTCCTTGGCGGCCGAGGTGAGCATGTCCAGCCCCTGGGCGTAGGAGACCAGCTTGGAGGCGTAGAGTGCCTGGCGGACGTCCTCGACGAAGCTCTCGGGGATCTCGACGTCGGCTTCGGCTCCGGCGAGCAGCTCCTGCGCCAGTTTGCGCTGTTCGGTCTGGGAGGACAGCGCCCGGGCGAAGACCGATTCGGCGATCCCCGAGGTCGGGGAGCCCAGTTCGAGTGCGGAGATGACGGTCCAGCGGCCGGTGCCCTTCTGGCCGGCGGCGTCCACGACGACGTCGACGAACGGCTTGCCGGTCTTCGCGTCCACGTGGCCGAGGACCTCGGCGGAGATTTCGATCAGGAAGGAGGCGAGGTCGCCCTTGTTCCACTCTTCGAAGATCTTGGACTGCTCGGCCGGTTCGATCCCTGCGCCGGAGCGCAGCAGGTCGAAGGCCTCGCCGATGACCTGCATGTCGGCGTATTCGATGCCGTTGTGGACCATCTTGACGAAGTGGCCGGCGCCGTCGGTGCCGATCCAGGCGCAGCAGGGCTTGCCGTCGACGTGGGCGGCGATCTTTTCCAGCAGCGGACCCAGGGCGTCGTAGGACTCCTTCGAGCCGCCGGGCATGATCGAGGGGCCGTTGAGGGCACCTTCCTCGCCGCCGGAGACGCCGATGCCGACGAAGTGCAGGTCCTTCTTGGCGAGCGCTGCCTCGCGGCGGCGCGTGTCCTCGTAGTGGGAGTTGCCGGCGTCGATGACGATGTCGCCCGGTTCCAGGAGCGGCTCGAGCTGCTCGATCACGGAGTCGACCGGCTTGCCGGCCTTGACCATGATCAGCACCCGGCGCGGCTTCTCCAGCGAGTCGACGAGCTCCTGCAGGGTCTCCGTGCGGATGAAGTCACCGTCGTGGCCGTGCTTTTCCAGCAGGGCATCGGTCTTTTCGACGGACCGGTTGTGCAGGGCAACGGTGAAGCCGTTCCGGGCCAGGTTGCGGGCGAGGTTGGCCCCCATCACCGCAAGGCCGGTGACACCGATGTGTGCTGACATCAAAACTCCAATTCATTTCTGTGCAACATGTGCAGTTCGTCCCGCGCGAGAGGCGGAACTGCCTTCTTGGGATAAGTGGCTGTCAATAAACCATATGTATTTCCGCGGGCTGCTGGAAAGCAGTGCCCACGTGGCGGAATATGGCGCGTCACAAACAGTCTATGATTTCCGGCTTGCTTGCGCCCATCCGGGCCGTCACGGGGGCTGGATCCGCGTCCGCCCCACTATGCTTACGAATATGTCAACCAGCCTCCACCACCGCGCGATTGAGCACCTCGGCACCCGCATCGTCGCGGGCGAGCTCCCGCCGGGCCACATCATGCTGGCCGAGCACCTCGAGGGCGAACTCAAAGTCTCCCGTTCGGTGGTCCGCGAGGCGGTGCGTGTGCTTCAGTCGCTCGGGCTGGTCGAAACCACCAAGCGGGTGGGTATCCGGGTGCTGCCGGCCAGCCGCTGGAACCCGTTCGACCCCCAGGTGATCCGCTGGCGCCTCGCCGGCGACGGCCGCGGTGCGCAGCTGCGCTCCCTCGCAGAGCTGCGCACCGCCGTCGAACCCGTGGCCGCCGAGCTGGCCGCCACCAACGCGCCCGAGGAGATCCGCCGCGAACTCGTGGAAGTCTCGCACGCGATGCGCGACGCCGGCCAGGCCGGGGACGTGCCGCGGTTCCTGGAGCTGGACATCCACTTCCATTCCCTGCTGCTGACCGGCTCCGGGAACGAGATGTTCGCCAACATGGTGGGCCAGGTGGCGGAGACGCTGACCGGCCGCACGGTGCACGGGCTGATGCCGGACCACCCCCGCGACACGGCGCTGCAGTGGCATGTGGACGTGGCCGAGGCGATCGCCGCCGGAATCCCGGCAGCAGCCCGCGAGGCCTCGGACCGGATCATGCGGGAGACCATCTCGGAGATGGAACCCGAATGGAAGGACCAGCCCCGGGTGTTCGTCCCGGTCCAGCGGCCCTAGCACGGCCGGAAGTCCAGCAGCACCTTTCCGGAAACGGCCGCGTTCCGTGCCACCTCGAAGGCCTCCAGCCCCTGGTCCAGCGTGAACGTGTGGGTGACCACCGGGTCCACGAACAGTGACCCGTCGGCGAGGGCAGCCACGACGTCGTCGATTTCGTCGTTGAAGCGGAAAGAACCCAGCAGCTCCAGTTCGCGGGTGATCGCCAGCGAGATCAGGACCGGTTGCGGGCCCGAGGGCAGCAGGCCCACCATCACCACCTTTCCGCCCCGGGTGGCACCCTGCACCGCGGACGCCAGCCCGTGATGGCTGCCGGAGGATTCGATGACGACGTCTGCCTCCACCGCCGCGATGGCCTCTGCCTCATCGCCCTTGAGGACCTCGTCCGCGCCCACGGCCCGGGCTATCTCCAGCGGCCGAGCGTGCATGTCCACCGCCACGATCCGCCGTGCGCCGGCCCGCTTGAGGACGGCCACGACCAACGCGCCGATGGGGCCGCAGCCGATCACGAGAGCCGTCTTGCCCGCCACGTCGCCGGCACGCGCGACGGCGTGCCACGCGACGCTGGCCGGTTCCACCAGCGCCGCGATCCTCAGCTCCAGGCCCTCGGGCAGCGGCCGGAGCATCCGGGCCGGAAGAGTGGCGTACCGGCTGAATGCCCCGTCGGTGTGGGGGAAGCGTGCGGCGCTGCCCAGGTACGTGCAGCCCGGGGATAGATTCGGACGGTCCGCGGGATACCGGGCGGCGCCCGGGCCGGGCGTGGCCGGATGCACCGCGACGGCCGTGCCCGGCCCCGGTCCGGTGCCGTCGCCGGCCGCCACAAGCACCGTTCCCACGATCTCGTGGCCCAGGACCATCGGCTGCCGGAGGACCGACTCGCCGGCCGCACCATGCACCCAGTAGTGCAGGTCCGAGCCACAGATGCCGCCGAATGCGACTTCGACCACCGCTTCATCGGGCGCCGGTGCGGACACGGACACGTCCTCGATCCGGAGGTCGCCGGCCGCGTGGGCCACCACGGCGGCTGCTGTTGCCGGCAGTTCCGGGACGCCGCGCATCAGACGACCACCGTCATTCCGCCGTCGATGAAGATGGTCTGGCCGTTGACGAAGTCCGAGCCGTCGGACGCGAGCCACACCGCCGGTCCGGCCAGGTCCTGCACTGTCCCCCAACGGTGCGCCGGGGTCCGGCCCAGGATCCAGGTGTTGAACTCCGCATCGTCCACGAGGTTCTGCGTCATTTCGGTGTGGATGTAGCCGGGCGCGAGGCCGTTGATCTGCAGTCCGGACCCTGCCCACTCCGCCGTCATGGCACGGGTCAGGTTCCGGAGCCCGCCCTTGGCCGCAATGTAGGGGGCGATGGTGGGCCGGGCCAGGTCCGTCTGAACCGAGCAGATGTTGATGATCTTGCCCCGGCCGCGGGGAATCATGTGCCGTGCGGCCGCCCGCCCCACGAGGAACGCGCTGGTCAGATCCGTGGAGATCACCCGTTCCCAGTCAGCGACGTCCAGTTCCAGCATCGGCACGCGGTGCTGGATGCCGGCATTGTTGACCAGGATGCCAAGCGGTCCGACGTTCTCTTCCACCCACGCCACCCCTCCGGCGGCGTCGGCGTCGCTCGTGACGTCGAAGGCGCAGCTGTGGACCCGGCCGGGCGGATAGTCCGCGGCCATGGCGGCCTCTGCCGCCTTGAGCCGTTCGGGGTTGATGCCGTTGAGCACAACCGTAGCCCCGGCGTCGGCGAGCGCCCGGGCCAGCGCGTTGCCGATCCCCCGGCTGGAGCCGGTGACCAGTGCGGTCCGGCCGGTCAGGTCAAAGAGTCCACTCATGGTTCGCTGATCCTCCATTGGTCTTGGCTGCGGTGTTGTCGCTGAGATTCGAGATGGTCTGGCGGACGACGGCGAGGTCCTTCTCGCCCAGTCCCTGGCGCAGCAGTTCCGCATACAGCTCGACGCCGGCCGCCGCCATCGGCACCGCGGAGTGCACGGCGGCCGCGCTGTCCAGGACAAAGGAAAGGTCCTTGTGCATGAACTTGGCGGGGCCGGTGGGTTCGTAGTTCCTGGCGGCGAGCCGGGGCCCGACATTGTCCAGGACGCGGCTGCCGGCCAGGCCGCCCGCGAGCACCTCGTACAGTGCGGCGACGTCCAGGCCGGAGCGTTCGGCGAGCTCCGCGGCTTCGGCGAGGGCCGCCGTCGTGGTTCCGACGATGAGCTGGTTGCACGCCTTGGCCAGCGATCCCGAACCCAGCGGCCCGAGCCTGCGAACCGTGCTCCCCATCGCAGTGAAGAGGGGCAGGAGCCGCTGGAAGTCCTCTTCGCTGGCGCCCGCCATGATGGCCAGGGTCCCGTCCGCGGCGCCTTGGGTGCCGCCGCTGACGGGAGCATCGACGACGACGGCGTTGCCGCCGCTCGCCCGGGCCACGCTGGCACCGAACACCTGCACCGCGGCGGGCGAGACGCTGCTCATGACCACCACGGCGGTGCCGGCCGCCGGCGGTTTCGCGGTCCAGGCCGCGAGGAGTCCGGCCGCTGCGTCCTCAATGTAGGACAGGTCCGGAAGCATAAAGATGATGACCGGCGTGTCGCGGAGTTCTTCGACCCCCGCCACGCGGGCTCCGCCGAGGGCTGCGAACCGGTCAAGGGCCGCCGGGGACCGGTTCCAGGCGGTGACGGCCCACCCCGCGTTGAGGAGGTTCGCCGCCATCGGCTCCCCCATCAGGCCCAGGCCCACAAAGCCTGCTTCCCTTCGGTCCCATTCCATGCTGCCTCACTTCGTTGTGGATTACTCTCCGAAATCTGTTCAGTATCCTAGCCTCCATTCAGTATGATGAACATTATGACGTCTAAAACCATCGTCGCGATCGCCGTCCCGCTCGAAG
Organism: Pseudarthrobacter ribosi; assembly: GCF_055412865.1. Lineage (NCBI taxonomy): Bacteria > Bacillati > Actinomycetota > Actinomycetes > Micrococcales > Micrococcaceae > Pseudarthrobacter > Pseudarthrobacter ribosi. The sequence continues at coordinate 8,375 of NZ_JBVAYZ010000003.1, read as the reverse complement.
CAGAGCTTGTGGAGCGCATCCGCGCAGTAGATCCTTCCGTTACCGTCCTCTACGAACCCGAGCTGTTGCCTCCGGAGCGCTTTCCGGCAGACCACTCCGGGGATCCGGACTTCCGCCGGACCCCGGAGCAGGAGGACCGCTACTGGGACATGCTCGGCAGGGCACAGGTCCTGTATGGGATCCCCAACGAGAGCCCGGCGGGACTCGCGCGGGTTGCCGGCAGCAATTCCCACCTCGAGTGGATCCATGCCATGGCGGCCGGCGCCGGCGGCGCCGTGAAGGCCTCGGGGCTGGATGCCGGGGCACTGCAGAAGTTCAAGGTGACCACGTCTGCCGGGGTCCACGCCCTGCCGCTTGCCGAGTTCGCCGCGCTCGGAATCCTCAACGGTTTCAAGCGCAGCGCCGAAATGGCCCAGGACCAGGCGGTCCGGGTCTGGCCCGAGCTGCGCACCCCCACCCGGCTGGTCAACGGCTCGCACCTGGTGGTCACCGGGCTCGGCGAGATCGGGCTGGAGACTGCCAGGATAGCCCGTGCGCTGGGAATGACGGTCAGCGGCACCAAGAGGTCCGTTGAACCCATCGAGGGCATCCAGGAGGTCGCCGGCAACGACGGCCTCCCCGGCCTGCTGGCCACGGCGGACGCCGTCGTCAATACCCTTCCCGGCACGCCCTATACCGAGAAGCTGTTCAGCCGCGAGGTATTTGCGGCAATGAAGCCCGGGACGGTCATGGTGAACGTGGGCCGCGGCACCGTCGTGGACGAGGAGGCATTGCTGGAAGCACTCGACAACGGCCAGGTTTCGTATGCGTGCCTCGACGTGTTTGCCGTCGAGCCGCTCCCGCAGGACAGCCCGCTGTGGCACCACCCCCGCGTGATGGTGTCCCCGCACACCTCGGCCCTCAGCGCGGCCGAGAACCGGCTGATCACAGAACGCTTCTGCGGCAACCTGCGGACCTTCCTCGACGGCGGCGAACTCCCCCACGTCGTCGACACGGTCCACTTCTACTAGGCCCGGGAGATCCGCGGCCTGGTCCGCAGCGAACACACGAGCGCGGCCCCTCCGGAAACGGAGGGGCCGCTTTTGCTTTGCCGTGCAACGAACGGCAATTCAGGCCGCGCCCGCCCCCGGACGCAGCACAGAAAGACCGTGGCCTTCCTGAAGGAAGGGCCACGGCCTTGGGTCCGGCGCCGGCGGGCGGCGGAGTGCCCGGGAGCGCCTAGTTGGCGTCCTCCGTCAGGAGAAGGTCGCGCCCCACCGTTTCCGGGGTAAAGAACGTGGTGACAAAGGAGATCGCAGCGAGAACCAGCGAGTAGATGGCGAGCACCAGCCAGGAATGATCAGTGGCGGCCAGGAGGGCGGCACCCACCAGCGGCACGAGCCCGCCGGCGAAGACAGCCGATAGTTCGCGGCTCATGGCCACGCCGGTGAACCGGTACCGGGAGCCGAAGAGTTCGGGAAGGAGCGGGCACTGCGGACCGAGCATGGACTGAACGCCAAGGGCGATACCCACCACCATGACGATCCAGACGAGCGTGACGTTCCCCAGCGTCACCAGATAGAACGCGGGCAGCGCGATGAGGGCCTGGAAGAGCGCACCGTAGCGGTAGACGGGCACGCGCCCGAACCTGTCCGACAGCGCACCGAACGTCACCACCATAACGGCGGCGAAGCCGGCGGCGATGAGCAGGCCAACCGGGCCAATGAACTTGTCCCCCGGGAACACTCCGTCCTTTGACGCCATGAAGGCGATGAGCAGGGCGGAGTAGATCGAGGAATTGCCGTTCTCGCCCATCCGCAGGCCGATGCCGATCAGCACGTTCTTCTTGGAGTGCTGCCAGAGCTGGCCCAGGGGGTTCTTGGCCACGCTCTTGTGCTTTTCCAGCTCCTGGAAGACGGGCGTTTCCTTTAGGCGCAGCCGAATGAAGACCGCCACCACTATCAGGAACACGCTGGCAAGGAACGGCACTCGCCAAAGCCAGCCCTCCAGGACGTCCTTGTCAGCCATGGCAATCAGGGCAAATATTCCGGCCCCCAGGAGGGTACCCAGCTGGATCCCGACAAACGGGAGAGCGGCGAAGAAGCCCCGGCGGTGGCGCGGCGCGACTTCGGAAATCAGTGTCGTCGCGCCCGCCTGCTCAGCGCCGGCGCCCAGTCCTTGAAGGATGCGCAGTGTTACCAGCAAGACCGCTCCCAGCATGCCGGCCTGCTCGAAGGTCGGCAGCAGGCCGATGGCAAAGCTTGCGGTGCCCATCAGTCCGATCGTGAGGATGAGGACCAGCTTGCGGCCGAACCTGTCGCCGATGTGGCCGAAGATCATTCCGCCGAACGGCCGGGCCGCGAAACCCACCCCGTAGGTGGCAAATGAGGCGATCAGGGCGCCGTCCTCCCCAAGCGGCGAGAAGAACAGGGGGCCAAAGATCAGGGCCGAGGCCAGGCCGTAAATGTAGAAGTCGTAGTACTCCAGCGCGGAGCCCACGGAGCTGGCTAGAGTTGCCCTTCGCAGCTGTTCCGGATCGACGACGGCGCCGTCCGCTTCAGCCAGCGGTGTATTAGTACTAGTAGTCACAAGCACTCCCTCAAGAACACTCCAGGCCCCCGTTGGCCTGGTGGGATATGAGCAACCCCTGAGGGTTCGATCACCATGTTGAACAGCGTACAACAGGCTGATCGATTCGCCTATGTCTTATCGGATTTATTTCCGTTCCCATCCGTGCCGGCCGGCGGCCGGCGCTACCCCATGGGATTGCCCAGCGACCGGGCCAGTTCCTTCAGCTCTTTCACCATCAGCGCGCCCTGCTCTTCCGAGTAGGTCGCCTTCAATGCGGTGACGGACAGGCCCAGACTGGGTCCGTGCGCGCCTCGGGTCGGCACCGAGACGGCCAGGCAGACGACGCCGGTGGTTGATTCCTCATCCTCGAAGGCGTAGCCCTGTTCTCGAATGACAGCGAGCTGGGCCTTGAGCTGCGCCCCCGTGCGCAGGGACTTCGGAGTCAGGACGGGCAACTGGGCGTCATCAGGAAACATCTCGGCCACATCGTGGTCATGCAGCCGCGCAATCAGCGCCTTACCGACGGCACAAAGGGAGACTGGCATCTTGTCGCCGATGTTGGAGGTGAGGCGGACCGCGGGATGGCCTTCATATCGGGCCAGGTAGATGACGTTGTTTCCATCGAGCATGGCGATGCGTACCGTCTCGCCCGACAGGGTGGGCGCCTGTTCACAGAACCGGTAGAACTCCTGGACCTCGTCCAGCCGGCTCAGGTACGCCGCGCCGAGCTCAACCAGCTTGCGCCCGAGGGTGAATTCGGCCCCCTGTCGGTTGATCAGCCTTGCCTCCTCGAGCGCAAGCAGGAGGTTCGAGGTCGAGGATTTGGGGATGCCCAGTTCCCTGGCGAGGTCGCTCAGCGTCAGCCGCCCGGTCGCAGAGGAGGCCAGCGCCTCCAGCACAGCAGCGGCACGGGTGACGGCCGGCGCGGGTGAAGCGCTCCCCGATCCGTCAGTGGTGCGGGAAACTCGGGAATCGGCCATGATTCTCCTTCAGGATCGCGTGCAGGGCGTCGGAGCCCAGCATTCGGAGCTGTTCAGTCAGTTGAACACTAACCATCATAGTGTCGGGCGCGCCAAACCGCGTTCCCGGGGCTGCGATCCGCTGTGAGGACCGGGGGCCGGAGGGGGTGGTCAGCCAGCGGCCGGCGCGAACGCCGTCAAGCGACGGCCACCACCGGATTCGTCAGCTCACCGATGCCTTCAACACAGCAAGTTACGCTGTCACCGGCGCTCAGGCTCGCGCACTCGGCAGGGAAGCCCGTCAGCACGAGATCGCCAGGGTGCAGCGTCATGAAGGACGTCAGGTAGACGAGGATTTCATCCACCCCCCAGCCGAGATCGGCTGTGCTGGCAGACTTGAGCTCGGCGCCGTTGTGCTTGATCCCAATCGCCAGGTCGGCAGCATTGAGGCCCGTGACGATCCACGGCCCGGCCGGAGTGAAGGTGTCCTGGTTCTTGGCGCTGATCCACAACGCATCCGACTGCTGCAGGTCCCGGGCGGAGACATCATTCCCAATGGTGAAACCCAGGACAGCCGTCCGTGCATTGCCGAGCGTCAGCCTCCGGACTTTGCTTCCGATGACGATCGTCAGTTCCGCTTCCGGGTCAACGCGGCCAACCCCGGGCCCCAGTTCTATTGCCTCTCCCGGCCCGACCACGCTGGTCGCTGCCTTGTGGAAAGCCTGCGGCGGGAGATCCCGGCCCGCCTGGCCGGTGTTGTGCGCCATTCCCAGGACGTTGGCCGGGACACTGGGCGCCAGGAAAATGAACGAACCCTCGTCAACGGTGCCGCCGGCTTCCCAGCCCCTGCGGGGCGCGCTGCCGGCGTTTGCCGGAGAACCCGGGAACGGCGACTCGATCACCGTCCACACTCGCCCCGCTTTGCTGTCGAAGTCCGGGGCATCGTTGGCGACGAAAAAGTGCTCGTCCCCGGAATCCTCGGGCAGCGGGCGGACCCGGGCTATGCGGCGGGCGGCGGTGGGAATCATGAAGACATCCTAGGCCGCCGTCATGGCGTGGGACGGAATGTGTCAGGCCAGCCCACCTCAGGCCGCGTCGTCCGTTAGCCGACAATTACGCCATCGAATAGGCATTTTTGGCAGCACAGACCTGCCGCGGCGTGTTTCGCATTTCCTATTATTCACGGTATATTCATACACAAGCCTTCCACCGCGGCATCCCCCAATAGTCGCGGTGGAAGGCTTTTCCAATGCCCCGGCACCTCCGGTACACGACGCCGCAGGCCATGCCGGTGCTATGCAGCGATCATGCCGCGTCCGCGACCGCCTCCCGGAGCCGCCAGCCGCCGCCCAGGCCGTCACGGATGATTTCCATCGTGGTGAGAGCAGAACCCGAGTTGCGGCCCAGTCTCGCCTGGACCTGCCAGACCTCGACGTCCACCCGGCTCAGTCCTTTGGGCATCCGCCGCTCTGCCTCCCACCAGCTCACCCGTTCGAACCACCGGACGGGCTCCGCGCCGACAATCCATTCTCGGCCGGCGCGCACCACCGTGTGGGGCCGTCCATCCGGGCCTGACTTCACCATCACGTGTTCCATGCCCGCAACGGTAGGGTGAGGCTCCGACAATATCCGCGGCGCTGCTGCAAACCCCGCTGACAACACAGCGCCGTTCGGTCAGCCAGCGCACACAAAAACCCCGTCATGGGGCCTCGCGGCCCGCCATAACGGGGTAATTTTTGGTGGGTCCTACCGGGATCGAACCGATGACATCCACGGTGTAAACGTGGCGCTCTACCAGCTGAGCTAAAGACCCAAACCGTCATTTCCGCGCCTCAGCGCTTCAACCAACGAACAGTTACTGTACCGGATGAACCCGGCGGAGCGCCAATCGACCCGAGCGGTCCGCCGACGGCCCTCGAGCGGCCTAGAGCGGCGGAAGCTCGTCGGCGAGCCACCGGAGCGACTCGCTTACACCTGCGTCGAGCTTTACCGTGGCAAGCTCGTCCCCGCGGGTCTGACCCCGGTTGATGATCACCACGGGTTTTCCGTGCTTGGCCGCGTGCCGGGCAAACCGCAGGCCGCTCATCACCGTCAGCGAGGAGCCGGCCACCAGGAGGGCGCCGGCCTCGTCCACCATGGCGTAGGAGCGTTCCACCCGGTCTTTGGGGACGTTCTCACCGAAGTAGACGAAATCGGGTTTGAGGGTGCCACCGCAGGCCGGGCAGTGGGCGACAATAAAGCTCTCAATCAGGTCCTCGTCCTCGACGGTGGCGTCGGCGTCCGGAGCCATTTCGACCACACCGGCGGCCAGGGCCCGTTCCAGGAAGCCGGGGTTGAGCTCCGTCAGAACGCCCGCCAGCAGCGTCCGGCTGTACCGCCGGTGGCAGGCGAGGCAGACCACCTGGTCAAACCGGCCGTGCAGGTCCACCACGTTGACGCTGCCGGCGTCCTCATGCAGCCGGTCCACGTTCTGGGTGATGAGTCCGGTCAGCAGCCCCCGCTGCTCCAGCCGGGCGACGGCGGCGTGGCCGTCGTTGGGGTCGGCCCGGCGCAGGTGGGACCAGCCGATGTGGTTGCGGGCCCAGTAGCGGCGGCGGTTGTCCGGCTCGCCGATGAATTCCTGGTATGTCATGGGCGCCCGGGGCGCAGCGCCGGGTCCGCGGTAGTCGGGGATGCCGGAGTCGGTGCTCAGGCCGGCGCCGGTGAGCAGCGCGAACCGTTCCCCCGCCAGAATGCCGTGGATTTCCCGCAGGACCTCGAGCTCATCGCGGGCCGGTTCCGCGGCGGGGACCGGGGGCAGGCTGGCAAAGCCAGTCATGCCGATCCCGGGCCGCCGCGTCCTCACCGCGTCAGTTCCCTGCGAGTCCTGCCAGGGCGGCGCGGTAGCCGGCGAAGTCCCGGGCCTGGCCGCGGGGGTTCACCACCACGTAACGTACGATTCCGCTCGCGTCGATGATGAAGGTTCCGCGCTTTGCCATCCCGCTTCCGGGATCGAACACCCCGTATTGTTCGGCGACGGCCCCGTGCGGCCAGAAGTCGGCCAGCAGGTCGAAGGTATAGCCTTCCTTCTCCGCGTAGGCCCGCTGGGCGAACTTGCTGTCCACTGAAATACCCAGCACGACGGTGTCGGCATCCTCGAACAGCGCCAGGTTGTCCCGGATTTCACACAGCTCCCCCGTGCAGATGCCGGAGAAGGCGAACGGGAAGAAGACGAGGACGACGTTGCGTCCGACGAGTTCGGCGAGCCTGACGGGTTCGCCATACTGGTTCAGCAACTCGAAGTCCGGGGCGGCGTCGCCGACGGCGGGCACGGCCCGCGCGTCAACTGCCTGGTCCGCGATAACGCGAACCGCTGCGGCTTGGGTCACTTGTTCTTCCGCGTGACCCGGGTGGCGCTCCAGTCCTTGGAGACGCCTGCGGAGGTGGTGTAGTGCAGGCCAGCGGTGGGCGCGGCATCCTGGATGTCGGCCGGTGAGACGTAGCCCACCCGGCCGGACTTGGGGGTCAGAACCCAGATGACGCCGCCTTCAGCCAGCGTGGTCAGCGAGTCGACCAGGGTGTCCACGAGGTCACCGTCGCCGGAACGCCACCACAAAATGACGGCGTCGACTACCTCGTGGTCGTCCTCATCGAAGAGTTCCGAACCGGTGAGATCTTCAATGTCGTCGCGTAGATCGAAGTCGACGTCATCGTCATAACCGAATTCCTGAATCAGGTCCCCGGTTTTGAAACCCAGTTTTTCCGCCACATTTACCGAAGTGGCGGCGTCGGCCTCGCTCACGTGTTGCTCCTATGCTTGGTGTTTTCAATAGCTCTAGTGATTTCCATTACTCCAAGCCAACACCCTTTGCGCCTGCGCTTCAAGCTGTTGGCCCCGCGATCCGCCATATTCTGCGTCACACACGGCGATCCGAGCACCGCCGGGCGGCGCATCGTCACACAACCAGTATGCCGGTCAAATACGACAGGACCCCCATGCGATAGCTACGCATCCCCGTGCGGTCACAGCTAGAGTGGCTGATGACGACTACGCCCGAGAGGGCGATTGCCCCGCTGACGCAGGCGGGCATAGTTGTGATTGGACCTTGCCCGGCGCACATGACCGGGCAGTTGTAACCGATACGTCGCACACGTCGCGTTCACGCCAGGCAGTTACCCTGCCGGAGCTGAGGGCGCCGATGAATGCGCTCAAAAAGAGGTTGGACGTGGCTGCAGGAGAAGAGACCTCCCATATCCTCAGCGGGTTGACTAACCAGCTGCCTGATCGTGATCCGGAAGAGACCGCCGAGTGGCTGGAGTCCCTGGACACGCTGATTCAGGAACAGGGCACCGAGCGTGCCCAGTACATAATGCGCAGCCTGCTCCAGCGGGCCGGGGCGCAGTCCGTGGGTGTTCCGATGGTCACGACCACGGACTACGTCAACACGATCCCGGTGGACCAGGAGGCCCCGTTCCCCGGGGACGAGGAGATCGAGCGGAAGTACCGGGCCTGGCTGCGGTGGAACGCCGCGGTCATGGTGCACCGGGCGCAGCGGGCCGATATCGGCGTCGGCGGGCACATCTCGACCTATGCCGGGGCCGCGACCCTGTACGAGGTCGGGTTTAACCACTTCTTCCGCGGCAAGGACCACCCCGGCGGCGGGGACCAAATCTTCTTCCAGGGCCACGCCTCCCCCGGCATGTACGCCCGGGCCTTTATGGAGGGCCGGCTCTCCGAGGAGGACCTGGACGGGTTCCGGCAGGAGAAGTCCAAGGAGGGCCATGCCCTGTCCTCCTACCCGCACCCGCGGCTGATGCCGGAGTTCTGGGAGTTCCCCACGGTCTCGATGGGCATCGGTCCGATGAACGCGATCTACCAGGCCCAGT